>CAZMEL010000155.1:0-18190 GCA_964565225.1 uncultured Thermoanaerobaculia bacterium | reverse complement strand
ATCGAGCAGGATCAGGAGACGGGCGCCGAGCTCCCAGGTGTCTTCGCGGCTCACCGGTCGACCGTGCCGGGCGGTGGCCTTCCAGTGGATCTTGTGCAGGGGATCGCCGGGCAGGTATTCGCGCAGGGCGTAGGGCTCCGTCCCCAGGCCGCGCAAGCGCCGGGGATGCCTTCCGAGAGAACGCCGGTGGGCGAGAAGCAGGAGCTGCCCCACCGCTCCGGTCCAGCGAACCTGGGGAAAGACCCGGCAGCTCTCGGGGGCCAGGAGCTGGCGCTGGCTCCAGGCCAGGCCCCACGGCCCGAGAAGGCGCACCATCAGCGGCCCGGCCCGGTGCTCTCCCCGCAACCGCGGCCGCAGAGAATATTCGAAGGCTCCACGACCCGCCCCGTCGAGCCGCAGCTCCCGGCGCAGAGGTGCGGACGAGAGCCCCGGGTGCAACCCTTCCCAGAGACGAAGCCGCTGCGTCTCGGGGCCCTCGAGATCGACCCGCACCTTGTCTTCCGCTCCCTGGACCAGCAGGCTGGGCCAGGTGCGGCGAGCGGCGAGAGCGGAGCGACCCGCGAGCCGGTGGTCGACCACGAAGGCCACCAGGATCAGAGCGTCGAGGGCCAGGGCGAGCCAGGCCATGGCCGGCACCAGGACACCGACCACGCCGAGCACCGTGGTCAGGGCCAGCAGCAGGAACACGCGGGCCGAGGGAATCGGGATCGACATCACTCCGAGCGCCAGGCACGCCCGAGAGCTCCCCAGCACGCCCTCATCCCTTGGGCACCTCCACGGCATCGGCGATTCCCTGGAGCAGCTTCGACGCGCTGTGGCCTTCGAGCTCCGCCTCGGCCGAGAGGATCAGGCGGTGACCCCAGCAGGGCCGGAGGAACTGCTTGAAGTCGTCGGGCAGCACGAAATCTCGCCCGGCCAGCACGGCGGCCGCCCGAGCTGCGGCGAGCAGCGACAGCGCTCCTCGCGGGCTGATGGCGAGCTCCAGCTGCTCCGAAGAGCGGGTGGAGCGCGCGAGCTGCGACAGGTACTCGAGCAGCTCTTCGCTCACGTGTACCGCTTCGTGGGCTCGGCGCAGGCGCCCGGCCTCTTCGCGGGTGATCACCGGCTCGAGGGTGGGTGCGTGTTGCTCCCGGAGCGTGCCCGCCACGGCGCGCCGAAAGAGGTCGAGCTCTGCCTCGGGATCGGGCAACGACATCTCCACCCGGGCGAGAAACCGATCGAGCTGGGCCTCGGGCAGCGGGTAGGTCCCCTCGTGCTCGACCGGATTCTGGGTGGCGATGACGAAGAAATCCGCGGCCAGAGCGCAGGTCTCGCCGTCGATCGTCACCTGCCGTTCCTGCATCGCCTCGAGCAGGGCCGACTGGGTCTTGGGCGGCGTGCGATTGATCTCGTCGGCGAGCAGGATCTCGGTGAAGACGGGGCCCCGAAGCAGGCGGAGCTCACCGCTGTCGGCGTGGAAGATATTGGTGCCGATCACGTCGGCGGGCATCAGGTCGGGCGTGAACTGGACCCGCTGGAAGCCCAGGCCGAGGGCTCCCGACAGAGACCTGGCCATCAGGGTCTTGCCGATGCCGGGAACTCCTTCGAGCAAGGCGTGCCCCGAAGCCATGTAGGCCACGAGCAGGGCTTCCAGCGCCGGCCGCTGTCCCACGACCTGGGTCTCTACCGCAGCGATCACCCGTTCTGCCAGCCGGCTCAGCTCCGCCGCCGGAGTCGGCTCACCCGTCGTCTCTTCCGTTCGTTCAGGGCTCAAGGCTCTCTCCTCTCGAAAGCCGCCGCGGAATCCGCGAGCGGCGTACCAGATTCTCCGCCAGAGCCACCAGCTGGCGGCCGCCTCTGGCCACCTCGGCGGCGGCCCGATCGGCCGGCAGGGGTTCGCGAGACGTGTAGGCGGCCCATCGCTCCACCAGGCGCAGAGCCGCCTGCCGATGGTGCCCCAGCCGGTGGTGCAAGGCGCCGAGATTCTGCAGAAAACCGGCCGTCGACCCCATGGCCAGCGGACGCTGTGCACGGGCGGGCCCGAAACGACGGGCGAGGGCCAGGACGCCGAGGACGTAGAGCACCAGCACGTGGACCATGAAGAGATCCCAGGCGAAACGCCGCTCGCCGGCCGGCGCCTCGGGGTGGAGCAGCCCGTGGTGGTACTCGTCGAAGATCCAGGGCAGGTCCCCGAAATCCACGGCCAGCGACGCCAGCAGGTCGCCGTTCCCCGAGCGCACCAGATGGCCGTTGGAGAAGGTCGCGGCGGGCAAGACGACCACCCGGCCACGGCGGAACGGAAAGTCGAAGAGCAGGGGACGATCGTCCGCTTCCCGGTAGAGCACCCGGCCGGCGTCGGGCAGCAGCGGCGACCAGAGCTGACGCCCGACCGAGAGCTCCGGTGCGCCGGCCCACTCCGCGACGGGCTGCAGAAGCTTCTCCTCGGTGTGCTCCCGGAACCAGATCGACGGCCAGAGGCTCCGCTCTTCGAGCGCGGTGCCCCAGTCGAGCCGTAGAAGGGTCATCACGGCCTCTTCCCGCGGGCCGGGCAGATCTCGGCCCCCGTGGTAGGCGAAGAGAACAGTACCGCCCTGGTCGAGAAAATCGTCGATCCCTTCGACTTCCACCGGCGAGAGGCTCTTCTGCCAGGGAAAGGCCAGCACCAGGACCCCGGGCCCTTCGAGATCGGCGAGGGGCAGATCACGCAGGAGCACTTCCGTCCCCGTCTCCTCGAGCATCCGCCGGGCCAGGTACCAGCCCGACGTATCTCGCGACAAGGAGCTGGAGTGGGCCTGGGTCTCGGGATCCAGCCAGATGAAACCGAGGATCGACACCACCAGGAGAGCTCCCAGAACCAGCCACCAGCCGCGACCCTCGCTCAACCCAGCACCTCCTGCAGATCTCGAAACAGAGCTCGTACCTGCTCGGGAGCGGGTTCTTCGGGACCATAGATCTGGCGATCGAGGCGATCGGCCAGCGCGCGCAGGTCGTCGCGTCGCGCCTGGCGGAGAAGCTCCCGGCTCGTCCAGGTGGGATCGGCCGCCCCCGGGGCGATGTGGGTGGCCAGCCACCACCACAGAGCTTCGAGGGCTCCGGCGATCTCCCCTCGCTCGAGAGCCCGGGAGAGGCGCGAGGCCCAGACCTCGGTGGAGGCGACGTCCGACACGGGCTCGGGCGCCACCGGGTCGGCTTCCGCGACTCGGCTCGGGCTCCTACGCCGGGAGAGCCAGCGCCGGAGCACGAGAAGCAGAATCGCGAGCCCGGCGAAGAACAGCAGCGCCCGGAGCAGCTGCGGTGCCAGGGGAGCCAGCACACTTCCGACACCCGGAACCCAGCTCGACAGCCAGTCGCTGATCGTCCGGGTCACGGCAAAGGAGAGATCGCGGAAGTATTCGCCGATTCCCGGCGAGGAGATCTCGTGCTCCACCCCTTCGGTCCGGGCCAGCTCGAGCAACCAATCCTTGTCGACCGTGGCGAGCTCCGGCGTCGCGGGCTCCGGATTCACGCCGAGGCCTCTCCCACCGGCTCCAGCTGGCGGATCGCCGCGTCCAGGTCCCAGCCCTCGCGGCGACGGCGAATCTCCCGGTAGAGCAGGGCCACACCGAAAGTCCAGTAGAGCCAGGCCACGGACGTCGCCAGCGCGCTCAGGAGCTGGGCCGGCACCTGGAGCCAGGCGGTCGTGGTCATCAGGGTGTCGGGGTCGGTCAACACTCCGCTCGCCGCCTCTCGGAGCACGAGAATCTGCTGCACGATCAGAAAGGGCCACTGCACCACCATGGTGACCGCCGAGCTGATCAGGAAACCTACGAAGAGAAGCATTCCGGTCTGCAGCAGCGGATGGTGGAGCCATTTCCCGGTGGGGTGGAAGTGCACCAGGTCGAAGCTCCGTTTCCAGGCGTCGAGCCCGCGCCGGTCTTCCTCGACCATCGCCGGTAAGACGTAGGTCAGGGCCGGAACCACGTAGATCGCCGGCAGGCAACAGGCGAAGGAAAAGACGATGGCCAGAGTCACCAGTACGAGCTGAAAAAAGATCCGGGGCCGGGCGATGGTCCGCAAACCGTCGAGCAAACCCGTTTCGCGCCCGGCGACCGTGCCGAGAGCGGCGACCATCAACGACTGGTAGACGACGAACTGGATCACCACGACGACGACCATGGCGAGGAGGAACGAGCCGAACGCGCCGAAGAACTCGGAGACGTTCGCATCGCCTTCTTCGATCCCCCCCGTGACCCCGGCCCACCAGACCTGCAGGAGACCCACCCCCAGACCAGTCACCGCCAGAGGTGCGGCGACCTTCGAGTACAGGCGCCGAAAATTCTGCTTGACCAGCGTGACCACATGGTCGATCAACAGACGAAACGAAAGGAGCTCCAGGTCTTTCATCGGGCCTCCTCACCCACGACTGGGATGCGGGCCGCCGACCGGTCTCGGGTAGCCCCCCAGGCGATGGCCAGGAACAACGC
This sequence comes from uncultured Thermoanaerobaculia bacterium, assembly GCA_964565225.1. GTDB lineage: Bacteria > Acidobacteriota > Thermoanaerobaculia > Multivoradales > J023 > CAZMEL01. Next base: position 13,748 of record CAZMEL010000155.1, on the reverse strand, counting down.
TTCCAGGGTGAGGCCGAGGGCCAGCTTCGAGGCCAGGCTCAGCTCGGTGCTGGGCGACAGGAACCCCTCCACGAAACCGAGCAGCAGAATCCACGGCAGGCAGCCCAGGAGCACCACCAGGGCATCGCGACCCGCCGCCTGCAGGGCCGTCGCTCGCGGCACGTCGCCGGCCTGGACCAGGGCCTTTCCCACCTGCAGACCGGCGGCGCTGGTGATCAGGATCAGGGAGATCTCGAGGGGGCCGTGGGCGGCCACGAACTCGAACAGGGAACCGGCCATGGAATACCGCGCCGTGACGGTGAAGGCGCTGCCCAGCATCAAGCCGTTGACGAACACCAGGTAGATCGCGAGCACCCCCGCCGCCATGCCCCCGGCCCAACCGGTGAGCGCGACCGAGAGGTTGTTGGTGGCGATTGCCGAGGAAGCCACGGCACCCGGCGTGACCGCAAAGATCGACTCCGTCCAGAGCTCCCCGGAGCGCAGCCCAGCGATGGCCTCGGGATGCAGGAAGTGCGAGGCGAGGGTAGGGTCGGCCGCGGTCAGGACCGCTCCGAGCAGGGCCGAGAGCACGAAGAAGGATGCCGTGAGCCCGAGGGTCGGCCACAACCTTCCCATCGCCCGCGGGAAGGACTCGAAGAAGAAGCCGCGGAGGGACGGCAGGTGGCTACCGGTGTCGCGCTGCAGCCAGAGAGTCCCCTCGAGCACCAGGCGCTCCAGCTGGCGGCTGAACGAGGTGCCGGGAAACCGCGCGCGGGCCAGAGCGTGGTCGTGGAGCAGCTGCCGATACCGAAACGTGAGCCCCTCCAGCTCGTCGAAGTCGAGGGATCGAGGCGATCGTCTCGCCTGCTCCAGATCCTCGGCGAACGCCTCGCTGGCGGGGCGCCGCAGGGCCACGAATCGGCCGTACTCCACTCAGTGCACCTTCCCGAAACGGGCGCGGCGCCTCTCGAGCGAGAGCGTCACCGTAGTGTCGGTAGGGTGCACTCAGGCACCCGCCCAGAAGAGCCGCCGCAGCCGATCCAGGGCAGTCGGCAACGAGCCCTCCTCGGACCCCGGCCCGCTCTCCGGTCCTTCGGCCGCCGAGAGCTCGGGAGAGCGGCGCAGAGCCCAAACCAGCAGACGCTCGGCCATGTCCTGCGCCCGGTCGCTCTCGAGAAACTCGGCACGACGTAGGAACGACTCCACCACCGCCACCTCGCGGGCGTTCCAGTCGTCGGGATGCCGGAAGGTCACCGCCTCTTCTTCGGCTCGTTCCGGCCGGTGGTGCACGACCAGGGTGCCGGCCACCAGGTCGCCGAGCCGCCGGTGGCGACGATCGATGAACATCAGCGGCACCCCGATGACGAGGTCGAAATTGCGCAGGAAATTGCGGATCAGAAATGCCGAGGCGGAAGGGCGGCCTCCCAGGGTCGAGACCGCTCGCAGCCCCATCAGCATCTTGCCGGGCGTGCGGCCGGCGAGGGCGATCTCGAAGCCGGCGAAATATCCCCACTGGAGGAGAAAGAAGAGCAGGATCACCAGGCCCACCGCCCAGCCTCCGTCGATCTCGAGCAGGGCGGCCAGCGCCGCTCCGCCGAAGGATGTGGCGACCTGTACGAGGAAGAGCAGGAAATGATCGACGAAAGCGGCCAGAATCCGGCTCGGAGCTCCCGCCAGGGGCAGGTCGAGCCGAACGTTGTCGAGACCGAGGAGATCGGGCTCGCCGGCAGGAGTCGGAGTCGAGCGCATTCTTAGGATCATATACGCTCGTACGGAGCCTCCGATTCGCCCCGAGCTCCCGCGATCTCAGTTTTTCTGCCGCACCTCGCCCTGCATCGGAGTCAGGTTGACCAGGCTGACCTTGCGCACCATGTATTCATCGGATGCAGTCTTGGTGACCACCTGCAGATCCTGGAACAGTCGGCCGACGGCGATCACCATTTTTCCGCCCACCTTCAACTGGTCGACGAGGGGTTGGGGAATGTGCTCCGGGGCGGTGGTCACCAGAATGGCATCGAACGGTGCCTCTTCCGGCCAGCCGCGATACCCGTCGGCGATCTTCACCGTGACGTTCTTGTAGTCGAGCTTTTTCAGCACCTTCTCGGCCTTGCTCCCGAGATCCTGGTCGATCTCGATCGTGAAGACCTCCTTCGCCAGCCGCGAGAGCAGGGCGGCGTCATACCCGGAGCCCGTACCCACCTCGAGCACTTTTTCGTCGCCCCCGAGGTCGAGGAGCGCGATCATCCGTGCCGAGACGTAGGCCTGGGACATGGTCTGCCCCGGAGCGATGGCCACGGGGGAATCGGAGTAGGCCTCGGGCTGGTGCGTGCGGTCGACGAAGAGATGACGGGGCACCTTCTCCATCGCCTGCAACACGGCGGGCTCGTCGATTCCGCGGCGGCGCACCTGCTCGTCGATCATGCTCTTGCGGGCGCGGAAAAACGGGTCGGCCACCGGATCCCCCGGCGTGCTGTTTCCCGCCTGGGCGGCGGAAGCTCTCGTGGAAGGGGTGATCCGATCGTTCTGGGCCAGCGTCGGAGTCGCGAGCAGCAGGGCCAGCATCGAGCAGACGGCGAAGAGCCCGGTAGAGCCCCTTCCCGGAGACACTCCGTCCCTTCCCGGAGACGGCGACGTTTCCACGCCGGCATGGAGCTCGAAGACGCGACGAGCGCTCAGGGCTTTGGGAAATTGGCGAGGGTTCCAGATTTTCATGGCTCCGGCTCGATGGGAAAGATCGGGTCAGTCTGCGATATCTCACTCCGCGAGTCAACAACACTCGTATGTTATTGCAATTCACGAGCCAACCTGGCGGCCGGCGCCTTGTGAGCTCGGCCGCGGAACCGCTACACTCCTGACTTCGGCTCGTTCCTCGTTCCCGGACCAGGCGATCGAATTTCGGCTTCCAGGAGGATCCCGTGAGCATTCCCTTCACCCCTTTCGACCAAGTTGCTTCCCTGGCCGAGAAGGTCCTGGAAACCTCGGTTGCCGACGAAACGGAGGTGGTCTGGTTCGAACGAAGGTACGGTACGGAGGACTCTCGACGAGAGCAGAGCGCTTCCGCGGAAGACCAGGCCGCCCCTCTGATCACCGTCCTCATCCGGGTGGTCGAAGGGGGACGCGTCGGCTGGCACCGCACCGAAACTCCCGATCTCCACCTGCTCCAGGGCGGAGCCCGACAGGCGCTGGCGGTCTCTCGCTGCCAGCCGAAGCTCGAGACCTCACCGGTGCTACCGACCGACCGCAGCGAGATCGAGCTCTCGGCCCCGTTGCTCGATGCGGAGATCGCCGAGCTCCGACCCGACCGGGCCCGGAATCTCCTCCGTTCCTGGTGTGGCGACGGCCTCACCGGCGAGCTCTCCTGGTCGGATACCCGAGTAGCGGTGTTCAACAGCCACGGGGTCGAACGCGCCGCGGCCTGCACCGAAATCTCTCTCCAGGCCACCGCCCGAGGCGGAACGACCGGTACCGGGATCTCCGCCGGAGCCGCCCGGAGCCTGGAAACCCTCCGCGCCGACACCATCACCGAGCGGGCGCGCCGCCTGGCCACTTCCGAACCGGTCGCCGAGGCGCCCGACGAACCCGTGCCGGTGGTTCTCACCTCCGAGGCCTCGATCCAGCTGATCAACAGCCTCAACATCTTCGCCCTTTCCGGCCGGGCCTTTCTCGACGGCACTTCGTTCCTCACCAAACACCGCAACATCCAGGTCTTCGATCGCGCCCTGCATCTCCGCGACGACGCCACCCGCCTGGAAGGCGCTCCGTTTCCCTTCGATCTCGAAGGCTCGGCCAAACGTCCGCTGGACCTCATCGTCGAGGGCCAGCCCTCGACCCCTGCCCTGAACCTGCAGCAGGGGGTCGAGGCGGGCCTGCAGTCGACGGCCCAGGCGGTCGGTGGCCAGGATGCCCTGTTCGGCAACCTCTTCGTGCTGCCGGGAGAGGCCGCTCCCGAAGACCTGCTCGCGGCCTGCGATGGCGGCCTGTTCATCGGCTGGCTCGATCCCCCGGAGTGCTACGACCCAACCCAGCTCCACTTTCGGGTTCGCGCCCGTGGGGTACGAGAGATCCGCTCGGGCCGCCTCGGCGCCCCTCTTCCCGATCTCTACTGGGAAATGAGCCTGCTGCGCGCCTTCGCCCGGTTGCGGGGAATCGGCCGGTCCAGCATCGTCTGTGCCACACCCTCCACTCCCCTCGGCGCCATCTCCTCGCCCCCGATCGCCCTCACCGAGGCCGACGGCTTCGAAACCGCCTGAGCATTTCCTGGAGAGACCCATGTCCGTGATCACGCGACCTCCTCAACTTCTCGCTACGATCGCCCCGCTCCTCGTCGGCACCTTCCTCGCCGCCGCCCCGATGACGGCCGATACCCTGGTGGTCGCAAACAAGAGCGATGCCACCGTCTCTCTGATCGAGCTCGAAGGGGGCACAGTGGTGGCCACCCTGCCCACCGGGAAGGGCCCCCACGAGGTGGGTATCTCCCCCGACGGCCGGCGAGCCCTCGTCACCAACTACGGAAACCGCGAGGCTCCGGGGAGCACCATGACACTGCTCGACCTCACGACCCCGGCGGTGCTCCGGACCCTCGATCTCGGCGACTACGAACGACCCCACGGCGTGGTCTGGCTCGACGAGAAGAAGGTCGTGGTGACGGCGGAGGCAGCCAAGGCCTTGCTGATCGTCGATGTCGATTCCGGCCGCGTGGAGAAAGCGATCGACACCGACCAGGAGATCTCCCATATGGTTGCGGTCGGCCCCGACTCCCAGGCGGCGTTCGTGGCCAATATCGGCTCGGGCTCGGTCACCGCCATCGACCTCGCGACCGGTACCCGCAGAGCCAACATCGCCACCGGCGAAGGCGCCGAAGGGGTGGCCGTAGCCGGCGACCAGGTCTGGGTCTCGAACCGCGCCGCCGACACCCTCACCGTGCTCAGCGCCCGTACCCTGGAGAAGCTGGCCGAGCTCCCTTCCGAGGGATTTCCGATCCGCGCCGTGGCCACTCCCGACGGCTCCGCGGTGCTGGTGACCCACGCCCGCGCCGGTGACCTCGCCGTCTACCGTACCGACGAGCTCGGCCAGGGACGTCGTATCGCTCTCGGGGTCGAGATGAAAGACGTGGAGAACCGGCTCTTCGGCGATCGGTTCGGCGACAGCTCGGTTCCCATCGGGGTGCTCACCGACCGCGCGGGCAAACGCGTGTGGATCGCCCACGCCAATGCCGACCTGATCTCCGAGCACGACCTCGCTTCGGGCGAGCGCCGACGCCTGCTCACCGCCGGCCGCGAGCCCGACGGTATGGGCTATTCGCCGGTCACCGCCGGCAAGGGCAGGCCGGAGCCGACTCCATCGCCGTCTCCCTGAGCGATATCCCACCCCTTGGTGTGGCAAGGCCCTACCTGTCGGCGGGTGGTCCGCAGAGCCCGGGCCGGCCAGACTGTTGGTAGACGATTCCTCCCGGAATCACGGACACCGGCAAGGAGGCCAAGATGCACGCTCTCACCGCCCGAGACCTGATGACTACCGAGGTGCTCACCGTTCGCGACACCTCACCCCTCCCCGACCTTGCCGCCTTCCTCATCGAACACCAGATCACCGGTGCCCCGGTCGAAGACGCCGATGGCATGGTGGTGGGAGTGGTTTCCGTGGTCGACATTGCCAAGGCCGAGGCCGCAAAAGGCCAGACCACCGCCTGGTTCTATCTCGGTACCGGCCCCATGTCCTGGGATCGATCCGACAAGGAAGCTCGCCTGGTCGATCTGCGAGAAGACGTGAAAACGGTGCGCGATCTGATGAGCCCCACCCTGCACACGGTTTCGCCCGTCGACACCGTGGCCGAGATCGCCAAGACCCTGCTCGATCACCATCTCCATCGAGTCCTGGTGGTCGAGAACGGACGCCTGGTCGGGCTGATCAGCAACACCGACCTCCTCCAGCTCTTCGTCGACGACGAATCCCTCGGCTACCGGGAGCTGCCGGAAGAAGAGGAAGAAGCGGCGGCGGCTTCGACGATGTAGAAGCAGGGACCGATCAGGCGCTGCCGAGGGCCTGATCGAAGTCGGCGATCAAATCGTCGGGGTCTTCGACGCCGACGGAGACCCGCACCAGACGGTCGCTGATGCCGTGGGCCTGGCGCTCCTCGGGGGTCATGGCGAGGTGGGTGCTGCGGGCCGGCTGCACCACCAGCGATTCCACACCTCCGAGACTCGCCGCGTGCAGGGGAATCTCGACGCGCGACAGAAAGCTCTCCGCGCGCTCCACGGTGTCGAGCTCGAAAGAGAGCATGCCCCCGAAGCCGTCGAAGAGCTCTTTGGCCCAGCGATGGCCGGGATCTCCGGGCAATCCGGGATACCGCACCCGGCTCACCTCGGGCCGGTCCGCGAGGTGCCGAGCCAGGCGCAACGCTGTGGCGTTCTGCCGTTCCACCCGCAACACCAGGGTCTTGAGCCCGCGCTCGAAGAGGAAGCAGGCATGGGGATCGAGGGCCGCGCCCAGGTGCAGCTGCAGGTGCCGGACCTTCTCCACGAGCTCGGCGCTCCCGGCCACCACACCCGCCACCAGATCGCTGTGGCCGTTGAGGTACTTGGTGGCGCTGTGCACGACCAGGTCGAATCCGAGCTCCAGCGGCCGAACGTTCACCGGGCTGGCGAACGTGGCGTCGATCACCGAGGTCAGGCCGTGCTCGCGGGCGAAGGAGGCCGCGGACCGCAGGTCGCCGACCTCGATCAGGGGATTGGAGATCGCCTCCACATAGAGGACGCGGGTTTCGGGCCGCAGCTGCTCCTTCCAGGCGGCCGGGCCGCGTGAGTCCGCCAGGTCGATGGCCGAATGGGCCAGGCCGAAACGTTCGGCATCTTCTTCCAGGAAGCTCATCGTGCCGCCGTAGAGGGTGCGCTGGGCGAGCAGGTGATCGCCGGAGCCCGCCAGGGTCAGGATCGCACCACTGATGGCCGCCATACCGCTCGCCGTCACCAGGGCCGCTTCGGCGCCCTCGATCGCCGCCAGTCGCGACTGCAGGGCGAGGTGGCTCGGCGTGTTGTGCAGGCGGATGTACCGCAGATCCTGGTACCTCGTCTCCCCGCGCATCAGGTAGTTGGCCGACTGGAAGATCGGGGTGACCACCGCACCTTCGACCGGCTCGGGCGCCCCGGCATGCACCACCTGGGTGCCGAGGGAACGGGACGAATCTCTCTCTTGGCTCATGGCAGGGCTCCCGGTTCGGACGCGGGTCGGAAAAAGGGACGACGCGGAAGCGCCCGCTCGTCAGCTCTCTCGGCGAAGCACGAGAAGGGTCTGATCGTCACCCTGCGGCAGGCCGGCGGCAAAACCAGTGACCGCCCGATCGATGGTCGTCACCAGATCGGACAACGGCTCGTTGCGTTTCTCGACCAGGAGCTCGGTCAGGCGCTCGGGGCCGAACTCCTCTTCGTCGGGTGATTCACATTCCGTGATGCCATCGCTGTAGAAGCACACCAGATCCCCGGGATCGACCTGGAACGTCTCGGAGCCATAGGTCGCCCCGGCGAGCAGACCGATCGGCAGGCCGGCGGAGCTGAGCTCTTCCACGCTGCCGTCCTGCCGCACCAGCAGCCCCGGGTTGTGCCCACCGTTGAGATACTCCAGGCTTCCCGTCGCGGGATCGAGAGTCGCCAGAATCAGGGTGATGAACTTGTTGGCACTGGAAGACTCGAAGATGTGGCGATTCAACCGGTCCATCAACGAGGGCCCGACCTCCACCCCTTCCAGCAGGACCCGCAGAGCGGAATGCAGGTTGGAGACCAGCAACGATGCCGGCACACCCTTGCCCGTGACGTCGCCCACTACCAGCCCCCAGCGGCCGTCTTCGAGCCTCTGCATGCCGAAGTAGTCGCCGCCGACCTGTTGGGCCGGCCGGTTCCAGCCCAGCACCTGGAAACCCTCGATCTCCGGCATGGCCTTGGGCAAGAGCTGCTGCTGGATTTCCGCCGCCAGCTCCATCTCTCGCTCCAGCCGCTGCTTCTCCAGGGCCAGTCGGTGCAGCTTGGCATTCTCCAGGGCGATGGCCGCCTGGTTCGCGAAGAGGGAGAGGGTCCGGCGATCGGTGGACGGAAACGGCCCCACCCCGCGACGGCTCTCCTTGTCGGCCACCACGAGGACCCCCCGCGGCTGCCCTTCGATCTCTACCGCTACCGCGAGCAGGAACTCGGCCCCGGGAATCCAGCCTTCGGGGCCCGAGCTATCTCCCTCGAGCAGCGAAGGCAGGTCGATCTCGTCCGCCGGAAAGGTCGATCGTGCCGTGCCGCCGAAACGGCTCGTCAGCCGATAGCAGCCGTCGTCGAGCAGGTAGAGAGCGCCGCGCCGGGCGTCCAGCAAGGAGACCGCTCGCAACAGCGCCTCCTCGCACAGCTCCTCGAGGTCGAGGGTCGAGGCGATGGCGAGGCCGACGTCGTAGAGGGCCTCGAGCTCCACCCCCCGGAAGTTGGCCTGGAAATGTTGCTCGTGGACCTGGGATTTGAGCTGGCAGATGCGGGCCGCGGCGGCCAGCAGCAGCAGGTCGGGATCTTCCGAGCTCACCGCCGCTTCGAGAGGTGAATGCAGGAGCACGGCGCCGGGCAGGTCGATACGCACCAAGGTGCCTTCGATCGTCTCGGGGGCTTCCGGGAACCGGCTCGATCCGTGCCGGGCCATGAGGTTGTACCGCCCCTCGGAGGAGCAGTAGAGGGCGGCCTCGGCTCGGCGCGCCGAGCACCATAGGGTCAGCTGGCGCTCGAGAACCGCCAGGTCTTCATGGCGTTTCGATCCGGGGGCGAAGAGATTGCCCCATTCTGTGGGATGCGATGAGGAGCTGGCCCCAGCACCGCCTCCGGGAGGTGCTGCGGGCACCGGAGGGCTGTCCAAGGACATGTTCGTGTTTTTCCGAAATCTTTTGTTGGGCCGCTCGTTGCACTCGCGACCCCCAAGGGTGGATCCATGGATCGAATCCGCGACTCGAGTGCCAAAGATTCGATCCGAAGAGGCAGCTGGCTATCCGGATAGCTCGGCAACGGCACTGTCTTCGTCGGGAAAGATGCTCGCGTACTGGGCGAGCCCCATGATGTGAAAGGTCTTTTCGATCGTGGGAGTCAGACTGCAGAAGGCCAGCTTGCCATCGATCTGGATCATCCTCTCGATGATCTCGATCAGAATCGAGATGCCGATGGAGTTGACGATTTTCGTGCCCGCAAGGTTCAGGAGAAGCTTCGTCTGTCCCTTCTCGATCAGCTCATAGGCAACCCGGGCAATCTCCTCGCCACCTTGGTTGTTGATATAACCATCGGTATAGATCACGGCCAGGGCGGCACGTTCCTCGTCGACGGTCAGCTTGAGGCTCTCTGTCATCGAAGGCTCCCGATTTCACCGCATCTTGCGCATGATGACGGTTGTTCCTTCATCGTCCGACCGGATCTCGACCTCATCCATCAGGCCGTCGATGATTCGCAGACCATGGCCTCGTTTGCGAGGGAGATTGTCGGACGATTTTCCTAGGCGCCGCTTTTTTTCGACCTTCTCGGCGGAGAATCCGATACCACTATCCTGGATGATGATCTGGAGGCCGGTGGGAGAATCATCCCGTCCGAGCACCAGGAGCTGCATCTCCACCTCCCGATCGTCCGCGCGGCTGTGCTCGAAGGCGTTGATACACGCCTCGACCACGGCCATCTGGACCTCCTCGATCTTATCCTGACTCATCCCGATATGCTCCCCCATGGCGCAAGCCGTCTTGCCCGCGGTCAATTCCATGTCGGGAAGCATGGGAAGGGTCAGCGTCACTTGCTGCATGGCGCGAACTCCGATCACCCTCCGGTCAAGACCTTCGTGCTCCTCGTTCAGAATGTAAGGTACACCTGGAGAAAGTAGATGACGATAGGGTGAATCTTATTCTGGAGCAAGAGCCAACCAAAGCTTGCAATCGTTCCGGCGGAAAACATGATCTGTGCCGGAATTCGGGGCAGTGTCAGAACGCGACGCCGAGTGGATTCTACCATGAGAGCCTCCTCGCTGATTCACCTCTCTTCTTCGCAAGGCCTTTGCCAACTCCCGGCAGACTCGGAGAAAGAAACGGTAAACCGCTGAAAACAAAGCCCTCGAACGCACCGAGATCACCCCGGAGGCATCGAGCGACGAATGCGGCAAAATGTCGCACCGTCTAGAAATCTTTCCGCCAGGAGTCCGGATCGACCGCACGGCCGTGGGATTCTCCACCTTCCGCGGCATTTTGCCGCACATGCGGCAAAATGCCGCGCTCAAAACCCCTTGCGCTGGAGGGTACGGCGATCGACACCGAGGATCTTCGACGCCGAGCTCTTGTTGCCCCCGACATACCGCAGCACTCTTTCGATGTGGCGCCGTTCCGCGGTCGCGAGATCCATGGGATGGTCTCCCTGCGCAGCATCGCCTCCACCCATCAGGTGGCGAAGCAGGTCGGCGTTGATCTCGGTCTCCGCCAACGAGGCCGCTCCTTCCACCAGATTCTGCAGCTCTCGTACATTGCCCGGGTACTCGTAGCCCAACAGAATGGCCAGGGCTTCGGAGTCGACCGGGGGAGGTGGCATCTCTTCTCGACGGCAGAACTGCTCGAGAAAGAGCCGGACCAGGTGGGGGATGTCTTCCCGGCGGTGGCGCAGGGGCGGAAGCTCGACGTCGACCCCCTTCAACCGATAGTAGAGATCCTCCCGGAAGCTCCCTTCGGCGATGAGCGCCTCGAGGTTGCGGTGGGTGGCTCCCACGACCCGTACGTCGACCGGAATCGGTTTGTGCCCGCCGATGGGAACCACCTCGCGCTCTTGCAGCGCCCGCAGGAGCTTCACCTGCAGCGGAAAGTCGAGATCGCCGATCTCGTCGAGGAAGAGCGTGCCCCCGTCGGCGAGCTCGAACTTGCCGCGACGCGCCTGCACACCGGTGGCGACCCCACCCTCGATGCCGAAGAGCTCGCTCTCCAGCAGGTTCTCCGGCATCGCAGCGCAGTTGATCGCGATCAGGGCCCCGCGGCGTCCCGAGAGAAAGTGGATCAGCTTCGCCACCAGCTCCTTGCCGGTTCCGCTCTCGCCGCGCAGCAGCACCGTGACATTGCGCGGCGCCACTCGCTCGATCCGTTCGAGCGCCTGGCGCATGGTCGGGGCGTGGGCGACGATGCGCTGGCCGGAGAAGTCTTCCACCAGTCGACCCTTGAGCACCTTGTTCTCCTCCTGCAGACGCTCACGCTGGGTGGTGAGATCCTCGAGCTGCCGCGCGGCGTCGAGCGCCACACCTCCCAGGGAGGCCACGGAGTCGAGAAAGCGACGATCCTCGGCGCTGAACCCGGGCTCCTCGCCGGCTCGCGACTCTTTGTCGAGAAGGGCGAGGTACCCGAGGAACACGCCACGATAGGCGAGCGGAGTGGCCAGAAGCTCGCGGTAGTTGCGGCCCGCGAACACACCTTGGCGGCGCGCCAGAGATTCTCCCTGGGTGACCAGGTCGTGCCAGAGAGGGTCTTCCAGCAATGTGCTGCCGGGAGGCTCCTGGCCGTGCCAGCCCACCAGGGCTACCGATCGAGCGTCACCGAAGGCCCCTCGGGTCACCGCTACCGCCGCCGCCGGATCGAGCACGGTACAGACTCGCTGCAGCAGCTCCTCCACCAGGTCTTCTTCCGAGCGTTCCGCACGCAGGGCCAGCGCCAGGTCATAGAGGGTCTCGAGCTGCAGGATCCTCCGCTTCTCGGCGAAGTCGGCCTCACGTTTGCTGAGGAGATCCACCATCAGGCGGTCATTCTATGCCCTCGCGAACGGCAACCGCGGAATCGCGAGGGCGAGTCGGCATTCCTTCCGCCAGGCCTCGAAGGGTCGTGCCGGCTGCGGGCGACTCCGAGCTCTCTCCTGGCGCTGTGCTCCGGCTATTTCTCCGGCACGGTCTTCTTCGACCCGCTCGACCTGGCTCCAGGAACGCCGACTCTCGAACGCGGGCTCGAAATCCGACGAAGTAGAATCAGGATCCCCGGAACCCAACCCTGGAGAAGAATCATGAGTGCCACCGAGCCAAGACCCGTCGCCCTGGTGACCGCCGCGAGCCGCGGCATGGGGGCGGCCTGCGCCCGAGAGCTGGCGTCCCGAGGGTATCGACTCGCCCTGATGTCGACCTCCGGAGCGGCGACCGAGCTGGCCCGGGAGCTGGGCGGCGATGGAATCACGGGCTCCGTCACCGATCCCGAGGCCCTGGAAGCACTGGTGCGTCTCGCCACCGATCGCTGGGGGCGGATCGACGGCGTGGTGATCAATACCGGGCATCCGCCGAAGGGGGAGCTGCTCGATCTCACCGACCACGACTGGCAGACGGGGTTCGAGCTGGTGCTGCTCGACGTCATTCGCCTCACCCGCCTGGTGACCCCGATCATGGAGGCCCAGGGAAAGGGAGCGCTGGTCAATATCTCCACCTTCTCGGCCTTCGAGCCCAGTCTCGACTTCCCCATCTCCTCCGCCCTGCGGGCCGGCCTGGGGAGCTTCACCAAGCTCTACGCCACCCGCTACGCAGCCGCCGGCCTGCGCATGAACACCATCCTGCCCGGCTATATCGACAGCTACCCCGAGAGCGAGGAGATCGTGGCGCGGATTCCCATGGGTCGCTACGGCGAGGTGCAGGAGATCGCCAAGACGGCGGCTTTCCTGCTCTCGGACGACGCCGGATACATCACCGGGCAGAATCTGCGGGTCGATGGCGGGATCACCCGCTCGGTCTGAGGTTGCGGCCTCAGCCGCCGATGCGGAACATCTCGATCTTCTCGGCAGGCACGAAGGTGCCACGCTCCAGGGCTGCGGTGCGCTCTTCCGAGTAGCGGTCGTCGCGCCCGGACCAAAGAGCGCGGATCCGCTCTTCGATCTCGGCGTCGCTCTCCCCCGCACGCAGAGGAGCCTTGAGATCGTGGCCCACGGCCGAGAACAGGCAGGTGAAGAGCTTGCCCTCGGCCGATAGACGCACCCGCGAGCAGTCACCACAGAAGGGTTGGGTGACCGAGGGAATCACTCCGAGCTCGCCGCAACCGTCGAGATAACGAAAGCGGCGGGCCACGTCGCCCGGGCGAGCCCGCTCCAGGGGCTCCAGGGGAAACTCGGTGTCGATCCGTTCGAGGATCTCCGCGGCCGACACCACCGCGTTCGGATCCCAGGCATTGAGGGTGCCCACATCCATGTACTCGATGAAACGCACCTGGCAACCCTGCTCGCGACCGAACCGCGCCAGCTCGACGATCTCGTGCTCGTTCACGTCTTTCATCACCACCACGTTGAGCTTGACCGGAGTCAACCCTCTCTCGACCGCCTCGCGAATTCCGCCCAAGACCCGCTCCAGGGGCAGGCCGAGCCCGTTGACCCGGGCGAAGGTGTCGGGATCGAGGGAGTGCAGGCTCACGGTTACCCGATCGAGCCCCGCATCGACCAGGGATGCCGCCTTCTCGGCCAGCAGATAGGCGTTGGTGGTGAGAGCCAGGTCTCGGATTCCCGGTAGATCTTTCAGCGACCGCACCAGCTTCTCCACCTCGGCCCGCAGCAGGGGCTCGCCGCCCGTGAGCCGGATCTTCTCCACGCCGAGGCGGGTGAAGATCGACGCCAGGCGGGTGGTTTCTTCGAAGGTGAGAATGTGCTCACGAGCCGCGAAGTGGTATTTCTGCTCCGCGGGCATGCAGAACGTGCAGCGAAAATTGCAGCGGTCGGTGACCGAGATCCGCAGATCCGTCATCGGTCGTCCGAGCAGGTCCGTGGGGTCGGGCCCACGTTTCGAGGTCACCACCATGG
>CAZMEL010000154.1:0-18300 GCA_964565225.1 uncultured Thermoanaerobaculia bacterium | reverse complement strand
ATCACCAGGGGCTGCACCAGCGACTCGAACTGCGCCGCCATGATCACGTACACCAGGAAGATCGAGAGCCCAAGGGCCAGAAGCAGGCTGCTCTGGCTGCGCTCCCACTCCTGGCTCTGGCCGCTGATGTAGAAGGCCATGTGGTCCGGCAGGCCGAGGGCGCTCACCCGGGCCCGGATCTTCTGCACGGCGGTTCCCAGGGAGCCCGCGGCGATGTTGGAGCGCACCAGTGCCACTCTGCGGCCATCGATCCGACGCACCTCGGAGGGTCCTTCCCCGAGGGTGACCTCGGCGACCGCGGCGAGGGTGATGGGGCGATCGTCACCCGGGTTCACCTCCAGCTGGCGTACGTCTTCGACCGCCGAACGGTCGTCGAGCTCGAAACGCACCAGGATCGGAATCCGGCGATCCTTTAGATTGAAGCGGGTGGCCTCGAAACCCTTCACCGCATTGCGCACCAGCTGCGCGACCTGCTGGATGTTGAGCTCGTAGCGGGCCAGGAGATCGCGGTCGTAGACGATCTGGACCTCCGGCGCACCGGTCCGCAGAGTCGTCTCCACGTCCGCGAGCTCTTCGATCGAGGCCATCGAGTCACGCACCCTCTCCGCCCAGCGGCGGAGCTCGATCAGGTCGTCGCCATGGACCTCGACCTCGATGGGAGTCTTGAAGCTGAACAACACCGGCCGCACGATCCGGGCCTCGAGATCGGGAATCTCGCCGAACCGTGCCCGCAGCCGGGCGATCACCTGGTCTTCGATGCGGGGATCCGAGCTCCCGAGGAGCACCTTGAAACGAGCCGTATGCTCCCCTTCGTCGGACCGCTGCGAATTGGCGGCGTCGTAGCCGAGAGTCACCAGCAGAGAAGTGATGTGCTCCTTCTCTTCCAGGATCGCCCGCTCCACCGGCCGCAGGATGTTGTCGGTCTCGTCGAGCGGTGTACCCACGGGCAAAGCCACTTCGACCGTGAACTCGCCCTGGTGGATCTCCGGCAGCAGCTCGCTCGAGAGCTGCTGGCCGAGCCACGCGGTGAACGCGAAGAGCCCCAGAACCCCGAGCAGCACGAGACCCCGATGGTGCAACGACCAGCCCAGGGCCCGGCCATAGGCGGCCACCCAGGATGGCTCACGGCTGGTGTCGTCGCCGCTTCGATTTCGCCGCAGCAGACCGCCCAGCAGGGTCCCCGCGGCGGCGACCAGCCGACTCCCGCGGATGACCATCCAGGCGACCAGCAACCCGAGCCCGAGGAGGATCTGGCCGAAGATTTCCAGTACCAGCTGGAGCACGAAACGGACCAGGAGATAGGGAACGAATACCAGGAAGGGCACGAGCTTCAGAGCGACCGGGCCACGGCCGAGCCACTGCCGAGCTCCCCGGAAATCGTTCTTCAGGGTCGTCCAGGAACGGAAACGCCAGTCTCGCAGACTCTTCTCGGATCCCGCCCGCGCGATGCTCTCGCGGCGGCTGGCCAGCATGGGAATGAAGGAGATCGCCACGACCACCGAGGCGATCAGGGAGATCACGACCGCCAGGCCGAGGTCTCCGAAGGCCTGGCCGGCCACGCCTTCGACGAAGATCATGGGGAAGAACACGGCGATGGAGGTGAGGGTCGAAGCCACCACCGCGCCGCGCACCTCCCGGGTGCCGCGGATCGCCGCGGCCACCACGCCATCTCCTTCTTCGCGGCAACGAAAGATCGACTCCAGCACCACGATGGAGGAGTCGACCAACATGCCGATGCCCAGGGCCAGGCCACCGAGGGACATGATGTTGAGGCTCACCCCGAGCAGATTCAGAGGCGCGAAGGTGACCATCAGGGAGATCGGGATCGATACCGCGATGATCGCAGTGCTCTTGAGATTCCGCAGGAAGAGGAGCAGAACCACCACGGCCAGGAGCCCGCCGAGCAAAGCGGTGGAGCGAACCTCGGCAATGCTGCTCTCGATGAAGAGAGAGCGGTCGGCGACGATGTCGATCAACACCCCTTCGTTCTTGTACAGGCGCTCCTTCAGCCCTTCTTCCTCGCCTCCGGGCTTCTTCATCTCGAAGCCGAACGCCTTTTCCGGTTCCTCGGCCGCCTTCGGCTCCAGCCGTTCCTCTTCCCAGGCCTGCGGATCGAAATCACCCAGGCGATTGCGGATCGCCTTCGAGAGGGCCACCATGTTGGCGTCGGCCTCTTTGTAGATGTCGATCTGCACACTCTCGCCACCGTCGGTGCGGGTGAGGATCTCCCGTTCCTTGTGCGACATCTCCACCCGGGCGATGTCGCGGATCCGAACGTCACGGCCCCCGACCCGGGCGACGACGGTGTCCTCGATCTGGCCGAGGTCGACGAATTCGTTGAGGGTGCGCACCATGTACTCGGTGCGCCCTTCCTTGATCGTTCCTCCGGCGACGTTGACATTCTCCTGGCGAAGCCGGTCGATCACCCGCTGCAGGGAAAGGCCCGTACGGCGGAGCTGCTCGTCGTCCACCAGCACGTGGATCTCTTCTTCCAGCCCACCCCGCAGGCGGACCGCGGCCACGCCCTTGATCGGCTCCAGGGCACGACGAACCTGCAGCTCGGCGATACGCCGCACCGTGCGCAGACCCTCCTCGCCCTCGAAACGCTCGCCGCGCCCCGAGAGGCTCAGCTCGAGGACCGGGTCGAGGGAAGGATCGAAGCGCAGGATCAGAGGACGCTCGGCCTCGTCGGGCAGGAAGACCAGGTCCAGCTTCTCCAGGGTGTCCTGGATGGCGTCGGACATATCGGTATCCCAGGAGAACTCCAGCACCACGTCGCTGACGTCGGCCCGGCTGATGCTGCTGATCCGGGTCAGGCCCCCGATCACCCCGAGGGTCTCTTCGATCGGGCGACTGATGTCGTTCTCGACCTCCTCGGGAGCCGAGCCCGGATACTCGGTACGCACCGTCAGGGTCGGATAGCTGAGCTCCGGCATGAGGGTGATCGGCAGCCGGCCATAGGAAAAGAAGCCGAAGACCACCGCCGCGAGAAAGACCATCAGCACCGCCACCGGGCGGCTGGTGCTGAAGCTGCTCAGAGGCTCGGAAGAAGCGGCAGAAAGGCGCGACGGCGTGGGCTCGCCCGGCGTGGGCTCACCCGGCGTGGGCTCGCCCGGAGGGCTGGAGGGCTCGCTCACGAGCCTACCGTGGAGCCGGGCGCCTCCGTCGACTCCGGAGCCGATGGGGCGGCCCCGGATCGGCCGCTGGCCAGACGAACCCGGGCTCCGTCCTTGAGACCGGCCTGCCCGGCGACGACGATGAGGTCGCCCTCGCGCAACACCTCCGAGCTCGGCTCGATGTTCTCCCGGTCTTCCAGCACGACGTCGACGGAGAGCTTCTCCACCGTCAGCCGGTCCGGATCATCGGTTCGCAGACGGAAGAGGAAGGCCTGCTCGGAATCGTAGATCACTGCGCGTTTGGGGATCAGGAGAGCGTCTTCATGGGTGTCGGTCACCAGCTCGACCTCGACATACATTCCCGGGACCAGGTTCTGGTTGCGGGGAATGCCCACGGTAACCTTCACCGTGCCGCTCTTGGGATCGACGATCGGAGCGATTCGGATCACCTTTCCGCTCTTGGTCTCGCCGCCGAGAGAGTCGGCGAACAGGCGTGCCTGCTGACCCAGCCGGAGCCGCGGCCGCTCTTTCTCCGGCACGTAGATCCGCGCCACGATGGTGTCGAAATCGACCAGGTCGAAGAGGTGCTGATTGATCGTGACCTGATCGCCGACATTGATGTATCGACTGGTCACGGTACCTCGAATCGGCGCTCGCACCTCGGTGTAGGAAAGGTTGCGCCGGGCGTCGTCGAGCTGGAGCTCCAGCTGCTCCACCTCGTACATCGCCTCGTTCCAGGCCTGCTCGCTGATCAGCTCTTTTTCGAAGAGATTCTGCTGGCGGTCGTACTCGCGCTGGGCTTTCTTGAGCTGGCTCTCGGTGCGGGACAGCTCGCTGCGCTGCTCGTCGTCCTGCAACCGGAGAAGGACTTGCCCCTTGCTCACCGAGTCGCCCTCTTCCACCAGCAGCGAGGTGACCTGCCGTGCGGCCTGCGAGAACACCTGTACCTCGCTCTCTGCCTCGAGATTGGTCGAGAATCTCAGCACCGACTCGATCGAGCCGCGCCCCAGAGGTATGGCCTCGACCGGAGGAAGCTCTTCTTTGCGGATCTCGGAGGCTTCCGAGGACTCGATCGAAGATTCGCTTTCGGCGGTCGCGCCGGTCACCTCGGAACAGCCCCATTGAGCGGTCAGCAGCACGACCAGAAGCAACAGCTCCAGGCCTCTGCCCGACCCACCGGGTCGCTCCGGAAACGAAATTCCCTGCCCACGTTTTGTCATGGTGTTCCTCGACTTCCCCAGTCTCCGTTCGGAGCCGCGAGGAAAGCCGTCCGGCGAGAAAGGAAAGATGAGACTTCTCCCCGGGAAATGACTTGCTCGAGCTCCCCATCGCCCCGCACGGTACCTGTGTAGTCCATACGAAACGACGCATTGAATGTTACAGAGGTCCCCCTGATGGCATACCCGACTCCCTCTCGACCTGCCTTGCTTCACGGGCTACCTTCGCTCAGCGAGATAGCATACCTCGTTTCTTTCGTCGAAAGAACAAACACCCGCCCGCCACCGATTCCTCGGCAGCGGACAGGAGAGAATCGACTCGAAAACGATCGCGCGGGCTACTGCAGGGAGAAGTTGATCAACAGGTTGAGGTACACCGCCACCGGCTTGCCATCGCGCAGAGCGGGCTCGTATTGCCAGGTCTTCACCGTGTCGATCGCGCTCTGGTCGAGCCCCATCGGCAAACCCTTGAGCACCTTCAAGTCCTGCACCTTGCCGTCGGCATCGATCACCGCCTGGAGAATCACCGTGCCTTGAATACGAGCCTGGCGCCCCTCTTCGGTGTACCTCGGCTGCGGAGTGTAGATCTTCTTGGGTGAGCTCACCCCACCGCCGATCTGCAGCGGACCCTCGGCGTCGCCGGTGTTGAAGGGAGTCGGAGGCGCGTCGGGAATTCCGAAGATGGCCACATCGATCTCCGGCAGCTCCACCGCCGGCTCCGGCAGCTCCTCGATCGGCAGCGGCTCGGGCTCGTCGGGCGTGGGATCGGGAATCGGGATCTTCTTCGCCCGGCGTTTCGGGATCTCCTTCTTCTGCGCCGCCGGGGGCGGCCGAAAACGGACCTTCTGCACCACGTAGACCTTCTTCTCTCCTTGACCCCGGGGCTCTGTCGGCTTGGCCAGGTTGGGGAAGGTGATCAACAGCAAGAGGATGTGGAGAGCGGCGGCGGCCAGGAGCGCACGCCGCAGGGTGCCGCGGTCTTCGTCGCGGCTCGCGAGCAGCAGAGCGGTATGGGGATCCAGCGACGTTCCCGAATCGTGCCGGTCGGACTCGGGTCTTTCGGTTGCCATGGTATCGACCTCGGTTTGGCTTCGAGTCGACCCTCGTTCGGGTATAGAGCCCCTACCTCCGCTCAGGAGCGGACAGGTATATGGAGATCGCTGCCGAGAAGGAAACGCAGCGGACCGAACGAAATCGTGTGCCCGAGACTCCGGTATCCCGGATCCGGGCGACTCTCTACCGATTTGGCGATCCCGCATTTCCAGGGGGATCGCCCGGTAATTCTTGGCTCATGGGGCCGGGTGCCGTGAAGAACGTTGAAGCAGTTACACCCGGCCGCGTTCAACAGACATATACGGTAACGCGAGGCAGACGGTTCCAATTCCCGGCGATGTGGTGTCCAAAGCAACAGGTATGATGAAACCACGTGATCGCGACGACAAAGGAATCAAGATGTTGCCCATCCAGATCGTGACCGGATCTCGGCCGTCGTTCCCGGCCCTCGGGCGCCGGGCTGCTTTCGTACGCCGCCTCGCCCTCTGCCTGCTGCTGGCGGCGACGACCCCATGCTGCGCCCAGGGACAACCGGATCTCGGTCGTCCGGGGAACCCGGAGGAGAGGACCATGGAAGGGACCCGAGACTGGAAAGACGTGGAGCGGATGATCTCCGAAGACAAGCTCCAGGCGGCTCTCGAGGCCACCGAAGAGATTCTCGCATCGGCTCGAGCTCAGGACGATCCCGAAGAAGTGACCCGGGCCCTGATCAAGAAAACGCAGCTGCGGATCGGCCTGCACGGCTACGAAACGGCGGTGCGCGACCTGCGCCAGGCGAGCTGGCCCGAGGCACCCAGGCATCGGCTGATCCTGAATCTCTACTACGCCCGTTCCCTGGTGCGCTATCTACACGCCTACTCGTGGGAGATCGGGCAACGCGACCGGGTCGACACCGGTGGCGAGATCGACCTGAAGGCCTGGACCCGCGACCAGATCGCTGCGGAAGCCCACCGCGCGTATGGCGAAGCCTGGGAGCAGCGAGAGGAATGGGGTGCCGAGTCTCTGGGCGACCTCGCGGAATACGTGCAGCAGAACGACTACCCGGCGCGGATCCGCGGCACCCTGCGCGACGCCGTCACCTACCTCTGGGTGGAGATTCTCGCCGACACCAGCCTCTGGCGTCCCGAGTGGTCCAACGAAACCTGGCGGCTCGACCGGAAGAAGCTGCTCGCCGGCCCCTCGGAGGCTGTCGACCTGCAGGCGTCGGATCTTCATCCCCTGCTCGCCATCAGCTGGATCCTCAGTGACCTCGAGAGCTGGCACCACGAGAACCGTCGGCCGGAAGCGGCTTTCGAGAGCCGCCTCGAGCGGTACCGCAGGCTGCGCGCCTCCCTCGAGGGCGAAACCGCCCGCGACACGATTCGCAAGGATCTCGAAAACCACCTCGTATCCCTGGGGAGTGGCTACGGTTGGTGGTCCATGGGCATGTCGAGCCTGGCGGAGATGCTGCGCGACGGTGGCGACCTGGTCGCCGCCCTGGCGGCCGCGGAGCGAGGACTCGAGGCGCACCCCGACTCGCCGGGCGGCCAGCGCTGCCGACACCTCGTAGCTTCCATCACCGCCCCGGCCTACAACCTGGAGTCGAGCACTCTCGACGGCGCCCGCAAACGTTCGATCCGGGTCTCCCACAAGAATCTCGACACGCTCCATTTCCGCGCCTACTCCCTCGGTACGGAACGGCTCTTGCAATCCGGGGGGGCCCAAAATCTCGTCGGTCACCAGGAGGTTCCCGGCATCCTGCAGCGCCAAGAGCCCGTGGCCCGGTGGCAGCTCGATCTGCCCGAGACCCCGGACTACCAGCAACACCACACCTATGCCACGCCCCCCCTCGACGGCCCCGGCCTCTACCTGGTCGTGGCCTCGACCCGCCACGACTTCCGGAACACCCTCGACCGCCAGGCGGCGGTGATCCTCCAGGTCGGCGACCTCGTACTCTCCTCCCGAGCCCTCGAAGGCGTCTTGGAAGTGATGGCCCGATCGGGCGCGACGGGCCAACCCCTGGCCGGCGTCCAGGTCGATCTCTACCTCGCCGACTGGCGCAACAGCCAGCACCAGCGGTTGAGCGAGCAGACCACCGATACGCGGGGCCTGGTCCGCATCGCCATGGAGCAGAGGCACCGCGGCCGCACCTTCGTGCTCGCCCAACAGGGCGACGAGATCGCCCTTCTCCAGGCCCAATCTCCGCCGGTGCGCGGCAACCAACAGGAACGGACCGACGCCCTGATCTACACCGACCGCAGCGTCTACCGGCCGGGCCAGGAGCTCCACTTCAAAGTGGTCGCCTACCGCGGCAGCTCCGAAGAAGCTCGCTTCCGGACCCTGCCCGAGCACCCGGTGCGAGTGGAGCTCTTCGACACCAACGGCGAGGCGGTCGGCGAGCAGGAGCTCACCACCAACGAATTCGGTTCGGCCGCCGGCACCTTCGAGATCCCGGCCAGCGGCAAGCTGCTCGGCGGCTGGAGCCTCCAGACTTCCCTCGGCGGCTATACGGGGTTGAAGGTCGAGGAGTACAAACGCCCGACCTTCGAGGTCAGCCTCGCCGATCCCGAAGACGCCCTGCGTCTCAACCGGCCCGCCCGCCTCACCGGCGAGGCTCGTTACTACTTCGGCCTGCCGGTCGCCTCCGGCGACGTGGGCTGGCGGGTGACCCGGCAGCCGGTCTACCCCTCCTGGTGGTGGTGGTTTTCTCCCCCGTCTGCCGGCTCCTCGCAGGTGGTGGCGTCGGGCTCGTCCGAGCTGCGCCCAGACGGCACCTTCGAGGTGGCCTTCACCCCCGAGGCCGACGAAGGCGAGGCCGAGGGCAAGGGCATCAGCTACCACTACCGGCTCGACGCCGAGGTGACCGACGAAGGGGGCGAGACCCGCTCGGCTCGACGCTCGTTTCGGCTCGGGTTCGTGGCCGTCGACGCTCGGGTCGAGGCGACGCAGGGATTCTTTCTCGCCGGAGACCAGGTCCGGCTCGACATCCACCGCCAGGATCTCGACGGTCTACCCCGACCCGGCGCCGGCCGATACCGCCTCACCGCACTCGAAGCCCCGGCCACCACGGCGCTGCCGGCAGAAATACCCATCCACAGGCCCCCGAGTGCCGACTCCGACTTCGAGACCCCGGGCGACCGGCTGCGCCCCCGCTGGGCTCCGGGTTACGAGCCGCGCCAGGTCTACCACGCGTGGAAGGACGGCCGCGAGGTCGCCCGGGGCGAGCTGGAGCATGCCGCCAGCGGGGTCGCCGAGCTCCGGCCCGGCAACCTCGCACCCGGCGCCTATCGCCTCCACTACTCCACCACTGACCCGTTCGGCGCCGAGCTCGAGATCCGGCACGAGTTCCTGGTCACGGCAGCGGACGCACCCGCTCTTCCTCTGCCGCTGCTGCTCGCGCCCCAGGAAACCACCCTCTCCGTGGGAGACACCGCGCGATTCCTGGTGTCCTCGGGCCTCGAGGACCAACCCCTGGTGCTGGAGATCTTCCAGAGCCAGCGGCGCATCGAGCGTCGGGTCCTGGCTTCCTCGAGCGGCCCGCGAGTGATCGAGATTCCCGTCGACGCCGAGCACCGCGGCGGCTTTTCGGTCTTGCTCGAGACCTTGCGCGATCATCAACCCATGACCCTGGAGCAGCATTTCCAGGTGCCATGGGAAGACCGCGAGCTGGCCGTGGAGTTCGCCACCTTTCGCGATCGGCTCCGGCCCGGCGCGCGCGAGACCTGGCGGGTGACCGTGCGCGGCTCCGACGAACAAACCCTGGCTCGGGGCTCCGCCGAGATCCTGGCCTACATGTACGACAAGAGCCTCGACTTCTTCGGTCCCCACTCTCCGCCGAGGCCCATCGACCTCTATCCCTACCGCACCGGCATTCCCCACCTCCAGATCAATCTCGGTGGGCGTTGGGAAGTGTGGCAACGGGCCCAGGGATTCGCCGATCTGCCCCAGTACCCCACCTTCCGCGGCGACGTGCTGCAGTTCTACGAGAATTACGGCATCGGCGGCCCGGGAGTCCGCAGCCGCATGGGCGGGCGAGTGATGCGGAAGAGCATGGCCCGGGCGATGCCGGCCGCTCCCATGGCGGCCATGGCCGATGCCCCCATGGAGGCCCAGGCCGAAACCCTGGCCGCCGTTTCCGAATCCGTGGAGCTCGACGCTGCGGGTGGTGGGGTCGGGGAAGGCGAAGAGAGCCCGCCGCCACCGCCGGCCGATGAGCCCGTACGCAGCGATTTCTCGGAAACCGCCTTCTGGTTTCCCCAGCTCCTCACCGGCGACGACGGCTCGGTGAGCTTCGAGTTCGAGGTGCCCGACTCGGTCACCGAGTGGGCGGTGTGGAGCCACGCCCTCACCCGAGACCTGCGGTCCGGCTCCGTCCAGACCCGGTCGCGCACGGTGAAAGACCTCCTCGTACGCCCCTACCTCCCCCGGTTCTTCCGCGAAGGCGACCGGGCCGACCTGAAGATGGTGGTCAACAACGCCAGCGAGACGACCCTCTCGGGCACCCTCGACCTGGAGATCTTCGATCCCGAGACCGAGGAGAGCCTGCTCGCCGAGTTCGGGCTCACAGTTGATCAGGCCCGCGGGCTTCCCTTCACCGTGGAGCCGGACGGTGGCACCCATCTCGTGGTGCCCGTCTCGGCTCCGAGACGGGTCGGGCCCGTGGCCTTCCGGGTCGTTGCCCGAGCCGGCAGCTGGAGCGACGGCGAGCTGCGCCCCTTGCCGGTGCTGCCGAGCCGGCTCTATCTCTCGCAATCACGATTCACCACCTTGCGCGACGACGACCAGCGCACCCTGACCTTCGAAGAGCTGGCCCACCCGCCGTCCGACACCCAGGAGACCGAGAGCCTGGTGGTGCGGGTCGACGCCCAGCTGTTCTACAGCGTGCTCGACGCCCTGCCCTACCTGGTGAGCTACCCCTACTCCTGCACCGAGCAGACCCTGAATCGATTCCTCTCCACCGGCATCCTCTCCAGCCTCTTCGACGACTACCCCGCCGTCGCCGCGATGGCCGAGGAGCTGAGCGAGCGGGAGACCCGCTTCGAAGCCTGGGACGAACAAGACCCCAATCGGCGCCTGCTGCTCGAAGAAACTCCCTGGCTCCGGACCTCCCGGGGCGAAGGGGGAGAGAACGAAGAGCTGCTGAAAGTGCTCGATCCGGCGATCTCCGAGGCCCAGCGCGACCAGGCCCTGGCGGAGCTGCGGGAAGCCCAGACTCTCTCCGGTGGTTTCCCCTGGTGGGCCGGCGGGCCTCCCTCGCCCTACATCACTCTCTACCTGCTCTCGGGTTTCTCTCGGGCCCTGGAGTTCGGAGTCGAGGTACCGCGAGACCTGGTGGCCTCCGCCTGGGACTACCTGAAGACCTACTACGTCGACGAGCTCGCGCGGCACCTGGTGCAGGAGAAGTGCTGCTGGGAGCTGATCACCTACCTCAACTACACCCTCTCGAGCTATCCCGACACCTCGTGGACTGCCGACGCTTTCAGCGACGACGACCGCGAGAAGATGCTCGCGTTCTCGTTCCGCAACTGGCGCAAACACTCCCCCCGCCTCAAGGGCTACCTCGCCCTGACCCTGCACCGCGCGGGCCGCGCCGAAGACGCCCGCCTGGTGTGGGACAGCGTGATGGACTCTTCCCGCACCACCGACGACCAGGGGACCTTCTGGGCCCCGGAAGATCGCGCGTGGCTCTGGTACAACGACACCATCGAGACCCACGCCATGGCGTTGCGCACCCTGAGCGAGCTCGACCCCGCCGACGAGCGCCGGCACGGTCTGGTGCAATGGTTGTTGTTGAACAAGAAGCTCGGCCACTGGAAGTCCACCCGGGCCACCGCCGAGGTGATCTACAGCCTGGCCCACTATCTCGACCAGGAAGAGGCTCTCGGAGCGCGGGAAGAGGTGACGATCGAGCTGGGCGACCTCCGGCAACGGCTCGTCTTCGAGCCCGATCGCTACACCGGGAAAGGAAACTTCCTCGAGGTCGACGGTGAGGACGTAACCCCGGAAATGGCCACGATCGAGATCTCCAAACAGGGCAAGGGTTTCGCCTTCGCCTCGGCCACCTGGCACTTCGCCACCGATGAGCTTCCCGACGAGGCACGGGGCGATTTCTTCTCCGTCGAAAGGCGTTACTTCCGCCGCCACCACGACGGTCGCGACTGGGTGCTCGAGCCCATCGACGATGGCGCGGCCCTCACGCCCGGAGACCAGCTCGAGGCACAGCTCTCGATCCGCGCCAAACACGCCGCAGAGTACGTGCACCTGCGCGATCCGCGCGGCGCCGGCTTCGAGCCCGAGTCGGTCTCTTCCGGCTACCGCTGGGACCTCGGGCTCGGCTACTACGAGGAAATTCGCGACAGCGGCGCCAACTTCTTCTTCGAGTGGTTACCGGCCGGGGAGTACACCTTCAAGTACCGCCTGCGAGCCACCCTCGGCGGCACCTTCCGGGTCGGCCCCGCGACCCTGCAGTCGATGTACGCCCCCGAGTTCGTGGCCTACTCCTCGGGTCGGGTGCTGGAGATCCAGAGCGAGGAGTGAGTCGGCTACAGCAAAGGGCAGCCGAGCGGCCTTTCAGCCGATCACCGCTTCACACGCGGCGCGGCGGTCCCGGGCGGAGACCGCCAGGGTGAGCTGTCCGCGGGCCCGGATCAGGTTGTGGCTTCCGGGCTCGGGATAACGTCCCCGATCTTCGCGGAAGTAGGAATTTCGCACGGCGTCGGCACAGAAACGGGCCGCCAGCTCGAGGCAGATCCGCTCGATGCCGGGCACCAGCGAGCGGCGCTCCCCGAGGCCGAGCTCCGGCCCTTCCCGCAGGTAGGCCTCGGCGCTCGCGGCGAAGATCTCGAGATCG
The DNA here is from genome assembly GCA_964565225.1 of uncultured Thermoanaerobaculia bacterium. GTDB lineage: Bacteria > Acidobacteriota > Thermoanaerobaculia > Multivoradales > J023 > CAZMEL01. The sequence continues at coordinate 6,085 of CAZMEL010000154.1, read as the reverse complement.
AGAGCCGAGCTTTCGGGGTCGTCCTCTCCGCCACGATTGCACCAGCTGCGCCAGGCGTCGCCGAGCTCACAGGCGAGGGCCATCGGCCCCAGGGTGTCGAGATCGAGCAGGGAGTGGGCGCGGGTACCGGAGGTATCGAAGCGTAGATTGGAGATCTTGAGATCGCCGTGGCAGATCCGCTCCGGCTGCTCGAGGTCGCCATCCCAGGAGCTCCAGCGATCGGCGATCTCCCCGCCCAGGCGGCGGCTCGCCTCCTCGAGCGGGTGACCGCGACTGGCGGCGAGAGCCTCTTCCAGCTCGACCATTCGCGCTGGCGTCTCGTGGATCCGGCGGCGGGGCGCCCGGAGCTCGATCTCCAGGTCTTGCACCGCGGCATGAAACCGCCCGACCAGGGCTCCGGCCGCGGCCGCCTGCCGCGGCGAGGCCAGCCGATGCAGGGTCTTCCCCGGCAGGTAGCTCATCAACCGCCAGCAGCCTTCTCGATCGTCGATCCAGAGCCCACCTTTCCGTGTCGGGAACAACCGTGGCACACCCACTCCACGGCTCGCGAGATGTGCGGTCACCCGTTCGATGTCGTGGTGGATCGTCGGATCGAAGATCGGGCTCACCCATTGCAGAATCGCCCGGGGAGGCGAGCCCACCCGCCAGGTCCGATTGATCAGGCCGGGCTCGGGCTCGGGAACGATCTCACCCTCGAAGCTCCAGAAGGTCAGAGCCTGCTCGGGCCGCAAGAGCGGAGGTTCTTCTTCGTCGATCGCCATCGGGCGGGCATTCTACCCTGGGCCGCAACCGCGAATCTCGAGGCGAATGAATCTGGAGAAGGCTCTCCTGGAACGGAGAGCAAAGGCAAGGTTTCTTTGGGCGATGTCGGAGCGGCCGGCAAAGCCCTCCGAAAACAGATTGGTTCCAAGGCGGGGGAGCCATGGAGCAAATGAGCTATCGATCACCGAGAGGAGGAGTGATCGATCAGGGGGGTGAGGCTTTCGAAGCTCCTGCCTGCAAGAGCCGATCAGCGAACCGGTTCCGATTCCGAAGCTTCAGTACTGGCCGGGTGGCATTCCACTGGATCTCTGGGATCCGTCCGGGGAGTCTCTAGGACTCATGATTCCGGCATGTTGTGCAATTGCACAAGGCTCATGGAATCAATCGTTTGGAGCGGGAATGCCACCGGGCCCGCGTTTAGAGCCCCCGATGTTCATCCCATCACATCGAGGGCTGGAAATGGTCCGGCGGAGACGTCATTTCTGCCTCCTTTTCGAGTCGTGCCCTGGCAGAGGATCCGGACATCGAGCCGAAAAACCTTTCGTTTCGACATCGCCCGAACCCTTGCCCTGTGGTCTCGACCGAATGGCGAAGGCCCCCTGAGAAACCTTTCGAAGATCATCTTCCAGGCTTTTCCTTCAGATCTCTTCGTCAGCTTCTCTCCGTACCTTCCGCCCATCTCGGCGAGACCCCGGGCGATTCATTGTTCACTTGCAGTCTACTCCCCGGCAGGAGTCCGGGTCAACGGTTTTCGGAGAAGATTTTCTCCGAATCGTCATCGTGCTCGCGGCACGCTACGAGCCACCGAACCCAGCTCCGCCAAGAGCTCTTCGGAGTGTGCCAGCTCCGCCGGAGACGGCGATTCTTCCCGGGCGCTGTAGAGGTGCTGATAAGCAGCGGTGGGTGAGCCCAGCTGGCGGAGCAACACTCGGGCCGCGCCGAGATGGGCCCGGGCTCGTTGCGGGCCGCTGGGGTGATCCGCCAGGGCCCGCTGGTAGGCGGCCAGGGCGGCCCGCCCCATGCGCTCCTGCTCCAACGCCTCCCCCAGGGCCACCTTCTCGCCGACGCTGAAGGCGGAGCGGGTGAGACTGCGAGGGAGCCGAAAGAAGACCTCGGCTGCTGTTCCGGGACGCCCGGCGGCGAGAGCGATACGGAAATCGTCGACCCGGGCTCGGCCGTCACGGCTCTCCGCTCGTGCTCGGAACCGTTTCCAGGCTTCACCCGCGGCCCGAGCGGTTCCTCGAGGCATCGGCCCGGACAACCTTCCGTGGTCTCCGCCCAGGGACCAGGCGAGGCCCCAACCGGCCAGGAAACCACCGATGTGTGCTCCGTACGACACACCGCCCGCACCGCCCGAGAGGAGCAAGGGAAGGAGATTGTTGACCACGAGGTACATGCCGAGCACGAAGCGGGCCGAGAGCTCGATCACCTCCATCCAGAAGGGGAAGAGAAAGACGAAGACCCGTACTCGATTCTGCGGAAACCAGAGGAAGTAGAGACCGAGGACCCCGGAAATGGCGCCGGACGCTCCCACCGACGGCACCGACGAGCCCATTCGCAGCAGGGTATCTCCACAGGTTGCCGCCAGCCCAGTACCCAGGTACGCGAGCAGGAACTTCCACCGCCCGAGGCGATGCTCGATGTTGTCGCCGAAGATCCACAGGAAGAGCATGTTACCGAGCAGGTGGGCGAAGCCGGCGTGCAGGAACATCGCCGTGAACGCATCGGCCCAGTCGAAGGCGGCCGGCTTGATGCCGTGCTCGAAACGGAAGAGATCCCCCTCGCTGATCGCCTCCGGGAACACTCCCCGCTCTTGGTGCAACACCTGCAAGTACTGCCGCGCCACCGGATCCTCGATGCTGGCCACCCGGGCTTCGAGCGGCCAGAGGGCCAGGTGGATACCGATGTTGACGGCGATCAGGGTCCAGGTGACCCACGGGGTCTCGGCCGGGTTCGGGCGATCGCCGATCGGAAGAAACACGAAAGATCCTCAAGAGCCGGGCAAGGCGCCGACCGGCGCGGTTTCGAGCAAGACGGCGGTCCAGTCGTCGCCGGGGGATTCGCTGGTCACCTCTCCCAGGCGCTCCAGCAGGCGATCGAGCCAGGCCCCGGGCTCCGGATCGTGATGCCGGAGCATCTGCTCCAGGGCCTCGTAGCCGAGGGGCTCCCCTACGGGAGTCAGGGCCTCCGGCAGTCCATCGGTAAGAAAGAGCACCCGCTCCCCCTCTTGCAGCTCGATCTGCACGCTGCCGTAGGACTGGCCCGGGCGCAACCCCAACGGCAGGCGCGGCTGCGGAGCCTCGAGCGCCTCGACCTCGTCACCGCGGAGAATGTAGGGATCCGGCAATCCGGCGTTCGCTACCTCCAGGGAACGGCGAGCCGGATCGTAGGAAGCCAGCAGCAACGCCACGAACTCGCGTCGCGCCAGGTGACTGGCGAGCCGACGATTGAGCTCGTCCATGGTCTCGGTCACGGTGCGGTCTGCCGCCAGCAGAGGCAGCACTGCCTTCACCGTGGCGGTGATCAGACTCGCTGCAACTCCTTTGCCCGCCACGTCCGCCACCGCGATTCGCAGCTTGCCGTCGTCGAGCTGGTAGTAGTCGTAGAAGTCTCCGGCCACGAGATCTGCGGCGAGATTCCGGGCCGCGAGCCGAAAGCCGTCGCCACGGTGAGAGCCCGCGGGCAACAAACGCTTCTGGATCCCCCTGGCCAGCTCCAGCTCCCGGGCCGCGATCTCCTGGTTCTTCTGCGCCACCAGGGCCCGGGTCTCCGCCTCCCGGGAAGCCTGGAACGCCAGGTAGAGGTAACAAGTAATGGCAGCCAAACCGTAGAGCAGGAGGCCGACCACGAAGAACATCAGAGCCTGCTGCCGGTACGCGGCCGGAGCACCCGCAAAATACGGCACCCGGCCGAGGGCCGAAGCCCACACCATGCCGGTGAGCTGCCAGACGGCGCTCGACAACCAGGCCGCGAGGCCATGGGTGGAAACCACCCGCCAGGTGTTGCCCTGGCTCAGGGGAGTGGCTCGGCTTGGAAACCAGGCGGCCAGGCAGACGAAGGCGTAGACCAGAGAAAGCGGTAGGGAGAGGCCGACGGCCAGAGGCCATCCGACGTCGGCGCGTTGAGCCACGACCGCCGCGAGCAAAAGTGCCACCGGTAGCCAGATCGAGAGATAGATCCGGAGGCGGCTGGATTGACCAAAAATCGGATGCATGAGGGCTCAGTTGACGACGTCGATCCCCCCCATCATCACGAAACCGGTCACCACCACCAGCGGTGCACCGGGCTCGGGATCCTGCTGGGTGCGGTCGTCGGCGCCCCCCATCAGAGGAGTCACTCGCAGATCGAGTCCCCAGTGGCGAGGGATCCGGAGCTCGATACCGCCCCAGAACGCGAACACACGGATGACCGCCCCACCCTCGGCCACCTCACACTCGCCGAGGTCGATCTCACAGGCTCCGAGAAAGGCAGCCAGGTCGCCGCCTTCGAAGGCCAGGGTCTGTAGTCGGCGACGGATTGTGGCGAGAAAACCGAAGGCACTGACGAAAGGCGTTTCCACCGTAGGGGTGCCGCGCCGCCGGGAGCTTCCGCCCACGAGGAGATAGACCCCGAGCCCTACGAGCATCAGCGGCCAGTGATCCCAAATGTCCTCCCAGGTGATTCCCGGCACCAGCTTCGGCAACAAGAAAGCCGTGCCGAGCGCCAGCATCAGGAGCCCCCGCGCTCTCGCTCCCGCGGTCAGGTTCGAGAGCCCGAGGAGGATCAGGACGACCGGCCAGTAGTCGACCAGTCCCGAAAGGTCGGGCATCAGGCCGAGGTTGTCGAGCGTCAGGAAGCTACCGAAGGCTACGAGGGCCAGGCCGACGATGGTGCTGGGCCGGACCAGTGAACGCCCCGATCTCATGGTTCCCTCCGAGTCTTCATGGCTCCGACGGGTCTCCTTCCTCAAGCGCCGGCCGCGATCCGCATCAGCTGACCACAGAGCCAGGCGCCGAACGTTCCGAGAGCGTATCCCAGAACCGCCAGCAACACGCCGACCGGGGCCAGGGAGGGGTGAAAGGCGGAGGCCACTACCGGCGCCGAAGCAGCCCCTCCCACATTGGCCTGGCTTCCCACGGCGACGAAGAACACCGGCGCCTTGATGATTTTCGCCACGCTCAGCAGCAGGACGACGTGCACCAACATCCAGACGAAACCGAGCAGGAAGTAGCCCGGATTCTCGAACACCGCACGGATGTTCATCTTCATACCGATCGAGGCGATCAACACGTAGAGCAACGCCGAGCCGATTCGCGAGGCACCCACACCCTCGAGCTGCCGGCAGCGGGTGAGAGAGAGCCCCATACCGATGAGGGTGGCGATCACCACCAGCCAGAAGAACCCGCTGGTGAGGCTCAGCCGGGAGAGCTCGGGAAAATTCGTCTGTACATAGGGCGCGATGAGATCGGCGCCGACATGGGCGACGGCCGTGGCGCCGAATCCCACTGCCAGGATCTTCATGGTGTCGGGCAGGCGGGGCATCTTGGCGATCTGGGCCTGGTACTCCTCCACCTTCTGCCGCAGGGCATCGATGTTGCTGGCGTCGGCACCGGTGTGGGCATCGATCGACCGGGCGCGGCCGGCAGCGAAGAGCAGGCAGGCCATCCAGACGTTGGCGACGATCACGTCGACCGCCGCCATGGCCGAGAAGATGCCATCGTCGACCTCGAAGATCTCCTTCATCGCGGTCTGGTTTGCACCGCCGCCGATCCAGGAACCGGCAATGGTCGTCATTCCCCGCCAGATCTCCGCCGCCCCGTAGTCCCCGAGAGCCCACGGCGCCACCGACGCGATGAGCAACAAGGCCAGGGGGCCGCCGATCACGATCCCCACGGTGCCGGTGAGGAACATGATCACCGCCTTGGGTCCCAGCCCCGCGATGCCCTTGAAGTCGATATTCAGGGTGAGCAGCACCAGGCTCGCCGGCAGCAGATAACGGGAGGCGACGAAGTAGAGATTCGAGACGTCGCCGGAGATCAACCCCAGGCTCGAAGCCACCGAGGGCAGGAAATAACACATGAGAAGCGCTGGAATCACGCTGTAGAAACGGCGCCAGAAGGGATGGTCGCTGTTCTCGCTCCAGAACACGAATCCGAGAATCGACATCAGGATTCCAAGAACCACCGCGTCGTTGGTGAAGAGAGGGGCTTCGGTCATCGAGATCTCCAGGTCGAGAAACGGTACGGGCTCGGGCATCGCGGCGCCGTGGCGCCCTGGAGCCACGGCGGCGGGGGACCGGGCCGAAGGTGGCCTATCCTATACCCAACGAGCCACCGCCACAGAC
>CAZMEL010000153.1:0-18424 GCA_964565225.1 uncultured Thermoanaerobaculia bacterium | reverse complement strand
CCCACGAGGTAGGAAGAGGACTTATAGCCAATCCTGCATGAATAATGCAGGCTAAGTGACCTGCGGTCTTCGCTTTCAGGAGCACGCCGAGAGTTCCGGTAAACGGGATCTCCAGGTGCTTGGCGAAGTGCCTCGCCAGTCCATCGTCAAGCAGAGTGAGCACTCCTGTTCGACCGGCAGCCAGCGACAGCACTTCTCGTTCGCCCTGACCCAGGTCAGCAGCAAGCGGCAAGATGTCCAGGTGCGGAGCGGCTCGAACCCGCGCCCAATCCAACCGAGCGAGATCGGGTAGCATCACTCCTCGCGCGTGACCGACAGCCATCTCGGCGGCGACGCCTTCAGGAATGGTGACTGCGCCGTAGAGTGTAGGGAGGAGATCCAGGCAGCCGACCTGATGTAGGTATTACATAGGCGTCGTGTCTGAGATCACTTCCTCATGCACGCGCGAGATCCGCCCGAAGCTCTTCCTCAGTCATCTGAAAGGTGGGCACGCCATAGTCCGCAAGCTTGGTCAGAAAGAGCACTCTGGGGATACCGGCCAGAGTCGCCGCCGCCCCAGAGGACAATCGGCCGACCTCGTAGAGCTTGACCGCCGCAGCGAGGCGAAGCTCAGCTCCCATGGCCTCTGGCGTGAGCTTCAACGCAAGGGCCGATTCATCAGGAATCGAAAGGGTGATTTCGCTCATCGTGTACTCCTTGCCAAGCGGGCCTGGGCGATCCTGACGACTTTGGCCAACTCGCGGCCAAGGCCCAGGATCTCGCCCATTTTACCAGCCCATCGAACCAGGGCCTGACGCTTCTCGGCGTCGTAGCTGTGCCGGTCGTAAACCGCCATGATGCCGCTCTCGACAGGGTTGAGGAGCTTCGACACCATCAGCCGGGAAATGCCCATCGAGGTCATGAAGCTCGCCGCCGTCCGGCGCAGGTCGTGGGGCACGAAGTCTACGTCGGCTCGCTTCGCGATCCGCTCGGCCGCTTTCTGGACGGCGGTGATGTGGTCACCCTTGCGGCGCGGGCGGGCGAAGACCCACACGGAGCCGCCACCACCGATGTGCCACCGAGGTGCTGCCACTACGAGGTGCCACCCACTTCGTACTCTTTTGTTTTCAGAAACTTACAGAGAAACCGTCAACTGAGGACCGTGGCACCGAGAGCAGCCACGGAGATGAAGACCCACAGCAGCACACCTTGGGCCATGGGCCTCCACCCGACCTGGCGCAGCGCCTCGAGACGAATCCCCGTACCGATCACGAAGAGGGCCGCGGTGAGCAGGGCGCGGGCGATCTGCTCCAGGGCCGGCGAAAGCTCCGCCACCCCGGGAATCTGGTCGCGGCTCAGCGAGGCGAGAAGGAAGAAGAGCACGAAGTAGGGAACCCGGACGCGAGGCCGCGTCTCGGTGCCGGCGGTTCTCTGCGTCCATAGGCTCAGGACCAGCACCAGGGGCACGATCCACAACGTGCGCGACAGCTTCACCGCCGTGGCGACCTGGAGAGCCGACTCGCCGTATTCCGACGCCGCACCGACCACCGACGAGAGGTCGTGGATGGCGATGCCCGACCACAGGCCGAACGCCTCCGGCTCCATGGCCAGCCACCCTCCGAGCACCGGAAAGAGGTAGAGCGCCACCGCGTTGAGCACGAAGACCGTACCGAGGGCGACCGCGATCTCACCGTGCAACGCGCCAATGGCGGCAGCCGCTGCCGCGATGGCCGAGCCTCCGCACACCGCTGTTCCGGCCGAGATCAACGCCGAGACCCGGGATCCGACCCCGAGGCGACGGCCCAGGACGAAACCGAGTCCCATGGTGCCGACGATGGTCACCGCCGCGACCGCGAGACCGTCGGCACCGGTGGCGACGACCTCCCGGAAGCTCATGCAGAATCCGAGCAAGACGACTCCCGTACGCAGCAAGGGCCCCGAGAGCTGGCTTCCCCAGGACGGCCAGGAGACCCGGAAGGCCACGGTAAGAGCGATGCCCAGAGCCAACGCCGAGGCGGGTGAGGCCCACCGAGAGAGGGCGAAGAGCAGCCCGGCGGCGAAGACCCCGAGCGCCAGAAAACGCCGAGGGCCCACCGGGTGTTGCCGTGCCGGATCCGATTCCGAGGCCTGGAGTGAGCTTGCCATGGCCGCAGGATAGAGGCCGGAAAAACAAAAGTAAAAGACATTGATCTTAATTCAGATATAGATAAAATCTATGGCATGAACCGGAACCACGTAGCTCTTTTCCGCGCCGTGGCCGAGACGGGCAGCATCACCGCTGCCTCGAGGGCGCTGCGCATCAGCCAACCTGCGGTGTCGTCGCAGATCTCCGCCCTGGAGCGGCAAGTCGGCGCCCGGCTCTTCGACCGCCTGCCCCGCGGGGTCTGCCTCACGCCGATCGGCGAGACGCTCTTCCGGTTTGCCCGGCGAATCGGGCAACTGGAGGCCGAGGCCGAGGAGGCGATGCGCGACGCCCTGGGCCTGCGGCAGGGCCGGCTGGCGGTGGGCGCGAGCACCAGCATCGGCTCGTATCTCCTACCCGAGGTCATGGGGGAGGTCGCTCGGAGGCACCCGGGGCTCTCCCTATCTCTCCGGATCGACAACACCGAGGGGATCCAGCAGGCCTTGCTCGACGGCGTCCTCGACGTCGGCCTGACGGAGGGATTCGCCTCGGAAGATCTCTTCGACGTGGACATCTTCCGCGACGACGAGCTCTGCCTGATCGCGCCCCCGGCCCATCCCCTGGCCGGCAGCGGCACCGTGGACCTCGAAGACACCCTGCGCTACCCGAACCTGGCCCGCGAGGCCGGGTCGGGAACCCGAGCCATCATCGAAAAGGCCCTGGCGCAGCGAGGGATCGAGATTCCGCCCGCCATGTCCCTCGGCAGCAGCGAGGCCTTGAAACGGGCGGTGGCCGCCGGCCTCGGCATCGCCTGGGTTTCGCGGCTCACCCTCGGCCACGAGCTCGCCGCGGGCACTCTCGAAACCGTCGAGGTGTCCGACTTCTCCATCCGGCGGCCGTTGCACCGGCTGCTGCCCCGCGGGCGCACGCCGTCACCCGCGGCCATCGCGTTCGAGTCGATCTTGCGGGAGGGCTCGGCTTCGGAGGAGCCACCGGCAGCGAGGGAGCCGCACCGTTCCGCACCAGGCTCAGGAGGCCGGAAGCCCGGCCGCGAAGGCGATGGTCCGAGCGACCGATGACAACCCCGGGCTTCGTCTACAGCACCCAGGCGATCAGCATGCCCTGGATCACCCGTCGCTACCAACACCTCGCCGACGCCGTGAGAGACGGCTGACGCCCGGAGCCCGATTTCGGATCTCGATTCGGATCCTCCAGCTCAAGGGCAAACCGCGAAGGCGGTGGTGTCGAGAATCACCTCCGGGGAGTCCCCGTTCTCTGCCGACCGGGTCCAGACGGCTCCGGTGAAGGTGTCTTCCACCCGAAGCTCCCAGCCGACGTTGGTCGCCGGAGAGAGGAAGACCCAGTAATGACCGTTGGTCGCGCAGCCGTCGAGAACCTTCACCAACATCTCCCAGTTCTCGGGATCGAAGAAGTAGAAGTTGCCCGAGAGCCTCGAAGCGCCGGGAACCACACGCCCATCTCCCGCGCCGACTCCGGGAGCTTCCCAGCTCACCTCGGCGCGGAAGCGGTTGCCCCCGAAGCAGAGAGCGGTGGCGCCGGCAACACAGGAAGGCTCGAAGCCCACTTCCGAGACGGCATCGGCCGCGATCTCCTGCGGGTCCAGGGTCAGGGGATGGTAACGGTTGGTGAGCCAGCGCCCGAGCTGGCTAGCGTAGTCGGGGCTGGCCACCGAGCCCGACTGGCCGCCGGGCAGAATCTCCTCGGCCTCGAGCCCGGCCGGATTCAAGACGCCGACGAAACGCCGCGCCGGGCCCGAGCCGAACATGAAGCGGTTCGGCCCATCGGCCCGGGCGCTGTGGCTCGAAGCGTCGACCGCACCGAAACCCCCCGCGCGGGCAATGCCCGGTAGCTCGGGTGAGAGATGCTCGAAGCCGCCGGCCGGCGGTACGTCGAAAGGGCCGCCGAGGGGATGATCGAAGACGATCCGGTGCAGGTAGCCCCAGCGATAGTCGTCCTGGTCCGCGGAGTTTCCGAAGGCGACGGCGAAGTCGTCGCTCGCCAGGAGATCGAGGGCACCGCGCAGGTTCTGCAGCAGGATCAGATCTCGGCCCTGCTCCGGGGTCAGGTTGTCGGAGGTCGGGAAGAAGTCGACCCCCGAAACGCCGAAGCCCCGGGTGACCTCGAAGGTCTGGAGCAGATTCGCCAGGCCGGCGTAGGCCCGGCCCGAGCTGGGGAGGAAGTCTCCCAGACCGACCCCGGTGAGGGCTGTATCGATCACGTTGCGAACCAGCTGCCCACGGTAGGTGCTCCAGATCGTCGCCGCCACGCTGCGCTCGATCTCGTCGGCGTCGGGGGCGCCGAGGTTGTCGGGATCATCTCCCGGATCGTAGCCCTCGGGGATCCCCGTCGGGGTGCTGTAGTCCCAGGCCATGAGCCGGGAGATCGCCTCGGCGACCCCGGCGTCGGCCGCCAGCGCCGCGAGCTCGGCGGGCGCACCCTCTGCCGCGGCATTGGCGTAGGCGGCCAGCAGGAACGGCGCCACGATCTCGGCGTCGAGGAGCTGGTTGTTGGCCTGGAGATCCTGGAGATCCCGCATCGACGCCTTGCCTCCGTCGGCGAGGATCGCTTGGAGAGACTTTCGGATGCGACCCGCCCGCAGGCCATCGGCATACCCGGGGCTCAGGTAGTAGAGCCCACCTCCGGCACGGAGCTGGTTCAGCGGATCGTTGTCGACCGTGGTTCCCACGGGATCGTTGTTGGCGTTGACGATATATCCCTCGGCCGGATCGACCCGCTGCGGCATCTCGTCGAAGGGCAGGATCTCGAAGGGCAGCGCCTGCTGGGGCTGCGGATTCTGCACCGCCAGCCACTCGTGCTGCAGGGTGTGGGTGCCGTCGCGGATGAAGAATGGCGGCATACCGCCGTCGGGGAATCCGAGATTCTGCAGATCCTCGCGGACCGGCATCTCGGCGCTGGCGAAGTAGGCGATCTCCCCCGCGGTGTTGGCGAAGGCGAAGTTCTGCGAGCCGACATCGAAGAACTGCAGGCTGTTCCTGAACTCGTCGACGGTCGTCGACCGCTGGAAGCGGCGAAACGCCTCGAGCTCGAACGTGGCGCTCCAGCCCGCGTATTGCACACTCAGGCCGAGCGTCGGATCTCCGGGCAGGATCTGTACGATGGGCCCGTTGTTGCGCCGCGGCACCACCACGGTCAGGCCTCCGTCGAGGGGCCCGAGCCCGGCGTCGACGAGATGATCGGCCGTGCCGTCTCCGGGCTGATTGACCAGGAACGACTGGGGAATCAGCTGCACCGGCTCGGGGGAGCCCTCGAAGAGCGTCGCCTGGGGCAGTCCGGTGGCGGGATCGACGAGCAGAACCTCCTGGTACACATCGGTGACATCCATGGGGTTGGTGGTGGCTCCCCAACAGGCCTGGGCGTTGCAGCCCAGGACCACGGTCGGAGCCCCGGCGAAACCGATGCCGGTGACGTCGAGCCCGGTGACGTCCAGCCCGGACCCCTTCGCCGGTGCGGCGGCCGACGACGAAGCGGTCGGCTCGAAGACCAGCGCCTCTTCCGTCGCCCCCAGATCTGCCGCCGAAAGGCCACAGCCGGCCTCGGACGACGAGAGGAGATGTGCCTCGTAGAACGTGGAGGGGGTGCCGAGCCCGAGGTGGGGATCATTGGCCAGCATCGCGAACCCACTGGTTGATTTCTCACCGGCGACGAGCCACCAGTTGCTGCCCTTGGTGTCTTCCCGACGCTCGAAGGCCTCCGCGAGCAGCGAGACCTCGGCGGCCTTCTCCCGGTACCGGCGAGCCAGCTCGAGCGTCCGGGGACCGGCGGCGGCGAGACCGGCACGCTCGGGGGCCGCGACGCCCTTGCCGGTCGTCGCCCTCGCGTTCGGTGGCGGGCTCGACGCCGCCGGCACGGTGACCGTGCTCTCGAACGGCGCCGAGCGGCTCACGTCGCCCAGCAGCAGCGCCAGACCGTCGAAGCCGAACGCCGCTCCCGCCTGGGTATAGGCTCCTGCCTGCAGGCTACGATCGATATCGCCCAAATCGAACGAGAGCTGGAAGGCCACTCCCTTGCCGAGCAAAATGCTGTCGACCGGGGTCCAGGCCGGCACCACGGTGAGCTCGAGCGCGCCATATTCGATCGGCAGCGGATGGGACGACAGATAGGCGTTGACCCCCGCCGAGTAGGCTTCGAGCATCTCCACCAATTCTTCGTGGCCGCCGGCCACGAACGCCTCGAAGCTCCGTTCCGCCGCCCGTCGCAGCCCCAAGGTCCGCAGCTGCACATCGGACGCCAGTCCGTCCACTCCCACCATCTCGGCCACGGTACCGCCGAGAGAGCGCCGCAGGAAATCCATCTGGAAGAAGCGGTCCCGCGCGTGCACGTAGCCCTGCATGTAGTAGGTATCTCGGTCGCTTCCGGTGCAGATATGAGGCACCGCATCCGAGTCGTAGACGACCAGGGCCGGGCTCCCGAGGCCCGGCAGAGGGGTCCCCTGCGCCCAGCTCGCGGCCGGAATCAGGAGGCAGAGAATCGTTGTAGCCATCGTGGACAGGAGCCGGCGGCTCCGAGCAGGTAGGAATACGTTCATGCGGACTCTCCCTTGCGGTTCGATGAGTGCCGACCATTGTACCGCTACATCGGTCGGAACCGTCTTTCGCGCTCCGGCCGGAGGGAGGCTCATCGAAGCCGAGTGAGCGCTTCGCGGGTCGCCACTACCTGTGGGTGATCGGCCACCAGTTGTGATTCCTGAAGCTGCAAGGCCCGCTCCAATGCCGACCGGGCCGCATCTTTCTCACCCGCAAGTCGCCGAAGCTCCCCCAGGTGAGCGAGGTCGTCGTCTCGGCCGTTGCGGGCCGCGACGCTCGCGCAACTGGGATGGCTCCGATTCCGGCTCCGCTCCAGCTCCCGCTGCATCCCCTTGGCCGGCCTGATTCTCTTCGTCGAGGCCAGCCAGCCACTCCGTGATCTGAGATATTTCCGCGGAGATCGAGTACAGCAACGACCATCAACTGGGATATCGTCTGATCTTCGGCTGGGCCCTGGGCAAAAAGCGCAGCACTTTTCTCTACGGCTTCTTCGGGGAAACGGAGCGAGAGTTCGATCTCCAGATCCGGACACCCTCGGGCCTCTTCGGCCAGACAGACCTACAGAGCATCGAGCAATTCGGCCTGGGAATCGAGCGCGCCTTTGCCCGTCGCTGGGCCTTGCGCCTCACCGCCAACACCTTCGATGTCGACTTCGGCGACAAGAACACCAGCCTGGGAATCGATCACGACCTCTCCCTCTCGGCAGGCCTGACCCTGCGGCTCGGCCGCCTCGAAGACGGGTAGCCGTAGCGAAGATCCGGATCTGTCCGGGGGTGCTCCGGGGGTGCCACCCAATTCGGGCCCGAGAACGAAGTGGGTGGCACCACCCGGGCGGCACCCCACAGGCGCCACACAGGCACCACCCGGGCGCCGTCAGAGAATCTCGCCGGGCACCCCTCTGGAGGCGCCTCTCGGAGGGCCGAATTTCTCTCCCCGGTCAGCGTATTCTTGATCGTAGACTGGGGACGGCAAGTCACTTCGAGGGTTCTCCGGCCATGAATCGTTCCACCATTTCCGAAACCGACAGGAGGTAGGAGCCAGATGATCGACAAGTTTCTGGAGCAGCAAGAGGTAGATGTCTCCCGGTCTCTGGCGGTTCTGCTCTTCGCCAGCGGGCTGCAGGAAATCGCCACCAACGTAGGAGTTCTCGTGGCCAGGGGCCCGACGATCGTGCAATTCGGGTTCTTGTTCTCAATTCCGCTCGCGATCGGCCTGTGGCGCTACCGTCCTCTGGCCCGCATCCTCTGTATCGCGGCCGGCTGGCTCATGGTCCTCGTTCTCCTGTTGCTGATCATCGGAATTCCGTACCTGGGTGGCCCATCGGTCGACGGCTCCCCCACTTTCAGCCTGTGGTTGGGTGATGTGGAGATCGAGAATCCTTCGCCGCTGCAGGCTTTCATCGCCAGCGCGCTCGGAGCCGGCTGGCTCTCATCGATCCTGCTGGTCCTCCACAGTCGGAAGTTCTATCGGGAAGTCGAGGAGCGAGTCTGACGCTCGGCCTTCTTGCCGATCACCTCTTCGATCGTGTCGAAGAGATCCTGGTTGTGAAACGGCTTGGCGACGTAGCCGTCCATTCCTGCGTCCAGGAAACGCTCGCGATCACCCTGCATGGCATGGGCGGTCATCGCAAGGATCGGGATCCGGCCGCGGGAGCCGTCCATGCGGCGGATCCTGGCGGTGACCTCCAGGCCATCCATTCCCGGCATCTCGATGTCCAGGAGAACGAGATCGAAGCTCTGCCGGTCGAGCGCCGCGAGGGCTTCGTGGCCACTGTCGACGACGGTCGCCTCGTGGCCGAGCTGGCGCAAGTAGGCGGCGGCCACGAGCTGATTGACCGGATTGTCCTCGACCAGGAGAACCTGCAGGCCGGAGATCGCCTCCCGCGCTTCTCGCGAGGTCTCGGTTCCGCTCCGGGAGGCCGGCGCAGCCTTCGCCAGGCGCACCGTGAACCAGAAGGTCGAGCCCACACCCTCGGTGCTCTCGACGCCGATCCGGCCCCCCATTCTCTCCACTAGCTGCTTGGAGATCATCAGCCCGAGGCCGGTGCCACCGTATTTGCGGGTGCTGGAGGCGTCGAGCTGGGAGAAAGGCTTGAACAGGCGGTCCATCTGGGATTCGGGAATTCCGATGCCGGTGTCGGTCACCGCGAACCGCACGGTGACCCGGTCTTTCTCCTCGGCCTCGAGGTCGACCGTCAAACGGACACTTCCCTTCTCGGTGAACTTGATGCCATTGCCAACGAGGTTCAAGAGCACCTGGCGTAGGCGTCCGGGATCTCCACGCAGAGCCGAGGGGACTTCCTCCGAGATCTCGGCCGCGAGATCGATCCTTCGCTTCTCGGCCACCGGCATCAGCATGGCGAGGACCGATGAACATGCGCCCTCCAGGTCGACGTCCTCGACCTCCAGTCGAAGCTCTCCCGCTTCGATCTTCGAGACATCGAGGATGTCGTCGACGATGGCCACCAGGTTCTGACCACAGGAACGGATGATCTCCGTGTATCGGCGCTGCTCGTCTTCGAGCCGGGTTCCGAGGAGGAGCTCGGTCATGCCGATCAGTCCGTTCATCGGGGTACGGATCTCGTGGCTCATGTTGGCCAGGAACTGGCCTTTGGCCGCGGCGGCCGACGTGGCCTCGTCGCGGGCCTCGAGAAGCTCTCGGGTCTGGGCTCGGACCTCCTTCTCCAGGCGGTCGCGGTCGCGGCGCAGCTGCAGGGAGCGGACCCAGACCCCGCCCCAGATCACGGAGCCGGTGACCAGGAGCCAGGCCAGCAGGGCTATCCAGGTGAGGTACCAGGGAGAGGGCGCGTGCACCTCGAGCGCCAGAGAGCTGAAGGTCTCGTCGTTCAGATCGCGGACCTCCACCTCCAGGGTGTATCGGCCTCCGGGCAGGTTCATGTATTCGGCGCGGGTCTGGCCGGTCCACTCCGACCACTCCTCGTCCAGCCCTCGGAGACGGAAGCGGTAACGCTCTTCGCCGGGCTCTCCGAAGGTCGGCACGACCCAGCCGAACCGCAGGCGGCTTCCGGCCTCGGCAACTTCCAGCGAGTCGGTGAGCGGCTGCCGCTCCCCGTCGACCAGGATCTCGCGCCACACGAGGTGACGATCGGCCGCCGCGCTCAGGGTGCGGTCGTCGAGGCGACCGGAGAAGCGGAAGAGTCCCTTGGCGGTACCGATCCAGCAGCTCCCCGAGGGCTCCGGCAAGAAGGAGTACACGTCCGTGGTGGGTAGGTATCGAAAAATATTCGACACCGACTCCCGACGCGGCTCGCTGGTATCGACCCAGAGAGGAAGACGACCATCTCGGCTGAGCCAGAACGTTCCCCCCTCTCCGGCGACCACCCGGGCGATACCGCCGGTATCGGCACCGAAGAGAAGGCTCGGCTCGAAACGTCCCTGGTCTGCATCGAAGACTCGCAAACCCTCTCCGGTCGCCGCGTACACCCGGCGTTGATGGGTGAAGACCTTGACACTGTTGATGGCTTCGAGCCCTGCTCTCTCGCCGAAGCGCTGCACGCCCCCCTCGGAGAGCCGCTCCGGCACCGGCTCCGGCACTTGCAGGACCCCGTGCACCAGGGTCCCGAGCCACAAAGAGCCGTCGCTCGGCTCCACGATCGACCGCACCTGGGCCCCGACCTCCAGAGAAGGGCCCGCCTCGCGCCAGCCTCCCGGCTCTCGGCGGAGTGCCACGACCGACACCTCGTCGCCGACCCAGACCACCCCGGGCCAGCGACTGGACGGATGCAGGCTGAAGGAGTGGCGCGAGGGACGAAGCCTCTCGACCCGATCACCCTCGACCTCGTAGACACCCCTCGCACATCCCGCCAGGAGCGACTCTTCTCCATCCAGGACGACCGGGAGGAGGGTCCAGCACGGGCTGGGAGCTTCTTCGAGAGGATGAAACCGGTCGCCATCCTGGCGGAACAGGCCGAGGGTCGTCGCGGCCCAGAGGTGCCCATGCCCACGCGCTACCGACTGCACTCGGCCGTCGAGACCGAGGGACTCGCCATAGGCGGTGAAAGGCGTGCGCAGGGCGACGCGGGCGAGGCCGCGGCTGAGGCCGGCCCAGAGGCCGCCGTCGCGATCCTCGTACAGAGACCAGACGGCGTTGTCCGACAGCCCGGCGGAACGGTCGAGGTGGTGTCGCAGGCGGCCGTCGGCCTCGACCACCACCAGGCCACCGGTCATCGTGGAGAGGGCGAGGCCATCTCCGTGCAGCGCCACGCCCTGGTACAGGCGATGGGTTTCCAGGAGGGGATCGGCTTCGGATTCCATCCGGGTGGGGCGCAGGTCCGGCCGAGCTCCGGCGACGAGGGCCGCCACCTCTTCCGGGGTCAGGTGCCAGAGGTGCCCCTGGCTGGTGCCGAGCACGCAGCTGCCGTCGTCTCGCGGCATCCAGAGCCGAACTCGCTCTCCTTCGAGATCCAGAAGTCGCCCCGCCTCCCGGAGCTCCCCGTCGGCCAGCATCCAGAGCCCGCCCTCCGGGTTTGCCAGGATCAACCGCCCCGCCACCATGCCGGGAAAGGTACGTTGCTCTGGAAACCAGGAGGAGAATGCCGCGCCGTCCCAGCGCAGGACTCGATCGATGGTCCAGGCGAGGAAACCGTCCTCGGTGGGCCACAGATACCAGACGTCGCGCAGGCCCTCGAGGTGTTTTCCCTCGGGATCTTCCAGGGGCGAATAGGAGAGCCAGCCGGTGGCGTCACGACGCAGGACACCGACTTCGCCAATGCCACCGACATAGATCAGGCCCGACTCGTGAACGGCGAGGGAGCGTGCGATCGAGCCGTTGGCCAGGGGAATCCGGCGCGACGCCACCTCGTCGTATTCGATCACCCCGTCGCGGGTGGCGAGGTACATCCGCCCGGCGGCATCCTGGGCCATCGCCCAGATCTCCCGGTCGGCCACCAGCGAGGAGTAGTCGGCAAGAAAGGGCAGGCCCGACTCTCCCGCCAGCGCTCCCGGCGGGTTCCCGAAGAACCAACAGAGCAGCAAGAGCCACGGACCCAAGAGTCCGGAAAGGCTTCGAGAGCCTTCCTCCCTGCCTCTGTTCTTTTGCCGACCAGCCTCGAACACTTCGCCCCCTGCTTCCCGAACACCAACGAGCCCACCCCCGCATGCTAGTGGAATCGGCGGCAATTCTGTCATTCTCTGCTCGCCTTTCCGCGAGTGTGCCGCCGTCACACCTCTTCGAGGCCCGATCCAGGGAGAGACCGGCTCCGAACCCGAGGCTCGCCAGA
The DNA here is from genome assembly GCA_964565225.1 of uncultured Thermoanaerobaculia bacterium. Lineage (GTDB taxonomy): Bacteria > Acidobacteriota > Thermoanaerobaculia > Multivoradales > J023 > CAZMEL01. The sequence goes on along the minus strand of CAZMEL010000153.1, from coordinate 6,519 downwards.
CCGCTCGAATCCAGCGCGATGCTATTTCGTAGTGCTTTCTCGCAAACCCCCGACGCCGACGCCGATTCAGTTCCCGGTAACTTCTTCGATCGACCCGGATCATGGAGGAACCAGACATGCTCGAGCTCTCCAGACCGCACGTTTCTCACCGCCTCGCGATCGTTGTCGCTCTCGCTTTCGTCCTCTCCTGGCTCTCCTCTCCCTTCGCCCTGAGGGCTCCCTCGCGGAGTCGATTCCCCTGACGATGGAAGAGACGAAGCCTCTCGCCATGGAGCAGGTCCATGGAAGCAGGTCCATGGAAGCAGGTCCATGGAAGCAGGTCCATGGAAGCAGGTCCGTGCTCGCGCCTCGCCTCTTGCGATGGGGAGCGGTCGACGAGGACCCGAGTCGAAGTTTCTCGGACGGAGTTGATCCCATTCGGCCAGGGCTGTCGCAAATAGAAATAGAGCAGCAAAAACCACAGCCCATTGTGGTTCCGAAGGGATCCCGGATGCTCGCCAGGGAATGAATGGTTTCGAATCTCGAATGCAAAGAACGAAGGAGATGTCCGTGAAAAAATGGATTCTGTGCCTCGTCGTGTTGTTGATTCCCGTCGCGGTCACCGGAAACGAAGCTGCGACCTGTACAACCGACGTCGGGGTTGCGGCTCCGAGCCTTCCCGTCGGCTCGAGCCTGTTTCCCTTCGCGATCGATACCGCGATGAACGGTTCCTGCGTCTTCCAGTGCCAGCAGGAGTACTACGACTGCATTCTCGATCCCTATGGGGACGTTTTCGAATGCCGAGCCGATCGCGACGCCTGCTTCTCCTACTGCTGAGCGCCTCGTGGTGAAGACCCATCGCCTGTCGGGTGACTGACGAGGCGAGCCGGGCCATAGAAAGCTCCCCGCTTTCTGTGGCCCGCTTTCTGTATCATCCGCAGGTGTCTGCAAAGAGAACCCTCCTCCCGCACCTCCGTTCGGATCCACCGAGCCGGCCTGCGGCCTGCGGCTGGACCCTCTCGCCGAGCAGCTCCAATACCCCGATACCGTACCCCTTCTCGGGGACTTTCTTGCCTTCGGTCTCGGAATCGAAGAGGCGGAGAGGCACCTGGCGCCATTCATCGAGGCATTCTTCTTCGAGCCCTTGCAGGTAGATCCCAGCTGAAGTGGACATCCCGACCAAGCCGACCTCCGCGAGCCATCCGTATCCATTTTGCCGTCCGCTGTCGCGGTGCCCTTGCACTGGCCAACGCCCCGAACCCCCACCCTTCCTTCGAGCATGACGAACCCTACGATCCGATTCCTCCTCGGCCTCTACATCGCCAGCTGGCTCGTTCCCATGCCTGCCCACGCCGGTCCCGAGCCCACCCTCCGACCCTTCCTGCTCGGCGGCATCCAGACCCACGAGCTCGACCACCAGCGGTGGATGGCGGCGCTGCACCAGGCGGGCATGAACGCGGTACAGGTCACGGCCTACGCCCACCAGGGTCCCTGGAATACGGCCAAGATCTGGTACCAGGAAGAAGAGCCCGCGGTGCTGCAGGAGATCCGCACCGCGCGGCAGAACGGTCTGCAGGTCGTGCTGATCCTGCGGGTGGCCCTCGACCACAACGAGCCCGAGAACCGCTTCCTCTGGCACGGCCTGGTCTACCCGGAGACCGAGGCGGCGACCGAGCAGTGGTTCGATATCTACACCGACTTCGTCCTGCAGTGGGGCCGCATCGCGGAGGAAGAAGGGGTCGAGGTGCTGGGCATCGCCAGCGAGATGAGCTCTCTCGCCGCGACCCTGCCCGTCACCGAGATCCCCGGGCTCGCCGAGTACTACCTCGACGACGAGAGCCAGGAGCGGCTGCGCAACCTGGTCGGCCGCTCGGAGCACCTCTTCACCGAAGAAGCTCGGCGAAGCATGGGGGCCGGCGACTTCCCGGTGCTCGACAACTTCCTGGTGCAGCGAAACCGGGCCGAGCGAACCTGGGCCAGGGCCTACACCTTCGCCGAGAAGGGCGCCAGCATCGACGAACGCCTGGCCGCCATGAATCGGCGTCGCCACCTGCTGGAGTCGCGCTGGCGCGAGCTCACGAGGAAGGTGCGAGAGGTCTACAGCGGGCGCCTGACCCTGGCCGCCAACTTCGACAACTACCACGAGGTTTCCTTCTGGGATTCCCTCGATTTCATGGGCATCAACGCCTATTTCCCCCTGCGCGCCACCCTCGAGACACCGCTGGGTGAAGAAGGCCTCACCGCGGCCTGGCAGAAGATCTTCACCGACATCGACACGTTTCGGGAGACCCACGATCTCTCGTTGCCCGTGGTCTTCACCGAGCTCGGCTACACCCGTCGCCAGGGTGTGACCGTGGCGCCCTGGAGCTCGAAGGGTTTCATCCCCCTGTGGGATCCGGAGGGAATCGTGGAGAACGACCGAGCCTTCTTCTGGTCGTCCCAACCCTTCGATCCGCAAGAGCGAGCCCTGGCGATGCGGGCCCTGCATCGGCTCTGGGTGGAAGGCCGGGCCGACCTGGCGGGAGTCCTCTACTGGAAGCTCTCCTCCCAGTTTCACCTACAACGCTTCGAGCCCTTCATGCTCTACCTCGGGGACCACCCGCGCGATCCCCTCCTCGACGCCTTCCTCCGCTTCGATCAGGAGATTCGCCCACTCGGGCCGCGCCTCGTGGGAGACGATCCCTACCGCCGCACGGCGGACGCCATCGTCCGCAACGACCTCGAAGCCCTGAGAAGCCAGGATCCGGATCTCTCGGCAGCCCCGCCTTCCGGCCAGCCACCCCTTCTCCACCTCGCCGTTCGCCTGGGTCGGGGCGCTCTCGCGCGGCACCTGGTGGAAACCGGCGCCGATCGCGGCCGGCCCGACGCCGCGGGTTTCTTGCCGATCCACTGGTCCTGCTACCAGGACGATGTCGAGCTGGTCGAGGCTCTGCTCCCGCCCGGTGAGATCCCCTGGCGCGATGCTCGCGACGAAACTCCCCTGATGAAATGCGCCCGCCTCGACAACCCCTCCATCGCCCGGGAGCTCCTGCGGCTCGGCGATCCCGCCACCGCCCGCAACGACCGCGGGCAGACGGCCCTGCACCTGGCGGCGGACCAGGCGTCGCCGACCATGATCGAGGCGTTGATGCATGCCGGAGCCGACCCCGACGCCGGAGACGACGAAGGAACCACACCCCTGCATGTCGGAGCCCGGCGGGGCGACGCCGAGCTGGTGAGAACCCTCGCACGGACCTCCCAGGGAGAGCCCGATCATCGAAAGAATCTTCCCGTCCATACGGCCGCATACTACGGAAACGCCGAGGTCTTCCACCTGCTGTTCGAGCCCGACCGGGCGCGAGAGCACAACACCGAGGGCCAGAGCCTGCTCCACCTGGCGGCCTACGGCGGCAATCTCGAGATCCTCCGAACCCTGATCCCCTACTTCCCCGGCGTCGATCCCGTCGATCCGAACGGTTGGACCCCGCTTTTCTACGCCATCGCCGACGGCCGGGCCGACGCGGTGGCGCTGCTCCTGCAGCACGGAGCGTCGGTGCTCCACCGCGCCGAAGAGGGTGCCACCCCCCTGCACCACGGCGCCGCCTGCTGGGAGCCGCGGGTGATGCCCCTGCTCCTGCAGCGGCGCGAGATCGAGGTCGATCTGCGCGACAGCGAGGAGAACACTCCGCTACATCACGCCGCGGGCTGGGGCCGGTTGGAGAACCTCCGGCTGCTGCTCGAAGCCGGCGCCGATCGCGGCCTTCGCAACCGGGCCGGCGAAACCCCTCTCGAGGTCGCCGAGGAGTCCGGAAGGCGGCGCGCGGCGCTGTTGCTGTCGACGGACTCATAGATTTCGCGGCTCGGCGAGGCTCGGTCCGGCTCGCGGCGGCTGTCGTATACTGATGTCATGGTATGGACGCGAGCCAGGTGGTTGGGCCTCGGAAGCCTCTGCAGTCTCGGCATCGCCGCGACGAGCACCTTCGCGGGTGATGGCGCGATCTACCTTGCGGTGCCTCTCGAGTGTGAGAACCCCCACCAATGTGAGGCCGAGACCGGCGAGGGGCAGGCCTTGCTCGTCGAGCCGGCAGACCCCATCGCCTCTCCCTTCGGCTGGCACGACACCGATGGGGCGACCGGGCCCGAGTCGACCCTGACCGTGGGCAACAACGTACGGGCCCAAGAAGATCTCGACGCCAACAACTCCGGCGGCCTGCAGCCCGACGGTGGGCCCTCGCTGCTCTTCGACTTCCCGGCCGACCCCGATCTCGACCCGCTCGAGGGCACCAACCTCGAAGCCGGAATCGTCAACCTCTTCACCGCCGCCAATCTGCTGCACGACCTCACGTATCACTACGGCTTCGACGAGGCCGCCGGGAACTTCCAGGAAAACAACTACGGTCGTGGCGGCCTCGGAACCGACGCTCTGCGCGCCGATGCCCAGGACGGCATGAGCACCAACAGCTCCACCTTCGCCACCCCGCCCGACGGCAGCCCTCCGCGAATCGAGATGTTCCGCTGGCAGGCGCCGCCCGTTCTCACCGTCGACTCCCCCGCCGACATCGCTGGCGACTACGCCGCCGGGCTCGCCCGTTTCGGCGCCGAGCTCGATGGCTTGGGCGTCGGCGGAACCGTGGTCCAGGTCGACGACGGCGTGGCGGGAGACGGCGGAGGCACCGTGCACGACGGCTGCGAGCCCCTACCCGCGGGCAGCCTCGAAGGGCTGGTGGGAATGGTCGAGCGTGGCTTCTGCGAGTTCGGCACGAAGGTACTGAATCTCGAAAACGCCGGGGCGGTCGCCGGCATCGTGATCAACAACCAGCAGCTGCCCAACGGTGTCATTGCCATGGGAGCCGGCCAGAACGGGATCTTCGTCACCATTCCCTCCCTGATGATCGGCGCCGCCGACGGCGCCCTCCTGCTCGAGCGAATTCCCGACCCGGGAGTGGCGGTCACCCTGCGCAAAGTTCTGCCCGACCGCGATGGCGCCCTCGACAACGGGATCATCGCCCATGAATTCGGCCACGGCATCAGCCGTCGCCTGACCGGGGGCGCCGACAACGCCGGCTGCCTCTTCAACATGGAGCAGGCGGGCGAGGGATGGAGCGATCTCTGGACCCTCGTGCTCTCGGCCCGCGCCGAAGACACCCCCACGAAACCCCGCGGCATCGCCACCTACCTGCTCTTCGAAGAGCCCGACGGCCCCGGCCTGCGACAGTTCCCGTACACCACCGATCTCGCGCTCAATCCCCTCACCTATGGAGATCTCGACCAGGTGAGCATTCCCCACGGGGTGGGTACGGTGTGGATGTCGATGCTCTGGGAGATCTACTGGGAGCTGGTCGCCATCCGCGGCTTCGACCCCGACCTCGCCCGGGGATCCGGCGGCAACAACCTCCTCGTCCAGCTCGTCGTCGACGGCATGAAGCTCCAACCCTGCGAGCCCTCCTTCGTCGACGCCCGCAACGCCATCCTCCTCGCCGACCTCACCCACCACGGTGGCGCCTTCCAGTGCCAGATCTGGCGCGGATTCGCCAAACGCGGCCTCGGCCTCTCCGCCGAGGCCGGCAGCGAAGACGTCGTGGGCGACGAAATCGCGGCCTTCGACGTGCCGGCCGGCTGTGAGGCCGAGTTGTTTGCGGATGGATTCGAGTCGGGTGACTGTGCCGCCTGGTCGGCGGTCACCGGCGGCTGCTGAATCGGCTCGTCAAGCGTAAACTGCTGAAAACAAAAGAATCCGATTTGGGTGGCACCTGGGTGGGGGTGGCACCTGGGTGGGGGATTTCGATTCCATTCGAACATCGCAATAGATATATTTTGCATTCGATCTGGGTTCTGCGCCTGCAGAACCCTTTGGCCCATCCTGCCGACCGGCCGACCGGGTCGGTCGCGGAAAAGCGAAAGGAATCTCATGCGAATGCGTACTCTCTCCATACTCGTGGCTTCGCTCCTGGCCACGACCGCCGCAACCGCCCAGTTGCCGAACGCCAGCGCTCGGTTACCCGGCTCCTCGGGCCTCCAGGGATCGGTAACCTATGAGGGCCAGCTACCAGCAGGCGCAGAGCCGAGGCAAGCGATTCTTCACCTCGCCGACGGCTCGACCTCGGTCGTGGACTACTCACACCTGCCCGACGGTACGGCGGTTCTGGATGGCGACATCCTGATCACCGTCGACAACGAAGGCCGGGCGTGGATCGCCAAGGAGTTCGAGCGGCTCTGGTTCGAGCGAAACGACCCCGACCATGCGACGGGAATCAACGGTAGCTCCTTTCGCTGGTCGAACAACACCGTACCGTTCACGATCAGTGTTGGCTCCGCGGTCCAGGAGCAGACGATTCTCGATGCCATGCAACATGTCGAGGATCTGACCGCGGTCCGTTTCATTCCTCGCACCACCCAGGCCGACTATGTGGACTTCGTGAACACGGCGGGGGTCTGCCGGTCGTGGGTCGGGCGGCAGGGGGGGCGCCAGACCATCGAGCTCGATGCCTTTGGCTGCCCCTTCGGAACGGTTGTCCACGAGGTCGGCCACGCGCTCGGGCTGTGGCACGAGCACCAGAGGAC
>CAZMEL010000152.1:0-18482 GCA_964565225.1 uncultured Thermoanaerobaculia bacterium | reverse complement strand
GCGGCCAGCACCGCTCGATAGGCGTGGTCTTCCTGTTGCATGGGCGCACCGAAGAACGCCATCACGCAGTCGCCGATGAATTTGTCGAGCGTACCGCCGGTGCTGAAAATAGCCTCCACCGCGTGGGTGAAGAACCCTTTCATGAGCGCCGCCACCTCTTCGGGCTCGGAGTTCTCGGAGAAGGCGGTGAAACCCACGATGTCGGCGAAGAGCACCGAGACCTCCGCCTGCTTCAGGCCACGCACCCCTTCGTCGGCCGGGTCTTCCTGCAAGACCTGCTCGATCACCGCCGGGGAGTGGTAGCGCTCCAGGCGATTGCGTACCCCGCGCTGAAATTCCGCGTCGCGGGCGTTGCGATTGCGCTCGATCGCCACCGCGCAATAGTTGGCGAGGGTGGCCAGCAGGTCGACGTCCTGCTCGGTGAAGCTCCCGGTGTGGTGTGGGGTATCGAGCTGCATGACACCGATGATCTTTTCTCCCGACCAGAGCGGTGTGCACATCGCCGCCCGGATCTGGTGGATCCGGACCGACTCGGTTCCCGCCAGGCGCTGGTCGGAGAGGGCATCGAACGTCAGCAGTGCCACCCGCTCGCGCATGACCTCCTCGAGCATGGTCTTGGAGATCGGCACTTCTCCCTTGGGCCGCAGCTCGACCTGGTCGTTCCGCCGAACCAGCTCGCACACCGTGGCCCCGGTCTTCTCGTTGCGCAGCAGAATGAAGCCCCGGTCCACGGGAAGGGCGTCGAAGGCGATGTCCATGACGTGCTGGAGGATCTGATCGTCGGAGCTGGTGGTGATCAACAGCTGCCCGAGGCGGATCAGGAAACCGAAGACATGGCTCGAGTAGGCCTGGTCGAGGGCCTCCCGTTTGCTCTGCCGGGTCGCCGTCGGCGAGTCGGGGTCGGCATCCCCGGCGAGAAAAGAGGTCGAGAGGTCGGAGAGCGGACGAATGATCGTAGCGTTGGAGATCGCGCCGCTCGGGATCTCCTTGCTCCCGCTCCGTGGCGGCTCGAAGGCCGGCGGGGGCGGTACCGACGGGGGGCCGGCGTTCGCGGGACCTCCCGCTGCCGGCGCGGCGAAGTGCCCCAAGGGCGGCGACGGAGACGAGCTGGCCACCACCGAGCGGGGTCTGGTCTGCCGCAGCTGAGAGCCTCGTGGGGGGCCGGATCCGGGCGGCGGCGATCCGGTGCGGGTCGGCCCCTCCTGGATCGGAACGAGATCGGGCCTCGAAGGGGCGTTGGGCTCCTCGGGTCGGGCCGCTCCGGTGTCTTCGATCCGGATCTCGAACACACCGATCTTCAACAGATCGCCGGCCCGCAGCGGGGCTCTCTCGACCCCGACCTGATTGACCTGCACACCATTCGTGCTCTTGAGGTCGAAGACGAACCACTGCTCTCCTTCGCGGCGCACGACTGCGTGACGACGGGAGACCGAATAGTCGGGCAGCACGACCTCGTTTTCACCGCTACGCCCGAAGTAGGTCTCCGGGCTGGTGAGTGGGAGAGATCTTTCCTCTCCCTCGACTCTGAAGCGAAGCTGCAACATCGAGAATCCTTGCGAGGTGGCGAAAGCCTACGCTCCGCCCGAGTCGAGGCCGGCACGACGTTCCGTGGTTCGAAGCCGCATGGTTCGAGGCCGTATTGTACTGCGTACCTCGCGGTTCTGGCGATCCTTCCCTCTCGCCACGATACCCGCTCGCGCGCCCGCCGAGGCGCTCGTCAGAGGGAATCCCGGAGCAGCGGCATGGTCATGCAACGCGGGCCGCCGCGGGCCCGGGAGAGCTCCGAGCCGACCAGGGTGACCACGGTGGGCCCGTGGCCGAGCACGGCTTCGCGCCTCGATAACACGTCTTTCTCCGCGACCACCCGCCAACCCCGTCGCGACAGCTCTTCCATGGTCTTGTGGTTGCGCCCGTAGAGGATGATGACCCCGGGCGCCACCGCGAAGGCATTGGCGCCGTCGGTCCATTGCTCGCGCTTCTGGTCGATGAGGTGGGAGCCACCACACGGGATCAGCTCGATGTCGAGACCGATCCCCCCGAGGGCGCTCGCCAGATCGCTGCAGACGGTGTACGTGAGCTCGCGCGCCCGGAGGTCGATGCGGTAGACCCCGCCCACTTCCTGCCCACCTCTGGCGATGACCGGCGGATAGGCGAGGCACAATCCCTGGTCGATGAAGGTGAACACCGTATCGAGGTGCATATAGGAGCGTTGGGGCGGTAGCTCGACCACCACCATGTGGCGAAACGTCGACTCGGAGTCTCCGTGGAACAGGCTCGCCAGGGCTTCGACCCCGCGCCGGTTGCTGCGCTCGCTCACACCCACCAACAGCACCTCCGGGCTCGGCACCAACACGTCCCCCCCCTCGAGGCGAGGTTGTCCGGTGTCGGCCGAGAGATCGTGCAGCCGGGCGCCGGCCAGAGCCGGATGATGCTCGAACACCGTTCGTGCCAGCAGCGGCTCCCGCTCTCTGGCCTCGGTGGCCATGGCGGAGAAGACCACCCGGTCGCCGAGCACCACCTGGGGATCTCGCTGGAAGAAGTAGTTGGGAATCGGCGCCAGGCGGTAGAACGAGCGCAGCCTCTCTCGCTGGTCGGGCTCCGGGTTGAGCACTCCGGCCACCAGCCGGGTGGCCAGCTCTGTGGCCTCGGCGTCGCGGAGGTCTGCAAGGAGGTCCGCGGGCTCGCTCTCGAGCCGTTCGAGGATCTGCTCCCGAGCCGCCGGCTCCTGCAGTGCCTCGGCCAGCAAGGTCTGCGGATCCACCGTCTCCACACCCGCGGAACGCAGGATTTCGGTGAACGAGTCGTGCTCGGCCCGGGCGTTCTCGCCGTCGAGGATGTCGTCGAAGAGCAGCCGCTCCATCAACGAAGGCACCATGCGGTCGATCTCGAATCCAGGGCGGTGGATCAGAACCCGGCGCAGACGGCCGATTTCCGAATGTACTCCAATCGTCATGTCTCACCTGGCGCTGGTCGTTGTCGTTCGAAGGGCGGGCTGGAGCATAGCAGCTTCGCCCATCGTGGACGAGCTTGCTACAATCCTCCGGACCCACCGAACCCGGGCCGCCGAGCTCGGGCCCGCTGACCCGACCGAATCCGACCGGAGACTTCCCACCCATGAACTCGACCTCGACGTCGACCCGTGAAGACCGCTCCCTGGTGCCCCAGAATCCTCTGCACGAGCGTTACGCCTCTCGCGAGATGGCACGCCTCTTCTCCGCCGAGCACCGTTTCCGCACCTGGCGCCGCCTGTGGATCACCCTCGCCGAGTGCCAGCAGGAGCTGGGGCTGGAGATCACCGACGAGCAGCTCGCCGATCTGCGCCGGGCGGAGCACCGGATCGATCTCGAGCGCGTGGCGGAGATCGAGGCCCAGACGAGGCACGACGTGGTCTCCCACCTGCGGCACTTCGCCGAGCTGGCCCCGGTGGGCGGCGGGATCCTGCACCTGGGCGCCACCAGCGCCTTCGTCACCGACAATACCGATGTCCTGCTCACCCGCGAGGCCCTGGCGATCCTCGAGCGGCACCTGATCGCCGCCATCGCGGGGCTCGCGGCGTTTGCCCGCCGCACCAAGGATCTTCCGACCCTGGCCTACACCCACTTCCAGCCGGCACAGCTCACCACCGTGGGCAAACGTGCCTGCCTCTGGCTCCAGGATCTGACCCTCGACCTCGCCGAGCTCGACCTCCGCCGCCAGCGACTGCGCTGCCGCGGCACCAAGGGCACCACCGGCACCCAGGCCAGCTACCTCACCCTCTTCGGCGGCGACGGCGAAAAAGTGCGCCGCCTCGATCGCCTCTTCGCCGAGAAGCTCGATTTCGAGGGCTCGTTCCCGGTCACCGGCCAGACCTACGCCCGCAAGCAGGATACCCAGGTGTTGCAGACTCTCGCCGGGATCGCCGAGTCCTGCCACAAGATGGGCACCGACCTGCGCTTGCTGCAGGGTGTCGGGGAGCTCTCGGAGCCTTTCGACCAGAAGCAGGTGGGCTCCTCCGCCATGGCCTACAAGCGCAATCCGGTGCGCGCCGAGCGGCTCTGCGGCCTCTCCCGGCGCCTGATGACCGACAGCTTCAACGGTCTCTTGAACACCAGCACCCAGTGGCTCGAGCGCAGCCTCGACGATTCTTCGAACCGGCGCCTGGTGCTTCCCGATGCCTTTCTCACCGCCGACGCCATCCTCGGCCTCCTGGCCCACCTGTCCCAGGGTCTGGTGGTACGCGAGGCGGCGGTGGCGGCCCGGGTCGACCGTGAGCTGCCCTTCATGGCCACCGAGACACTGCGGATGGAGGCGGTACTGCGCGGAGGCGACCGCCAGGAGCTGCACGAGCGCCTGCGGCAGTACAGCCTCGAAGCCCAGGCCGTGGTGGAAACCGGCGGCGCCAATCCCCTGATCGACCGGGTGCTCGCCGACGCCGACTTCCGTCTCGTGCGCGAGGAGGTCGAAGGCTGGCTCGATCCCGTGCTCTTCACCGGACGTTCCTCCCAGCAGGTCGAGGAGTTCCTCACCGAGGTGGTGGCGCCCGCTCTCGACGGCCGCGAGGCCGCTGCGGTGGAGGCACCCAGAATCTGAGGCCGGGATCTTCGGGTCGGAAGGGCCGCTCTTGCGGGGCGGGGCGACCCGGTGGCTCTGCGGGGCGGATCCGAGCTACCGCTCGATATCGCCCTCGGAGACGTATTGAGGAACGGGCTGGCGGAAGACGATCACGGTGTTCTGGATCGGCAGCATCACTTTGTGGAGGTTGTCACCGAATTTGCAGTGGACCTCGTAGTAGCCGTGCGGGTTGATGGCCACCAGGGTTCCTTTGCCGCCCTTGATTCCCAGGAGCTCGCTGTGAAGCTGGATGTCTGCCGGTAGATCCATCGTTCAGTCCTCGAAGTATCCCTGGATTCGATAATCCTTCAGTTTGCGCTGCAGAGTCCGCAGGCCGATGCCCAGCAGCCGGGCCGCCTCGGCGCGATGACCGCCGGTGCGCTCGAGGGTCTCGAGAATCGCCTGGCGTTCGATTTCGTCCATGGTGCGGGCAGGACCCATCATGGGCTGCACCGCGGCGTGGCCGCCGGAGATGGTGGTGGCGTCGCGGATCTCGGCCGGCAGGGCCTCGGGCGGAATCTCTCCGCCGGGATGAAAGATCACCATCGATTCGAGCACGTTCCGCAGCTGACGCACATTGCCCGGCCAGGCGTAGCGCGACATGGCCTCGAGGGCCTTGGCCGAGAGCTGGGACGGAGGTTTGCCGTGCTCCTGGCAGAAGTCCTCCAAGAAGTGCTCCGCCAGCAGGGCGAGGTCGCCGTAGCGCTCCCGCAGGGGCGGAATCTCGAGGGTCACGACCTTCAGCCGGTAGTAGAGATCTTCCCGAAACTTCTCGTCCTCGACCATTTCCTCGAGAGAACGGTTGGTGGCGGCGATGAGCCGGAAGTCGACCTCGATCAGCTCGCTGCCTCCGACCCGCATGACCCGGCGCTCCTCCAGCACCCGGAGGAGCTTGACCTGCAGTGCCGGGGAGAGCTCGGAGATCTCGTCGAGAAAGAGCGTACCCTTGTGGGCGAGCTCGAACTTGCCGATCTTGCGCGCCACCGCCCCGGTGAAGGCCCCTCGTTCGTGCCCGAAGAGCTCACTTTCCAGGATCTCGTGGGGAATCGCGCCGCAGTTGATGGCCAGGAACCGCTCGCCGGCCCGCGGGCTGTTGACGTGTAGAGCGTTGGCCACCAGCTCTTTGCCGGTACCGCTGTCGCCGACGATCAAGACGCTGGAACGGGTGGGGGCCACCATCTTCATCTGCTCGAAGAGGTGCTCCATGACCTCGGACTTGCCGATGATGCTCTCGAAGCCGTACCGTTTGTCGAGCATCTGGCGCAGCGAGCTGACTTCTTCTTTGAGCTGCCGGTTCTCCAGCAGGTTCTGGACCCGGCGCCGCAGCTCGTAGAGGTCGACCGGCTTGGTGAGGTAGTCGTCGGCCCCGACCCGCATCGCCTCCACCGCCGACTCGATGCTGCCGAAACCGGTGACCAGCATCACCGCGAGGTCGATCTCGCGCTCCCGCACCTGGTTGAGGAACGCCAGGCCGTCCATCTTCGGCATCTTGAGATCGCAGACCGCCAGGCGGACAAGGGGATTCTCCTGCAGATAGTCGAGGGCGTGGCGGGCGTCGTCGAAGGTACGGACCGAGAGCCCGGCTTTTTCGATGGCGATGGCCATCGATTCCCGAGAACCGGTCTCGTCGTCGATGACGATGACTTGGGGCTGATCCGACATGGCCGGCGATTTTGGCACACTGGGTCGGCAAGCGTCGAGCCGTCAGCCGGCGAGCAGGGCGTCGAGCTCGGCCTCGTCGATCACGTCGACTCCCAGGCTCTCTGCCCTGGTCAGCTTGGAGCCGGCGCTCTCGCCGGCCACCAGGAAATCGGTCTTTTTCGAAACCGAGCCGCTGACCCGGGCCCCCAGGGCCTCGAGCTGTTTCTTCACCTGCCCGCGGGGACGCGACAGAGTCCCGGTGAGCACCACGGTCTTGCCGGAGAAGGGCGAGCCCGCGGCCTTCTCTTTCCGGGGCTGGGTGAATCTCGCGCCGTGAGCCCGCAGAGCCTCGATGCGCTGACGGTTGGTTTCGTCGGCGAAGAAGGCAAGGACACTGGCGGCGACCTTCGGCCCCACCTCTTCGACAGCTTCGAGCTCCTCCTGGCTGGCGGCGGCCAGCCGATCGAGATCGCCGAAGCGCTCGGCGAGAATCTTGGCCACCCGCGAGCCCACGAATCGGATCCCCAGCGCGTGGAGCAGGAAGGCCAGCGGTCGCTCCTTGCTCTTCTCGATCTCGGCCAGCAGGTTGACCGCCGATTTCTCGCCCCAACCTTCGAGCCGGGCGAGATCGTTCTTCTGCAGAGCGTAGAGCGACGTGTAGTCGACGATCAGCTCTTCGCGTAGCAGCTGGTCGATCAGCTTGTCGCCCAACCCTTCGATGCTCATGGCATTGCGGGAAACATAGTGGCCGATGGACTCCCGGACCACCGCCGGGCATCCGGCGTTGACGCAGCGCAGAGCCACCTCTCCTTCGAACCGGACCACCGGCTGCCCGCAGACCGGACACTCCTTCGGAATCTCGTAGGGCTCGGCTCCGGCGGGTCTGAGCTCGGGGCGTACGGCGACCACCTTGGGGATGATGTCGCCGCCCTTCTCCAGGAACACCGTATCGCCGACCCGAATGTCCTTGCGGGCCAGGTCTTCGTAGTTGTGGAGTGTGGCTCGCTTCACCGTGGTGCCGGCGAGCAGCACCGGCTCGAGCTCGGCCACGGGTGTCAGCGCCCCGGTACGCCCGACCTGCACGCTGATGGCACGGACCACCGTCTCCGCCTGCTCCGCGGCGAATTTGTAGGCCACCGCCCAGCGCGGCGCCTTGGCGGTCACGCCGAGTCGCTCCTGGAGATCGAGATCGTCGATCTTGAGCACCACGCCATCGGTCTCGAACTCCATCCCGCGACGCCGATCCCGCCAGGTCTCGATGTAGGCCCGGATCTCCTCCACCGAGGCACAGAGCTGCCACCGCGACTCCATGGGCAGACCCCAGCTCCGCAGGGCCTCCAGAGACTCGCCGTGGCTCGCCGCCTCGAGGCCGGCGGCGCACTGGTAGACCGCAACCTTGAGGCCGCGGCGGGCCACCTCGCGGCTGTCGAGCAGGCGCACGGTGCCGGCGGTGGTGTTGCGCGGATTGGCGTAGAGCGCCTCCCCGGCCTTCTCTCGCTCCTCGTTGAGGCGCTCGAAGACCGGGCGCGGCATGTAGATCTCGCCACGCAGCACCAGACGCTCGGGCACCTCCCCTCGCAGGCGCAGGGGCAAGGTACGGATGGTGCGCACGTTGGCGGTGACATCGTCTCCCACGGTGCCGTTGCCTCGGGTCACCGCCCGAGTGAGGATGCCGTTTTCGTAGATCAAGGAGATCGAGACACCGTCGAGCTTGAGCTCCGCCACCCAGGCCAGCTCGGCATCGGGCTCGAGCCGGCGTAGGCGCTCGACCCAGCCCTCCACCTCCTCGAAGCTGTAGGTATTGTCGAGCGAGAGCATCGGCGGCTCGTGCGCCACCTGCTCGAATCCTTCCACCGGCGCGCCCCCCACCCGCTGGCTGGGGCTATCGGCACTGTGGAGGTGTGGATGCTCCCGCTCGAGCTCGATCAGCTCCCGCAGGAGAGCGTCGAACGCCTGGTCGCTGATCTCCGGCCGGGCAAACACGTAGTACAGCTCGTTGTGCCGCTCGAGCTCCGCCCGTAGCTCGGCGATCCGCGCCTCTCCCTCACGGCTCATCGCCGACTCTCCCAGCGCAAGATTCTCTCGTTTCGACGTACCATTCCCTCGTTCCCTCGTTCCCTCGTTCCCTCGTGACAGATCGTGTCGCTCGGACATCGGGATTCTATGGCCCCGGCGAGCTGCCTGGAACCCGGGAACGAGCCGCTCCCTGGTCGATCTGCCCGGACGCATGGTCAGGCGTCAGCTCGATCTCTGGAGGACCGATCAAGTCGGAGAAAGATCAGCTGGCTCGGTCCAGCTCCTCGCGGAGCACGCGACGCAGGATTTCTTCCAGAGGCTCCGGTCTTTGCGCAATGTGATCCTGAAGCGCCTGGTTGATGAGAGTCTGGTAGTTGCCTCCTCCCGCGAGATGAACCTGCTCCTTGAACCAGGCCAGCACTTCGTCGTCGAGCCGGATCGTGATTCGGGTCTTTCCGGACCGAGCGGTAGCGACAGGCCCTCTCCGTGCCCCACCAAAGTCGTATTCGTCTCTCATCGACCTTCCTCGTACTTTCTGGATTCCCTTCGTGTCGCTCTGCGTGCAGAGATGATTCGCACACTCTCACCTCGCCAGGTGTAAACCACGACCAGCAGGTCTCCCACCGGCCTCCTGCCCAGAGTGATGAATCTTTCTTCCGATTCACTCGCCCAGTCTTCCAGGGTCAGAGCGAATTCGTCTTCGAGCACCAGGGCCGCGTCTGCGAAGTCGACTCCGTGTTTCTTCAGGTTCTCCCGCGCCTTCTCCCTGTCCCACTCGAAGTCCATATGCAATTGTATGCACAAATGTACACAGAATCAAACAACAGCGCTTCGAATCAGATCGGACCCCTTCTCCGCGATCATCAAGGTCGGAGCGTTGGTGTTGCCGCCGATGATCTCCGGCATGATCGAGGCGTCGATCACGCGCAGGCCCTCGACGCCGTGAACCCGTAGCTCGGGATCCACCACCGGCGGTAGCGCGTCGTCCTGCTGCGAGGCGGGGCCCATGCGACAGGTGCCGGTGGGATGGTAGAGGGTCTGCAGTGACCCGCGGACGAAAGCGGCCAGAGCTTCGTCTCCCGAGACCTCGGGCCCGGGGCTCACCTCGACGTCGGTGTGCTCGCCGAGGGCTCGGGTGGTCGCCAGGCGCCGGGCGAAGGTGACGCCGCGGACGAGGATCTCGAGATCGCGCGGCTCGGAGAGGTAGCGGGCTTCAATGCGGGGAGAGGCCCGAGGATCGCCGCTCTCGAGGGAGATCCGCCCTCGGCTCCGGGGGCGGATCAGGGTCACGCCGATGTTGTAGCCCTGGTCGGTCGCGGTGTCGAAGCCGTGGTCCCGCAGGGCGGCGGGCAGGAAATGTAGCTGGAGATCGGGTGCCTCGCCGTCTGCCGGTCGGCCGGGCGCTGGATCTTCCAGAGCTCGGCTGGAGAAGAAGGCCCCGGCCTCGCAGATCGACGACGTGAACGGCCCCTTGCGCGCCAGGAGATACCGCAGGAGATTGCCGAGGGTCTCGGCGTTGTCGAGGCCGATGTCCAGCTTCGAGCGGCAGATCACCGACACTACCGGATGATCCTGCAGGTTGCCTCCCACGCCGGGGAGATCCGCCACCACGTCGATCTCGTGTCGCCGGAGCTCTTCGGCCGGTCCGACGCCGGAGAGCAGGAGCAGATGCGGCGAGCCGATGGCACCGGCGCTGAGGATCACCTCCCGCCCCGCCTGCACGACTTCGACTCCGGAGCGGGTGCCGAGCTCCACGCCGACAGCGCGAGCCCCCTCGAAGAGCACCCGGTGGACCCGGGCGCCGGTGCGGACCTCGAGGTTGTGCCGGCGCCTTGCCGGCCGCAGAAAGGCGACGGCGGAGCTCGCGCGGCGGCCCCGCTTCTGGTTCACCTGGTACCAGCCGAACCCTTCCTGGGCCGTTCCGTTGAAGTCGTCGTTGCGCGGCCACCCCAGCTCCTCCCCGGCGGCCACGAAGGCGGCCGAGAGAGGATTCGGGCTGATCGGATCCGCCACCGAGAGCGGGCCGCCGGTCCCGTGGTGCTCGGAGGCTCCCCGCTGCTGGTCCTGGGACCGTTTGAACAGGGGCAGGACGTCGTCGTATCCCCAGCCGGGATTGCCGGCATCGCGCCAGCCGTCGTAGTCCTTGCGGTGCCCGCGGATGTAGAGCATGGCGTTGATCGAGCTCGAGCCACCCAGAACCCGGCCCCGGGGCCAGTACAGCCGCCGATCGTTCAATTGCGCCTCGGGGGAGGTGTGAAAGGCCCAGTCCAGAGGGCCCTTGAAGAGCTTCACGAAGCCGGCCGGCGTGTGGATCTTCCAGTGTTTGTCGACGGGGCCGGCTTCGAGCAGCAGCACGCGGCAGGTGGGGTCTTCACTCAGTCGGTGGGCGAGAACACAACCCGCCGATCCCGCTCCGACGATCACGTAGTCGTAGACCTTCAAATTCCGTCCTTCCGGTCGGGAGTCTCCCAGATCACCTCCAGGATCGCCACCACCGGATCCCGAGGCGAAAGCCCGCCTTCGATTCCCGAGAGACCGACCCGGACGCCGCAGGCTTCCGACGCCACTTCGCTGGGCTCCAGGCGAAATCGCCGGTCTTCCTGCGAGCAGCGGAGCACGAACTCACCGGCCGCGCCATCGACCGCAGCAAAATCCAGGCTCGCCTGCCCCCCGCCGACGATCGCCCGCCCGCCGTGCTGAAGAACCAGCCGCTGGGGGCTCTCGGCAAATCTGCCCAGGTCGAGCTTCCACTGCAGAAACACCAGCGCAAACGCCCCGATCCCCAACATGAAAATCGGCGTAACCAGGCGCGAATAGAGGCTCATCGGCAATCTTCCTCTTTTGCATGGTAGCACCAAACCGAAAGCCGGCTTCCGCGTTCGCCCGGGGAGCAACGCCGAGAGGATAGAATGCCCACCGATCCGTGAGCCGCGACAAATCCATCGAAGGTGCCGTCGAACGCATCGTCTACCACAACGAAGACAACGGCTGGACCGTGGCCCGTCTGGTGGTCCGTGGCAAGGGCGAGGTCACCGCCGTGGGCCACCTGCCGGGAATCCAGGCAGGGGAGAATCTGCGCCTCTCGGGACGCTGGGTCAACGATCGCAAATTCGGCAAGCAGTACCGCGCCGACTCCTTTCTGACCATCCAGCCGAACACCTTCATCGGCATCGAGAAATACCTCGGCTCGGGACTGATCCGGGGCATCGGCCCCGAGATCGCGCGCCGCCTGGTGCAGCGTTTCGGCCTCGACACCCTCGACATCATCGACCGGCAGCCTCATCGCCTGGCCGAGGTGGAAGGAATCGGGCAGGTTCGCAGCACGCGGATCCGCGATGCCTGGCGCGAGCAACGCGAGATCAAGGACGTGATGGTCTTCCTCCAGTCCTACGGGATCTCGACCTCGTTCGCTCTCAGGATCTACAAACGCTTCGGGCAGGAAGCCGTGCAGACGGTGCGCAACGACCCCTACCGCCTGGCGCGCGAGATCTACGGAGTCGGCTTTCGCACCGCCGACAAGATCGCCCACAGCCTGGGCATTCCCCACGATTCGCCCCGTCGCGCCGCAGCCGGTCTGATGCACACGTTGCGCCAGGCCACCGAGAGTGGCCATACCTACTCCCCCCGGTCCCTGCTGATCCGCGAAACCTCCGATCTCCTGGCGGCCGGCGAGAGCCTGGTGCCCCAGGAGATCCTCGAGCAGGCGCTCGACGAGCTCCTGCGAGAGGGGGCGCTGATCGCCGAGAGCCTCGGCGCGGCTCTTCCCCTCGGTGCCGACCAGGCTCCCATTTTCCCCGTGCCCCTCGCGGTGGCGGAGCGAGGCCTCGCCGAGCGGCTGCGGCAGCTGAGCGGGCAACACCTCCTGCCGTTACGAATCGACGTCGCCCGGGCCCTGGAGTGGTACGAGTCTCGCGAAGACATCCAGCTCGCGCAGCAGCAGAGGCGAGCGCTCGAACGCGCCCTGACGGAGAAGGTACTGGTGATCACCGGCGGTCCGGGTACCGGCAAGACGACCCTCGTCCGCGGGATCGTCGAGATCCTGACTCGCAAAGGCCTGCGGGTCCAGCTCGGGGCCCCGACCGGGCGGGCGGCGAAGCGCCTGGGAGAGGCGACCGGCGTGGAGGCCAAGACCCTGCATCGGCTGCTCGAGTACAGCCCGCAGGAGCGCACCTTCGCTCGTGGCCCCGATCACCCGCTCACCGCCGATCTGCTGGTGGTCGACGAGGCCTCGATGCTCGACACCACCCTCGCCTACCACGTGACCAAGGCCCTGCCTCCCGAGGCTCGCCTGCTGCTGGTCGGCGACGTGGATCAGCTGCCGTCGATCGGCCCGGGGCGGGTGCTCGGGGACCTGATCGAGTCGCAGACCCTGGAAGTCGTGCGGCTGGAAGAGATCTTCCGCCAGGCCCGCGAGAGCCTGATCGTGGTGAACGCCCATCGCGTTCGCGGGGCCCGGCTGCCCGTCTCGAGCCCCCAGCCCGACGGCGATTTCTTTCTCATCGAACGCGAAGATCCCAATGCCCTGCTCGGGACCCTGAAACGGCTGGTGGCGGAACGGATCCCCAAGACCTTCGGCTTCGATCCTCTGCGCGACATCCAGATCCTGACCCCGATGCGACGCGGCCTGCTCGGAGCCAACCAGCTCAATGCCGAGCTCCAGGCACTGCTCAACCCCGAGGGCGAGGCGATCGCCCAGGCGGGGCAGCTCCTCCGGGTCGGAGACCGCGTGATGCAGCGCCGCAACAACTACGACCTGGAGGTCTGGAATGGCGACACCGGGCGGGTGGCGGGGCAGGATCCGGAAGCGGAAAGAGTACGGATCGACTTCGAGGGCCGCGAGGTGGCCTATGAGCGGCAGGATCTCGACGAGCTGGTGCTGGCCTACGCCTGCTCGATCCACAAGAGCCAGGGCAGCGAGTATCCCTGCGTGGTGATACCGCTGCACACACAACACTTCACGCTCCTGCAGCGGAATCTGCTCTACACCGCCATGACCCGGGGGCGGAAGCTGGTGATCCTGGTGGCGAGTCGGCGGGCCCTGCAGCTGGCGGTGGAGACCGAGACCTCCCACCGCCGCCGCACTCTCCTCGTCGAACGCCTGCGCGGCCACCTCCCGGCCGGCTGAGCCCACCGGAAGGTGTCGAGCTCAGGCCTTGCCCGCGCGGTCTTCGTCGTCGCTCTCGTCGCTCTCGTCGCCTTTTTCTCCGGGCCCCGCCTCGCCTTCCGCGTCTCGGAGAGCGGCGTCGACCTCGCTGTCCCGATGGCGAAAAGGATCGTCCTCGGCCGGCGGGAGATCGTCCGTGAAAGGAGCCGGCCCCGCCGAGTCACTGGTTTCGGAGCCCTCCGGAAACGGCTCGGTGTCGTCGAACGGCTCGGTGTCGTCGAGATCCGAGCTCTCGTCGCGGCTCTCGTGGAAGGCGGGTAGCTGCGGATCGTAGGAATCGTCGGGATCCTCCCAGGCCGGTGGTAGCGGAGGCGGGACCGACTTCGGTCCGAAGACGTGCAGAACCATGGCACCGAGGCCGGTGGTCCAGGCCACGTACTTCAGGAGGAAACCACCGATCACCAGCAGCACCGCGGTAAAACGAATCGGTCCGGGCAAGAATCCGAGCATCTCGCCGAGGATCGACCAGCCCTGGATCAGCAGGATGCCCATCAACGCGAGCACGTAGTTGCTCTCGATCTGGCGATCGAACCGGCGACCGAGCCAGCGTCCGGCGCTGAGCGCCACGGCCGCGTAGCCGAAGAAGAAGAGCACCACCAGCACCACCAGGCTGAGGGGCAACGCCAGGATCGCCAGTGGAATGCCTACCACGGAAATCAGCAGGATGATGCAGACCAGCCCGACCACCGGGAAGAAGAGCACCTGCACCAGCAGCCCGACCAGGGCCGACTTCCAGGGCTCCAGCTCCACCCGATCGGCGATCCGGGGCACCAGGCTGCCCGACAGGAGGAGCAGGCCGAGGATCACCAGGGAGAGCACGATGGCATTGCCGATCAGGTCCAGGCCGTCGTTCCAGCCGAAGCCGAACCAGCTCCCGGGCCACAACCAGTCGAGATCTCCGTCTCCGAAGTCGAAGTCCATGTCGTCGACCTCGAAGATCGGACCGCCCGAGAGCTCCGTCACCACGCCGCGGACCACGCTACCCGGGGCCTTGGTCACTCCGCCGCCGATGCTGGTGATCTCGCCGTTGACCACCGCTTCGGGTCCGAGCCGCACCGGGCCGCCCAGCGCGGCGACGTCACCGTCGACCTCACCTTCGATCCGGATCGGGCCCCCGAAGGCCACCGCGTCGCCACGGACCTCGCCGAGGATCGTCAACGAGCCACCGAAGACCACCACGTCCAGGGTCTGCTCGTTCTCTTCCACCGTCAGGCTGCTGCCGAAGGAAACCCGGGTATCGGTGCGGATCACCCCCCGCTGACGCTTTTCGTCCGGTTCCTCCGTCTCTTCGGACGGCTCCTCTGTCACCTCCGGCGACTCAGGGGCCTCGGGCGGCTCGGGCGGCTCGGGGGCTTCGAGGATCGGCTCTCCCTCTGCGGTCAGCCGGGCGAGCTCGAGGATCACGTCGGCCTCATCGTCGAGGAGCTCCCGCAGACGTTCGGCATCGACCACGAGCCCGTCGGCCGAAACCGATCCGTCCTCGACCTCGATCAGCTGGACCGGTTTCTCTCGGTCGTCGGGCACGAGCACCCAGCGGCCATCGGTGGGGACCACCCGATACTCTTCCTCGAGCAGCGCCACGACCTCGGAGAGGCCGCGGCCTTCCTGGGCCGAGAGCCCTACACCCAGCCATACGACGAGCAAGAATCCGAGAAGGAGGGGACCGCTCAGGCGTCGGGCCCGGAACAGATGGAAGGGCTCAAACATAGTGAGGGCTCCTATCGTCGACCACGAGGTTCACCAGGCCGCGGGTCAAGAGCACCGCGAGAGAACCCGTGAGAATCAGTGCCAGCACCACCGGTGGCGCTGTGACGGCAACCAGGAGAGTGTCGATGAAATCGGCGATCCGAAACCAGAAAGAAAACCATTCGGCCAGGCCCTGGGCCGCGCTCACCAGGCCGTGGACCGCTCCGCCCACGACCTTGCCAGGGGCCAGCCGCGGCGAGAGCACGGAGAGGATCGGCAACAGCCACGCCAGGGCCAGCCCGGCAGAAGCCACCGCGGCGGCCACCGCACTCCGTGCTTTCCAGCTCCAGGCTCGGCTCCGGTCGATCCCGCTGGCCAGCAGAACCTTGTCGGCCAGGCCCGGCACCGGTGCCGCCATGGGTAGTGTCCGAAACAGGGCCGTCAGAGCCGCTTCCGCGGCTCGGTCCTGGCCGGCTCTCTCGGCTTTCAGGAAGCGTTCCAGCTCTGGATTGTGTCGTCGTTTCGCCATGTCGTCTCCCACCGCCCCCTACGGGATGGGCCCTCGGGTTGTTACAGCGAGGCATCGGCTCGTCATCGGACGAACCGCTCCGGGGCATCGAAGCCCGCTTCCGCCAGCCGCTGGGCCAGCTTCTTACGGGCTCGATGCAGCTGAATCTTGACCGTGCCCATCTTCAGGCCGGTCACTTCGGCGATCTCGTGGTAGGCCATCCCGTGCTGGAAGCGTAGCAGCAAAATCTGCCGATACCTCGGGCTCATGGCCTGCAAGGCGGCTCCGAGCGCCCGGGCCGCCTCGCTTCTCTCTGCCTTCCGGTCGGGATTCTCCGACTCCGGAGCCGGCAAGACCTCCCAGGATTCGTCATCCGGCCCGGTCGCCTCCAGCGGTACCGTCTTCGGACGCGCTCGACGCAGGAAGTCGATGGCGCAGTTGTTGCCGATCTTGAACAGCCAGCTCGACAGCTTGCGCTGCGTATCGAAGCGGTGGAGGTTCTTGAACGCCTTGACGAAGGTCTCCTGGGTCAGATCTTCCGCCAGGGTACGTTCTCCGACCATTCGCTGGATCAGGCTGATCAGAGGCCGCTCGAAGCGCTCCACGATCTGGCGATAGGCGTCGCTCGAGCCGGCCAGGGCCTGGCTCACCAGCTCGGCATCGCTCTTGGAGGGTCCACCACGGGTCACCCATTGATCATTGCACAACCGGCTCATCCCCTCCGCACGCCAGGCACGAGAGGAAGGTATAGGATTCCTCTTCGGCTCCGGACGTCCCACGTCGAGAAGACCGCCCGGCACCTCCCGCAACCCTCAGGAAAGGAGACTCCATGCACAAGCTCTTGTCCCTGCTGCTCCTCTTCGGCCTCGCCCAGAGCTCGATGGCCGCGGAGCTGGCCGGGGTCGATATGGAAGACACCACCCGAATCGACGATGTATCCCTGACTCTCAACGGCCTCGGTCTGCGCAAGAAGGCCATCTTCAAGGTCTACGTCGGCGGCCTCTACCTGCCCGAGAAGCAGTCGAGCCCAGCCGCCATCCTGGAGACCGACGAGCCACGCCGCATGGTGCTCGAGTTCGTGCGCAAGGTTGGTGCCGACTCCATTTCCGGTGCCTGGACCGACTGTCTGAGCGCCAACCGCCCCCAGGCGGATGGTTCGCTGCGAAAGAGCTTCGAAGAGCTCTCGGGATGGATGGAAGACGTCTCGAAGGGGGATCGCCTGATCTTCACCTATCGGCCCGGGTCGGGCACCCGGGTCCGTGTGAAGGGCAAGACCCGTGGCACGGTGGAGGGAAAACTCTTCGCCGACGCTCTTTTCGAGTGCTGGATCGGGGACCATCCACCCAGCGAAGATTTCAAGAACGGCCTGCTCGGCAACTGATCCACGCCGGATCTCGGCTCGTCGGGAGCTGTTTTTCGGGCACTGTTTTCGGGCAAAAAAAGAGGGGCGCTTGGGTGCGCCCCCGTTGGGAGGGATGAGAGGAGGTTGTTGCCCCCTCGAAAAGTAGCCTACCAACCAGTCGGTCGGTTGTCAACCCTCTTTTCTACCCTCCGTTCGATTCGCCCGATCGCGGACGATTCGGCGCGGACGAGCCACTCCTCTCACGGAGATCTCCGTAGCGGAAGAGGCACTCGGGGAGGCGTCGGGAGCTGTTTTCGGGCAAAAAAAGAGGGGCGCTTGGGTGCGCCCCCGTTGGGAGGGATGAGAGGAGGTTGTTGCCTCCTCGGGAAAAAGCCTACCAACCAGTCGGTCGGTTGTCAAGAGGTTCTTCGAAACGCAGCAACCGGCATCTCCGGATGGCCCGGCCCTACGGCGACACCGCCGACCAGGCATTCGTGTCTCCCGACTCGAAGCCATCGGAGAAGAAGGCGCCACACTCCGCCGGTACGTCGAAGCTCTCGACTTCGTCCCCCGCCTGGATCGAGCCGGCGACGGCATCGACTCCGATCCCCCGGCGAGCGAATGCCTGCCAGATCCGGCAACGGTTGGTGCCGCCGTGGCTCACCTGGTCGGCCGAGAGAATCGCATCGCGCGCGGTGACGAAGGTCGGGTTGCAGCCGTGTAGCTTCAGGCCGTCCATCACCAGCTGCACGGCCAGGTTGTTGCCTCCCGTCCCGCGGTAGAAGTCGGTGTCGAAGCCATGGTCGGCCACCAGCAGCCAGTAGAGATCCCACAGAGCGCTGGCCCACACCTCGCCCACGCCGTGGGGCACGTTCGTCGAACCGATATCGCCGTAGGTCTGGGGGTTGACGTCGAGATCGGTGGAATAGGGGAAGTTGCGAATGGAGGGGCTGCCATAGGTCACGTAGCTCCCGATCGAGCGGGGCGAGGCGGGGTCGTCCTCGGGTCTGGCGGTCCAGGCCAGGGCGAAGAAGTCGCTCCATCCCTCCCCCGCCTGCTCCGTGCCCGAGAGGCAACTCGAGTTGCCGGGGCCGCCGGACAGGCGGACCGAGAAACCGTGGCCGACCTCGTGGATCAGCACCATGCTGTCGAAGCTGCTGTCGCGCCGGATCAGGGTCGGCAAGCGCAGGCTGGCCTCGACACCGGGCACCGGCAGCGCGGCCTTGATCCGGTCGCCGTTCGAGCGGCCGATGAGCACGGAGGGAATGCTCACCTGGTCGCCGTCGACGCCGGACCCCATGGTCGTCGTGTTGTCGCCGGCGAGATTGACCACGACCACCGCGGTGGCGCCCGCGATCTGGGCGTTGAGCACCTTGGTGCTGAACTCGCAGGCCCCCCGATCGACCACGGCGACTCGCCCCGGCGTGAAACCCACGAGTGCCTGGCAGGCGTCGCTCGCCGTGCCGGCGCCCCCTTCGTCGTCGGCGTCGTCCGCCAGCTCCAGCGCTCCGCCGACGCCGTGGTCGTCGAGGGGC
>CAZMEL010000151.1:0-18519 GCA_964565225.1 uncultured Thermoanaerobaculia bacterium | reverse complement strand
TTGCCGAGCAGGGGGCCACCCGCCTGGTGCTCGTCGGTCGCAGGCCGCTGCCGCCGCGGGCCGCCTGGGATCGGATCACCGATCCCGACGTCGCGAGCCGGATCGCCGCCGTCCGGGAGCTCGAAGCCCTGGGCGCCGAGGTGTGGCCGGCGGCGGCCGATGTCGCGGATCGCGACGCCATGGCCGATCTGCTGGCCGAGGTGAAGGAGCGCTGGGGCCCGGTGCACGGCGTGATCCACGCCGCGGGCACCCCTGGCAGCGGGCCGATCGAGACGTTCGATCCGGAGCAGGCGGCCCACGTTCTGGCCCCCAAGGTGCTGGGCACTCGGGTGCTCTCGGAGCTCCTGGCCGAGCGGGAGCTCGACTTCTTCGTGCTCTGCTCCTCGCTGGCGTCGATCCTCGGCGGGGTCGGCCAGGTCGACTATGCCGCTGCCAACGCCTATCTCGACGCCTGTGCCCAGCATCGCGGCGAGCGGCCGGTGCTCACGATCAACTGGGATACCTGGAAAGAAACGGGAATGGCCCACCGGCACGCCCTGGAACGAGGGCGTCCCGAAGATCTGGAGCAGGGCTTGAGCAACCGGCAGGGCACCCGGATCTTCCGTCAGATCCTGGCCGCTCACGAGATCCCGCAGACGGTGGTTTCGACCCTCGACTTCGAGGCCCTGCGCCAACGCTTCCGGCCCGGTGCCGAGGAAGAGGCGGCCGAGGCCGCGGAACGGGCCGCGCCTCACCGCCGCACCCTCGACCGCGAGGTCACGCCGCCGCGCAACCAGACCGAGACGGTGCTCTGCGAGATCTTCGAAGAGGTGCTCGGGATCGAGCCCATCGGGATCGACGACGACTTCAACGAGCTCGGGGGCGACTCCCTGCTGGCGATTCAGGTGTTGAGCCGGATCCGCCGCTCCCTGGGCGCCGAGCTGGAGCTGCGTGCCCTCTTCGAGCACCCCACCGCCGCCCGGCTCGCCATCGCGGTGCTCGACCAGCAGGCCGTACACGCCGCCCCCGACCATCTCGACGAAATGCTGGCCGAGCTCGACGACCTCTCGGAAGAAGAAGTGGAAGCCCTGCTGCAGGAAGATCTGATGCCGGAGGGAGCTCCATGAGCACACCGGCCGACACGCCAGAGAAAGCGCCGAGCGCCGAGCTCGAAGCTCGAAAATCCGGCCTCTCCGAAGCCCGCCGCGCTCTGCTCGCCAAACGCCTCGCCCGCCGCAAGCCACCCGAGGCCAAGGCTGCGACCGGCATTCCGCGACGCCAGGATTCACTCCGCGCCCCGCTCTCCTTCGAGCAGCTGCGACTCTGGCGGCTGGCCCAGGAATCGCCGGAAGCCAGCATCCACAACGTGCGACAGGCCGCTTCTCTCGATGGTCCGCTCGACCTCACGGCCCTGCACCGAGCCCTGCTCGAGATCGTGCGGCGCCACGAAGGGTTGCGCAGCCGCTTCGTGGCGACAGAACCAGGGCCGGACGGCGCCGCGACTCGGCTGGAGGTCTGTTTCGATCCTCCGGCGTTCCGGCCGCTGCCGGTGATCGACGTCTCCCTGCTGCCGAACGAAGCCGCCATGAGCCAGGCGGAGCTCCACCTCGGGCGTCTCTCCGATCTGCCCTTCGATCTCTCCCGGGCGCCGATGTTCCGCTGGGTGCTGGTGCGGCTGGGCCCGGAAGCCCACATCCTGGTGCTCGTCTTCCACCACATCCTGATCGACGGATGGTCGCTGCAGATCCTCCGCCAGGAGCTGCTCGCCCTCTACGACGCCTACGCCCGGGGAGAAGCTTCGCCCCTGCCGCCGCTCCCGGTGCAATACGGCGACTTCGCGCAGTGGCAGCGACGCGACTCCGATCGCCTCGAGTCCCAGCGGCGCTACTGGGTGAAGGAGCTGGCCGGGGCACCCCCCGAGATCCGTCTGCGGTCCCGGCGGCGGCGGCCCGAAAAACGCACGTTTCAGGGCTCTCGGGAGGCGACGTTCCTGAAACGAAGCCTCTCCACGGCCCTCGAAGAGCTGGCCCAGGAGCTCCAGGCGACTCTCTTCATCGTCTGCCTGGCGGCCTTCAAGGCTCTGCTCCACCGCTTCTCGCGGCAACGCGATCTGGTGGTCGGAACCCCTTCGGCCGCGCGCCCTGATCCTGCCCTCGAAGGGCTGATCGGCAACTTCCTCAACTTCCTGCCCCTGCGCACCGTGCTCGACGGCGACCCGACCTTCCGCCAGCTGGTGGCGTCGGTGCGGGAAAAGACCCTCGAAGCCTACAGCCATCAGGATCTTCCGTACGAGCAGCTGACCGAGGAGCTCGGCCTGGAGCACCACCCACAACGGACGCCGCTCTTCCAGATCGTGGTCAATCAGCCGGGCAAGGCCCCGGAGAAGACGAGCCGCACGGTGCTCGAGGGAGGTTTGGTGTACGAGCCCTACCTCACCCGCGAGGTGGGGTCGGAGTTCGACCTCCTGTTCTACGTCATCCAGGCCGGATCCAGCTTGCGCATCCAGCTCGCCTACGACTCCGAGCTCTTCGACCCCGAGGGGATCCAGCGCATGTGCCGACACTTCTGGGAGCTCCTCGAAGTCGTGACCGTGGATCCGGATCGAAGGATCTCGAGCCTGTGACCCGAGCCGAAGCAACCGAACCCGAAAGACAACTCTCGGAGGCAGATCGCTTGTCAGAAAAGAACATCTTGATCGTCGGTGGCGGCCTGGTAGGTGCGACCCTCGGCATGTTCCTGCGCCGCGCCGGTCATTCGGTGGTGATCTACGAGCGCCACCAGGATCTTCGCCAGATATCGCGCAAGTCGGGCCGCTCGATCAACATCACTCTCTGCACCCGCGGCCTCGAGCCTCTTTCCCGGCTCGGCATCCGGGAGCGAGTCGAGGCCCTCGGCCTGCCGGCCCTGGGGCGCGTGATGCACTCCGAAGCCGGCGAGCTGAACGAGCAGCCCTACGGCAATCACGGCGAGACCCTTTTCTCCGTGCCGCGCAATCCCTTGAACGCGGAGCTGGTGGAAATCGCCGAGAAGGACTTCGGCGTGGGCTTCGAGTTCGGCATGGAATGCCTCGAGATCGACCCCGATCGTCCGGCGGCCCGTTTCCGCTGCGCCGCCACGGGAGAGGTGCGACACCTCGAGCCCGACGTGATCTTCGGCGCCGACGGCACCTACTCCACCGTCCGGATGACGCTGCAGAAGCGGATCCGGCGTTTCGATCTCTCCCAGCAGCACCACGAGCAGGGTTACAAAGAGCTCCTGGCGCCGCCGACCGCTTCCGGCGACTCCCCCCTCGATCCCGGGGCGTTGCACATCTGGCCCCGGGGCCGTTACATGCTGATCGGCTTCGCCAACCCCGACCGCAGCTTTACGCTCGCCCTGCACCTGCCGTTCGAGGGTGAGCCGTCGCTGGCCAGCATCCGCACCGGCGACGACCTCGTCGGCCTGTTTCGTCGTTCGTTCCCCGACGCGCTGCCCCTGCTGCCGAACCTGGTGGAGCAGTTCTTCGAGCACAAGACGGCGAGCATGGCCACCGTGCGTTGTTTCCCCTGGATCCACGGCGGCAAGGTGGCGCTGATCGGCGACGCCGCCCACGCGATCGTGCCCTCGTACGGCCAGGGCGCCAACTCCGGCTTCGAGGACTGCGCCGTGCTCGCCGGCTGCCTCGAGAACGCGGGAGACGACTGGGCCGAGGCCTTCGAGGAGTACCAGCGGTTGCGCAAGGCGAACACCGATGCCATGGCCCAACTCGCCCTCGACCATTTCTACGAGCTCCGAGACCACGTGGGTGACGAAACCTTCCTGCTGCGCAAAAAGCTGGAGCGGATTCTCGAGGCCTGCCCCGGCGTGGAGTACACCCCGCTCTACAACCTGGTCTCCTTCACCACCCTTCCCTACACCGAGGCTCTCGAGGTCGAGCGTCACCAGAAACCGCTGGTCGAGCGTCTCTTGGAGACCGAGTCGATCGAAGAGCGGATCGCGAGCCAGGGGATCGAGTCGGTTCTCGAAGAAATCTTCGCAACAGACCCTGAGCTGAGGGACCGGTTCCGGCAACCCGCGCTACAGCTGTCTTGAATCCATGTTGATCACGAACGCCAACGTTTCGAACGTTTCATTCGAGTGTTTTCCATTGCACCCGGACGATTTTCATGTACCTGGAACTTTGTACTGGGTCACTTCTCGTTTTTTTTCAACCTCCAAGGAAAAGAAAGGGTAATCGATGACCGATTCCTCCACCGAACGACACACCGACTACCTCGTGATCGGAGCCGGCCCGGCCGGGCTCCAGCTCGGTTTTCACCTCGCCGCTGCCGGCCGCGACTACCTCATCCTGGAGGCCGGTAAGAATGCCGGCACCTTTTACGAACGCTACCCTCGCCACGGGCAGCTGATCTCGATCAACAAGGTCTACACCGGCTTCGACGACCCGGAAGTGAACCTGCGCTGGGACTGGAACTCCTTGCTCGGCGACGAAAACGTGCCCCTCTTCAAGGAGCACTCGAAGGAGTATTTTCCGCCCTCGTCTCTGATGGTCGACTACCTGAACGAATACGCCAGAACCTATGACCTGAACATCGTGACCGAGGCCGCGGTGGCGAGCGTGGAAAAAGACGACCTGTTCCGGGTGGTCGATCAGCAGGGTCGGCGCTACGCCGCCAAACGCCTGATCGCCGCGACCGGCGTCTCCAAACCCTACATTCCGCCGATTCCGGGCATCGAGCTGACCGAGAACTACACCGAGGTTTCGGTCGACCCCGAGGATTTCGTCAACCAGCAGGTGTTGATCCTCGGCAAGGGCAACTCCGCCTTCGAGACCGCCGACAACCTCATCGCCACCGCCTCGGTGATCCACGTCGCCAGCCCGTCGCCGGTGAAGCTGGCCTGGAAGACGCACTACGTGGGCCACCTCCGGGCGGTGAACAACAACTTCCTCGACACCTACCAGCTCAAGTCGCAGAACGCCGTGCTCGACTGCGAGATCCGGAAGATCGAGAAACAGGGCGACAAATACGTGGTGTCGGTGGCCTACACCCACGCCGACGAGGAGACCGAGAACCTCACCTACGACCGGGTGATCTGCTGCACCGGCTTCCGCTTCGATGCCTCGATCTTCGGCGACAGCTGCAAGCCGGATCTCGCCATCAACGAGCGCTTTCCGGCCCAGACCAGCGCCTGGGAGTCGACCAACATTCCCGACCTCTACTTCGCCGGCACCATCATGCAGATGCGGGACTTCAAGAAGTTCACCTCGGGTTTCATCCACGGTTTCCGCTACAACGTGCGCGCCCTGCACCGGATCCTCGAGAGCCGGTACGAAGGGGTGCGGTGGCCTTCTCAGGAGGTCGCCTACGACGTCGACGGGCTCACCGAAGCCCTGGTCACCCGGATCAACCGCACCTCCGGCCTCTGGCAGCAGTTCAAGATGCTCTGCGACGTCTTTTTCCCCGCCACCGAGGACAGCCCCGCCCTGCACCTGGAGGAGCTGCCTCTCGACTACGTGATGGAGAACGAGCGCACCGGTGACCGCGAGTATTTCGTGCTCAACCTGGAGTTCGGATCCAACCAGGGAGACCCCTTCCTGGTGGAGCGCCACCCGGCCCCCGATCGTGGCGCCGAGAGCTTCTTCCTGCACCCCGTGATCCGCCACTACCGCGGCACCGAGCTCCTCGGAGAGCACCACATCATCGAGGATCTCTGCACCGACTGGACCAAGGAAGAAATGCACCTCCAGCCCCTGCGAAAATTCCTCGCCGAGCGCTTCGCCCGCCAAGCCGTCCCGGCCTGATCGCTCTCGCGGCGTTCTCGTGAAACCCGGGGCTCCCGTCCGGCGATGGCCGGCGGGAGCCTTTTGGGGGTAGGTGCTTGCACCTTCGACCCGGGAGACGTACAATCTAATAGATTTGCACGTCTCTTCACCCGGAACCGATTCGAGGGACCTCATGCAGACCAAGCTCACCTTACGGCTCGACGACGAGCTGATCGCCGCGGCCAAGTCCTATGCCCGAGAACACGGGCGATCTCTGTCGCAGATCGTCGCGGACTACTTCGCCAGCCTTTCGACCGTCCTCGAGGCTTCTCCGGAAGAGGCTCCCCTGGTGCACTCGTTGCGAGGATGCCTGAAGGGAGCCGAGGTCGACGAAAACGACTACCGCCGGCACCTGGAAGAGAAGTATCTGTGAAGGTTCTGTTCGACACGAACGTCGTTCTCGATTTCCTGCTCGCCCGAGAGCCCTGGGCGGACATCGCCACCGAGCTCTTCGTGCAGGCCGAGAAAGGACGGATCGAAGGGCTGGTCGGCGCCACCACCGTGACCACGATCCACTACCTCGCCCACAAATCCTTCGGACGAGCCCGTGCGGCCGGTGCCGTGGCCGATCTGCTACGCCTCTTTCGCGTGGCTCCGGTCGATTTCGAGGTGCTCACCTCGGCCCTGGCCATGGAAATGGAGGACTTCGAAGACGCCGTCCTGGTCGAAGCCGCACGCCGTACGCGGGCCAGCTGCCTGGTGACGCGAAACGCCAGGGATTTCAAGAAGGCCGACGGGATCTCGATCACGTCTCCCGGGGAGCTGGCTCTCCGCCTGCGAAACTTTCCTCCTTCAGCCCGAGGAGCCGGCCGGCAGGTACCGAGCGAAGACCTCCCGTAAATCCTCGGCATCGCAGAGGGAGAAACCGGCCTTCCGAAACGCCCGGAGCTCTTCCCGGGTCGGAAAGCTGTAGTAGGTGCCACCCTCGCTCTGCGGCATGGGCTCCAACATCTCTCCGCGGCGCAGGGCCTCGACCGCATCGAGCATGCGCCTGCATCCCGCGGGATAGAGCTGCAGGACATGCCAGAGGTAGGAACGCTCCGGCACCACCGGAGTCCGGGTGTGGCCCAGGATCCGCCCCGTGTCGATGCCGGCATCGTCGATCGTGTGCAGAGTCGTCCCGATCTCGGTCTGTCCGTCGAGCAGAGCGCGGAACGTCGCCAGGACGCCGCGGTATTGCGGCAAGAGCCCCGAGTGCAGGTTGAGAACCCCGTGTTTCGGAAGTGCGATGGCCCGCGACCGCAGGATCCCGCCATAACGAATCGAGAGCATCAGGTCGGGCTCCGTGGCCCGCAGACGCTCCCGCCCTCGGCGTGTGTTCGGCCGGCTCAGGAGCTCGATCTCGTGCCCGATTCTCTCGCCCAGGGAACCGAATCCGAGCAGCTCGCCCCGGCTCCCCCTGGCCTCGAGCGCCGGAAACAACACCTCGTTGAACAGCGTCTGCTCGAAGAGCTGGAGCTCCCGGAGCTCCGGCAGCACCTCGTTCAGGTTTCCCACCTTCGCGGAAAGGAACACCCGGACCCGGTGCTCCTTCTCCAGCAGCTCGGGAAGCAACAGATTGAGCGCCAGGTTGCTCGCCAGATCGCGATTCGCCAGGATGGTGATCTTCAAGATCTTTCCTCCGAGACCCATCCAAGGAGGCTACCGCCCCGGGTCTTCACCCGACGAATCCGGGGCATCGACGTCACGCCAGGTTGTGGAAGACCTTCTGGGTGTCCTCGTCCTGCTCCAGGCGATCGATCAGCTGGAGGACTTCCTCGGCCTGCTCGTCCTCGAGCTCGGTGGTGGTGGTGGGGATGTACTCGAGCTCGGCCGAGAGAGGGGTGATCTCGCGGTCTTCCAGCGCTTTCTGGAGATTGCCGAAATCGGCGAAGGCACAACGCAACACGAGCTGCGGCTCGCCCTTGTCGCTGGTACCCTCCCCCAGCTCCTCGAGCCCGTGGTCGATCAGCTCCAGCTCCAGCTCGTCCTGGTCGATTCCGTCCGGGGCCAGGCGAAAGACCCCCATGCGCTGGAAGAGGAAGGCGACGCTCCCGCTGTTGGCCAGGTTGCCGCCTCCCTTGTTGAAGTGCATGCGCATGCTGGCCACCGTCCGGGTGGTGTTGTTGGTGGCGGTTTCCACCAGGACCGCGACGCCGTGCGGAGCGTAGCCCTCGTACAGGACTTCCTCCCAGCTTTCCGCGTCCTTGCCCTCGGCCCGCTTGATCGCCGCCTCCACCTTGTCCTTCGGCATGTTGATCGAGCGAGCGTTCTGGAGGATCCGCCGCAGCTGGGGATTCCCCGCCGGATCCGAGCCGCCCGCCCGGACGGCGATGGTGATGTCCTTGACGATCCGGGCGAACTGTTTGGCCATCCGGTCCCAGCGGGCGAACATCGTGTGTTTTCTGGCTTCGAAGATACGACCCATGATGGGCGCAATCTACCCCTTCCTCCGATCCCGAGTAAAGACGCTTGCCGCGCGAGCACGATTTCCCTTCGGATCCGTGGCCACCGGGAAGGCGAGCCCACCGGGGAAGGCCGAGAGCTCAGCTCGGCTCGGAGACGGCCGGCGGAAGCGATGGGCTCCAGGTGAAGCGACGCTACTGGGCACCCTTCGTGTTGATCGCCACCCGGAGCCGACTCGAGGTCTCCGTACCGAGCTCGGCCACCCCGAAATCGCCCGGCCTCCCCTCGCGTCCCGGAATCACGGGAATCGAGCGAGGTCCCCCACGGTGAGCGGGCCGAGGAACGACTGGTCGAGGGCGAGCTGCAGCCACGAGAGGCGCTCGAGCCAGTAGCCGGCCTCGACCTCGGGGATTTCGGCTCGCTGTGCCAGCCGCGCGGGCGACAGCGCCAGGATCTCGGCGACCCGCAGGCCACGTACGGTCGTGCCGGCAGCCGAGAGAGACGCCACGGTCGAAAGGGCGAGACGGGCCCGCGTGGTGACCTCGACCCGTTTCATGAGGCCGGCTTCGATTCCGAGCGCCGACGGCTCGGCCCGCGCCAGATCGGCGACGGTTTCGACGGCGAGGGCGCGCAGGGCGAGAGCGGTGGCGGGGCCGACACCATCGATGATCTCGATGGGCTCACCGCCCAGCCAGTGCCCGGTGCGGATCGAGGCCGCACCGGTGGCGACATCGTCGAGGGTGAGACGCAGGGTGCGAGAGAGGGTGGAGCCCGCCGGCAGATCGACCCGGCGGTGCACCACGTAGTTGACGAGCTGGCCGGAGCCGGCTCCCTCGTCGGCCTCGCCCCCGACGAGGGCGAACTCGCGCAGGGTCCGTTCGCGATCGGGCCAGCGGAAGACGAGACGAATCTCGAGCCGCGGCGTGGGACGCTCGCTCGGGCGATCCTCGGCATCGAGAAAGGTAATGTCGCCTCGGGTCACCGGCAGGCGATCGAATTCCGAGCGCAGACCCTCGACCTCGGGACCGGCTCGATGAGGGGATTGGTCCCAGGCCGGATCTCCCTCACCGACCGCCCAGAAACGGATGCCCTGCCAACCTTCCTGGCCACACAGCAGACCGGCCAGCAGGGGCCACACCGAACGGGCAATGGTGTTCGAGGCCCACCCGGAGTCGGAGAGACGCCGCCCCGAAGGGCTGTCGATCACGTCGCGATAGATCCCACGCACGGCCCCGGGCTCAGCGCTTGGTGCCGTACTTGGTGGGCCGGGACACCAGGACATCCCCGATCTTCACGATCAACGGCTGCCCTTTCTTGCGTGGTGCCAGCCGAACCGTGTAGCTGCCGTCGAGATGGTCGCGGGCCGGAGCCAGCATCCAGCCCGCCCGCTCGGGCACGCTGAACAGGTTGGTCTTGCCCGGGCCGAGCAGGTTTTTCGACCGATCGATGGGCGTCAGGCGCAGCTCGAAACACCCGGCCGGGTAGGAGATGCCCCGCGGCGGCCTGGGGCAGTCGACCTCGCGAATCTCCGCCGTCGACCAGGTGGCCTCCGGGTCGGGAACCACCGGCACATAGCGGGTGAAGGTGAAGGTCCGGGTGATCCGTCCGTTCTCGGCGGTTTCACCATCGACCAGGAACTCCAGGGCATAGGCCCCTTCGGCCACGGTGTCGGTGTATTTGGCGCGATAGACCCCGGGCTCGGCCTCGTGCAGCTTCACGACCTCGAGATTGCCGTGCAGAAGGGTCGCGAGCAGAGCCTCCCGATGGTTCGGATCCTTCAACATCGCCGCCGCCTTGAGCCCCGCGGGCCCGACCTGGTCTCCTTCCTGCGGCCGGGTGGGCTTCACCTCGGCCCGGCCGAGCACCGTGCCCAGGCTTTTCTCGGGCCGCTTGACGATGGCCCGCACGCTGCCCTCGGGCAGGCCGGTGATCGGCTGGCCACCTTCCTGCAGGTGGGCTTCCAGGATCAGGGTCTCTCCCACCCCCGGGCGAGGCTGCTCGGCCGAGAAGCGACTGGCGACCAGGGCGTTGTCGGCGGTCAGGAAGGCGTTGTAGGTGAAGGTCTTGCCCACTTCGAAGAAGGGTTTGAAGAAGAGTTTCCACTCCCCTTCGGGATCGACACATTTGCCTCGCGAGCAGTAGGGCTCGCGCAGGGTCACCGCCAGGGTGGTCTCGGCCTCGAAGACCCGGCCGTGGATCCGGTTCTGAGCCGCGGGAAAAACGACTCCGTCTTTCTCCAGCCAGGCTTCGGCAATGCCGTTGAACCGTTCGTTCCAGGCCAGAAGCACGGTGAAGGCCACGTCGCGGCGGGAGATGAAAAACGACTCCTCGCCGTAGCCCTTGGCCTGGCTCACCTGCCCCTGGCGGACCGCCGCCACCTCCAGCTTGTCGCCGATCAGTGCCGAGGAGAGGATTTCCAGGAAGTACTGGATCAGCTCCGGCTCGCCGGGATCCACCGATACCGTGGTCAGAGAGTGGCCGAGGCACCGCCGGGTTGCGATGTCGTCGTTGAACTGGGTGCCCAGGGAATCGCCCGGGTTGTCGGAGCGCAGGGCGAAGGGACAGAGCTGCACGTCGGTGGTGTTGGGGTCCCCGTCGGCGGCGAAGTCCTTTACCGGGCCACCGATCACCGGGTCGTTCTGGGTCTGGTTGATCCGCACCTGATCGTCGTTGAAGACCACGTAGGGAGCGATATTCTGGTCGCCGTCGGTGAAGAGGACCACGTATTGATTGCGAGTGTCCGGCTCCACCGGCATCACCGAGGGCTCCACGAACTCGAGGCCGGCGCCCACCGAGGTACCGCCGCCGGGGGAGAGGATTCCACCCCCGAGATCCACCAGATTGCCGATCGAGGTGATGGCGGTGTGGTCGAGCGGGCTCAGGGGAACGGCCTGGGGCACCACGGAGCTGCTGAAGGGGGCCACGGTGATCTCGTCACCCGGCAGGAGAAAGGCATCGGCCAGGGCGAGCAACGAATCGACCGCCCGGCTCAGAACCTCCCAGCGGGTCGGCCCACAACCCGGAGGCGGCGCTCCGTGGTTGCTGCACGGGGTGACGCCGTCGTCGGCGAGGTCGAGGGGATGCGACGACCAGCCCATGCTGCCCGACTTGTCGATCACCAGGCCGATCCGCGCGGGCATCCGTCCCGCCTCGGGCACCGGCGCCTGGCCGGGCACGGGCACATTGCTGTCGAAGGGCTGGAACACGCCGAGGCCGGCCGTCGGGGCAAGACCATTGATCGTCAGGCGAATGTCGTCGCCTACCGCCAGCTGCCCGAGGTAGTACACGTGCACCCGGTCGAAGTTGATGCGGTAGAAACACTGCCCCACAGTGGCGGTGGTGATCGAAGGCTCCGCCATGACCTGAGAGCAGGGCAACACCGCCCCACCCGCCGAAGGTCGCAGGGTCACCGTGGCCCCGCCTCCCTGGATGGGAAAGGCGATGAAGTCGCCGGGATCCTGCGGGGTGTAGACCACCGTCAGGCCTCCCTTGGTGGGAGCGCCCTGGTTGGAGCTGAAGGGCTCCCAGGCATTGGCACCCGCGTTCAGGTGGGGAATCGAGCCGCTCGTCTCGCCGAGATCGGGATCGATGGGTGCGGCGAAGGCCGCCCCGGCGATGAAGCACCAGCACAGGGCCAGAATGTGAAGAAAAGGTTTCTTTGTAGAAGACAGAGATCGCATGATCGTTCCTTTCGCTGAGCTCAGACCTCGTAAATGATCTGTAGGGTGTCGAGCTGGGCATCGGCACGGTAGAAGACCTGTAGATTGTCGTTCGGATCGCGCAGAACCGTGGGATGCCGAGGCACTCCTTCGGTCCACTCCACGACGTCCGAGATCTCGGAGCCCAGCACCCGCCGGGAGCGCAACACGGTCACTCCGGGCGAGAGCTGGGTGACCCAGATCAGCCACACGGCACCGAAGCGATCGACCGCGGCGGTGAAATCGAGAAAGGCCTGCACTGGCAGGTCGGTGAGCACGGTGTAGGCCGGTGCCCAGACGCCCGCCTGCCAGGCCTTGGTGTGTACCGGCCAGTTGGGAGCGGCCGACGTCTCCACGGTGTAGAGACGGAAGCCATCGGCCCCTTCGCGCACCAGCCCCAGCTTCGCGGGCACCGGCCCTCCGACGGCCGCGTTCTCGGCCGCCTGCTCCACACCCCCGACCCAGCGCCGAGAACGCACGTCCACCCCCTGCTTCCAAGCCACCATCACGTCGCCGTTCGCGGCGGTGGCCGCGACCGGGCTGAGATTGTTGATTCCGGTCGACACCTGCACCTCGGCTTCCCAGGCGCCGGCAACGAAACGGCGCAGCAGGATCACGAACTGCCCACCGACCCGCGAGGAGTAGAAGAGCCAGATCGCGCCGTCGGGTGTGGAGGTGACACTCATCTCCTCCACCAGGTTGCCGGAGGCGCCGAAGGCGATCGCCGGAGCGCTCCAGGCGCCATCGATCTGCCGCTGGAAGAAGACCCGCTGGCCCGCGCCCAACCAGAACACCCACTGGCTGCCGTCGGCCCCGCTGGTGGACACCGGAAAGTTGTGGGGGCCCTGCTCGGTCTGGAACGTCCGCGGCCCCACCACCGCCGGCCGCCCGTCGCGCAACATGGCGTTGATCACGTCGCGCAGGGGCATGAAGAGGCCCGGCAACCCGGGCTCGGGGGCATACCCCGAGCCGAAGGCGTCGAGGCGGATCTGGTCGAGCACCTCTCGCGACTGCAGGGTCACGCCGCGGCGCCGACGGTCGCGGATCGCGGCCGACGGGATCACGTCTTCCCCGGCGGTGCGGGTGACCTCGGCCAGCAGCAGGTAACGGTGCCCGGGAGGGGCTCCGTCGGCCGGCAGGCCGGTGGCCGAATCGACGGCGCGCACCACCCACTCGCGACGCACCCGGCGGGCGGTCTCGATACCGATCCGGGCATCGATGATGTCGTCGTGGCCGATCTCGGCGCTGGTGATCTCACGTTCCCATACGTCGAGGTAGAAGAGATCGATCCGCTGTCCGTTCGCCGGCGCCGAGGGCACCACCACCGGATCGACCCCGAGGGCCGCGGCCCGGGCCGGATCCACCAGCGGCTGCTCGGAGAAGAGCACGTCGGCCTCGTTGAGCACCTCCATGCCATCGACCAGGCAACGGCCGGCGGTCTCCGGGGTGCCGAAGCCGCCGGAGATCAGGAGATCGTCGGGCTGGCCGCCGGGCAGAAGGCGGAAGCCGTCGTTGCCGTCGGGTACGCCGTCGCCCACGAACCAGCGCAGGAAGCTGCGCATCTCGTAGCGGCGCAGATCGTCCATCTCGTTGAGGTCGGCGTCCACCAGGGGCACGCCTTGTTTGATCCGCACCCCCACGTAGTGGCGGAGCTTGGCGAAGTCTTCGAAGGTATTGCGTGAATAGGGTCCGTTGGCCATGTTGAATCCCCCTCAAGGGCCGTCTTCCAGCTCTTCCAGAATCGGTGCGTTGGGTGCCAGGAGCTCTTCCCCCTCGGCCGTCTCGAGCACCGGCACGAAACGCACCGGCACGGGCCGGAACGGCTCCATGAAGCGGCGCACTCGTTCGACCCCGGCGGCGATCTCCGCGGGGTCGACGGTGGTCGGGCCGAGGTAGAGCCCCACGGTGTCGGGCGCATACCAGTCGTTGTCGGTATCGCCGGTGTCGAAGGTGTAGTGCGCGCGATCGTCGAACCGGCCGAGGCGGCCGAGGGCTTCCGGGTCGTCCACGTCGACGGTGGTCGACCGCAGCCGTGCCGCCCCTTCTCGGGAGCGGTAGTAGAGCCGCAGATCGCCGCCGGGCTCTACCACCAGCGCCGGCTCCTTCTCCGCCGCCAGGCCGGTGGTCAGGGCAGACGGCGCACTCCAGGCGACGCCGTCGTGCGTCCGCTCGTGCAGCTGCCAGGCGCCAGGGTCGGAGCCCCCGCGGTCGGAGTGCCACACCAGCCGCAGCTCGCCGCCGAAGAGCGCCGCGGCCGGCGCCTCGTCGCGGTGCTGGCCATCCTCGCTCACCGCGGTGGCGGGGCCCCAGCCGCCGTCGTGCACCCGCGCGAAGAGGCGGCTGCGGTCGCCGAGATCGGCGCTCCAGAAGAGCCACAGGCGGCCGGCACCGTCGACGGCGGCGGCGGGAGAGGAATCTTCCACCACCGCGGTGCTCAGGCGCAGCGGATCGCTCCAGGACACCCCGTCGTGCACCCGCGACCAGATCTCGCGCTTGCCCCGGCGGTCGCTCTGCCAGAAGAGGTGCAGGTCGCCGTTGGCGTCCACCACCACGGCCGGCTGCCGGTCTTCGCTGCGCGGGCCGCTCAGGCGCTCGGGCGCGGGGGCCGGCAGGGTATCCATCTGCCGCATCCAGAGATCCCAGGTTCCCGAGCGATTCGACGACCAGAACAGCCAGAGCTGCCCGCCGCGAAGCACCGCGGCCGGCTCCTGATCGGTGACGAGAAGATCGGGGTCGTCGTCGGGCGCACCGGCCATCAGCCGCACCGCCGCGGCATCGACCCCTTCCCGCTGCAGCCACAGCTCTCGCCGGCCCGCGCGGTCACCATGCCACAGGAGCCAGAGGGTGTTGGCGGCGTCGAGCACCGCGGCCGGGCGGCCGTCGAAACCCTCGGTGCGGGCGACCGAGCCCGCTCCTCCCCAGCCCCCCGGTCCTTCGGTGCGGCCGAAGATTTCCCAGATCTGGGGCTCTTCCGGGGCGTTGGTGCGAAAGACGTTGTGGATGAACTCCTTCGCCCGGCAGGGCCAGCCGGTGAGCCGGCTCGCCCACAACACCGAGCCCGGCACGGTGCCGGTCAGCTGGTAGGCATGTGGCGCCAGGCGCAGGTCGTGGCGCTGCTCGGCGATGGAGGCTCCCCGCTCGAGCTGCCAGCCGAGCCACTGCGCCAGGTGCGGCAGGAAACGATGATCCACCCGGTCGAGATCGCGCAATCCGAGAAGACCATCGGTCTGGCTGCGGATCAGGTCGAGGGGAGCGCCAAAGAGATCGAACATGCGGCGCAGCTGGCCACCCCGCGGGAGGGCTTCGGGCACCGCCTCGGCTCCCGGGGTCACGGCGCGCTGTACGGTGTCGTGCCGGCGGTGCAATGCGGGCAGCAGGTCGTAGGCCATGCGGGCGGTGCCGTGGGTGTCTCCGGGGGCAGCGGCATCCCGCCGGGCTTCGAGCTGCACACCGCCTCCCTGGCCTTCGAGCTGGTAGTAGTAGGTGGCTCCGGGAACCAGACCCCCGATCGAGTCGCCGGGATCGAGCACGGTCGTTCGCCGCCGCACCGCCAGGCCCCGCAGGTCGAAGATCGTCGTACGGGTCAGCCGCAGGACTTCCACCCAGCGGCTTCCGTCGAGCCGCCGCACCGACTCGACCTCGGTACGGGCTCGCAGGCCGTCTTTGCTCTCTTCCCAGCCGGGGATCTCCACCACTTCGGTGCCCGGAGGAGGAAACGCGGTGCTGTCGTAGACCAGGGCGGGGTCCCCGGGCACCAGAGGGCCGAAGCCGAAATCGCGCTCGCGTCGGCGCAGCTGCACCGCCGGCTCCGCCAGCAGCGACAGCAGGTCGAGCTCCCAGCTCACCCGCAGGCGGCGGCCGACCACGTCGGCGGTCACCTGAAGTCTCTCGACGCTCACGGCGCCACCTCGTCCATCACCAGCTCGAGCTCGCCGAGCACCGGGATCTCCAGCTCGTCGATCTCGATCCGGCCGTCGCTCGCCACCTGCACGTCGAGCCCGCGGCGCAGGAGCTCGGGCAGCTCGTCGACGCTGGTGAGTCCCAGCTCGGCGAGAACGGCGGCGATCTCGTCGGGCGCGTCCTGGCGCTTGAACCGGGTCACGGTCGCGGCGAAGACTCCGTCGACCGCCTCCACCGCCTCGTAGACCTTGCTGACGAAGACCGTGTGGCCGAAGTCGACCCGTTCGAAGGCGAGCAAGCCCTCCACCGCCGCGGCGACCCGCTGCCGCACCTCGTCTGCGGTGTAGTGGTGGGCAACGACCACCCGCAGCGAGAGATCCACCGGTACACAGGCCGCGTCGCGGATCCGTACGAGGGTGCTCACCATGCGGCGATCTTCGAAGAACTCGAGCAGGCGCGAGCGCAGGTCGTCGGGCACCGGACGGCACGTGGCGCCCTCCGGAGCGATGTGTAGATCCACCTGGTTCCATCCCCGGCTGACGGCCCGCACTTTGGCCACACCTCCCGCCTGGAACGCCAGGGCCACATAGTCGCCCAGGGTCACCGCCCGCTGGCCGGAGCGGAAGGCCAGGGGCCCGAAACGACGCGCCCGTTCGAGATCTTCTTCCCCGGTGCCTCCGGCCGCAGGAGCCGGGTTGACCACCGCGTCGAGCCGTTGGATCGCGGTGTTGGCCGTGCTGATGGCGCCGGCCGGCACGTTGCCCACCTCACCACCTCCCACGCGGTAGGAAGCCCGGACATTGTTCACCCCACCCACCGGCAGCCGCCGGCCGTGTGTTCCGTCGCCCACCAGAATGCGGTAGATCCCGTCGGCCTCGCGGCGCACCGAGTAGTCCCGGGAGTCGGGACCGGAGATACCGATCCTCCCCGAGGGTAGCTCGTGGTAGAGCAGGTTCTCGCGCTCCTGCCAGGCGACCCAGCCGGCGCCTTCGTCGACCTCCAGGCGCAGGGACCCGGGAATCAATGGCGCCTGGCCGAGGGGGAAGGACTCCCCGATCTCGCCGGTCGAGGAGCCGAGGATCTCGTCGCTCACCAAACGGCTGTGGCGCACCGGCAGGCCACCGTAGGCCAGGCGGCCGTCGGGCAGGGTCTCCACCTGATGGCTGGAGAGATCGATCGGGAGCTCGGGCCCGGTGTACTGGAAGCTCTGAGCGCCCTGTCCCTGGTCGGTGCTCTCGAAGGTCGCCCCCTCGGGAATCGTGACCAGTGGATCCTCGCCGCCTCCCGGCGGAGTGAAGAGCAGGGTCAGGTCGGCCCCGGCGGCCACCGGACCCGCCAGCTCGTATCCCACCAGGCGCAGCAGGTCGACCACGGAACGGCGTTCGGACGCGGTGTCGAGAAAACATTCGCTCGCGGTGCGGTCGAGATAGTAGAAAGAAATATCTCCGAGATATGCGAAGAGATCGACCAACAGCATGCCCATGTCGCTGGCAGAGCGATCGGTCCACTCGGGCAGGCGATAACGAGCCAGCTCGAGCATCGCCTCCCGGAGCGACGCAAAGTCTTTATTGGTGTAGTCGATGGCCGGAGTCGTGGTCATGGTTCCCCCTCGAAACAGCGGTAACAGCTCTTGTCTTCGGGCCGGTAGCAACTCGGTTCAGGACAATGGCAGCACCATCTGCCCGGCGATCCGTTCCTGGGTGTGGACATAGTCGATGCGCAGCACGGCCTCGCCCTCGTTCTGCTCGATCCGGGTGCGGGTCACCAGCACTCTCGGCTCCCACTGCATCAGCGCCTGCTGCACCTGCTTCTCGAGCACGTCGGCGAGCACGTCGTCGTTGGGGTTGTGCACCAGGGAGGCGATGCGGGTGCCGAAGGCTCTCGCCATCGGCCGCTCACCGCTGCGGGTGCCGAGAATGACGCGCAGGTTCTGACTCACCTTCTCGCGGCCGCTGGTGGTGGTGACGCCGCCGGTGTCGGGATCGATCCGGAACGGAAACGAGGGACCTCGAACGTCTTCGATCATGGCCAGCTCCTCATCGCGGTCTCCTCACTGCAATGGCACGGAACCCACCTGGGCGCCGCTTCCGGTGTTGTTGGGAACGTCGAGCTGGAGCTTGGTCTCCACACCCTGCACTTCCGCTCCCCGCACGTAGTCGTCGATCGCCTGGGCCAGGCCGTCGGCCACCTGCTCGGTGGTCCAGCCCTCCGCCGCCGCGGAGTCGAAGGTGAGCTGAATGGCCTTGGCCAGCTGGTTGGAATCGAGTGCCATGGAACGTCTCCTCGAAGCTTCGGGCTCAGTCCAGGGGGCAAGCCGGCAACTCGGGCAGGGCCGGCAGCTCCAGATCGGGAAGCGCTGGGATCGCCAGCGGCGGAATCACCGGCAGCGAGATCTCCGGCAGCGGTGGAACCGGTAGACCCGGCAAGGCAGGCAACGCCGGCAGGCTCGGAAGCTCCACGTCCGGCAGCGCCGGAATCGCCAGCGGCGGA
This sequence comes from uncultured Thermoanaerobaculia bacterium, assembly GCA_964565225.1. Classification (GTDB taxonomy): domain Bacteria; phylum Acidobacteriota; class Thermoanaerobaculia; order Multivoradales; family J023; genus CAZMEL01. The sequence goes on along the minus strand of CAZMEL010000151.1, from coordinate 264 downwards.
ATCACCGGCAGCGAGATCTCCGGCAGCGGTGGAACCGGCAGACCCGGCAAGGCAGGCAACGCCGGTAAGCTCGGAAGCTCCACATCCGGCAGCGCCGGAATCGCCAGCGGCGGAACCACCGGCAGCGAGATCTCGGGCAGAGGCGGAAAGCTGCACTTGCTCATTTCACCTTCACCGCCATCGACAGCCCGTTTCCGGGCGTGAGCGGACCGGCCGGCGGGGTGGGCACCGGTGGCCCCGAGGGCCCGACTCCCGTAGGGTGGG
>CAZMEL010000150.1:13481-18662 GCA_964565225.1 uncultured Thermoanaerobaculia bacterium | reverse complement strand
CCCCCCGTAAACAGAACCTGGCGGTGATCGCCTACGACCGTTCCGGTGTCGAGCTGGGGCGCGACCGGGCGGTGATCAACGGCGGAAGCGCCGGCCTGACGGTGGAGATCGTGAGCCCCGAGAACACCACCGGCACCGGCCCGATCGACGTCCTGGCCGACATCTCGGTGCCCCTCGGCCGCCGGCTCGACCGGGTGCTCTTCTTCTGGAACAACGAGAATGTGGCGGTGCTCTACGCCGAGCCCTTCCGCCACCGGGTCACGATTCCCGAAGACGTGCCGGTGGGTTATCTGCGGGTCGTGGCCATGCTCGACGACGGCACGGTGGGCGAAGACGTGTTGTTCATGAACGGCCCCACCAACGCCGAGCAGGTCGACGTCAACCTGGTGGAGCTCTACGTGGTCGTGACCGACCGCCAGGGGCGACCGGTCCGCGGGCTCGAGCTCGGTGACTTCGTGGTGCGAGAGGAGGGGGAGACCCAGGAGATCTCCACCTTCAGCAGCGCCGAAGACCTACCCTTGACTCTGGGCATGGCGATCGATTCATCGGCCAGCATGTTCGTGAAGCTGCCGGGTATCCAGCAGGCGGCGATCGATTTCCTGCACTCCACCTTCAGCGAGCAGGACCGTGTGTTCGTGGTCGACTTCGATTCCGAGCCACGCCTGGTCCGCACCACCACCAACAGCCTGCAGCGGGTGGAGCAGTCCATCGATAGTCTCGAAGCCAACGGCCGCACGGCGTTGTGGGAGTCCATTGCGTTCTCCCTGGTGCAGCTCCAGGGGGTTCGGGGCCGCAAGGCCTTGATCGTCTTTTCCGACGGTGCCGACGAAGACGACCGTTTCCCCTTCCGCTCCCTGCTCGACGTGGCCAAACGGATGGGTGTGCCGATCTACCTGATCCTGGCTCGCCACCGGCCAGAGCCCGGAGAAGGGGGCTTCAGCCTGCTCAGCCGGTCGTTCGAAAGCCGTGTGAACCGTCTCACCGAGGCTACCGGCGGTCGCGTGTTCTACGGCCGAGAATATGCAACCCTCGGCGAAGTCTACGAAGAGATCGAACGGGAGCTGCGCAGCCAGTACCTGCTCACGTACTATCCCTCCAGCGGTGGAAACAGCCGCTGGCGTTCGGTAGACGTGGAAGTGATCGACAAAGAGCTCGAGCCGCGGACCCTCTCCGGGTACTGGCCCTGAGCTCGCGGGAGAATCTTATGGATCTGCGAAGTGCCGAGCTCCGCCTGTGTGAGCTCTGGGCAGAAATCCGTGACCTGCAGGGAGCCGGCGAGCTCCTGAGCTGGGATCAGGAGACCCACATGCCGTCGGGCGGTGTTGCGGCACGAGCCGCCATGGCGTCTACCCTGGCGGGTCTGCGGCACCGTTGCCTCACGGCCCCGGAGCTGCTGGAGGCGCTGGAAGCCTGCGAAGCCGCAGCCCCCGAGGGCAGTGTCGCCGCGGCGCAGGCGCGGGTGGCCCGATTCGATATCGACCGCTCGATCCATGTACCGGAGAGCCTGGCGCGGGAGATCGCCGAGGCGCGCAGCACCGGCCTCGCGGCCTGGCAGGAATCCCGCTCCCGAGCCGACTTCTCGATCTTCCAGCCCCAGCTCGAACGCCTGGTGGAGCTCCGCCGCCAGCTGGCTGCGGCCATCGATTCGTCGGCCCGGCCCTACGACGTCCTGCTGCAGGAGTTCGAGCCCGACGCCACCGAAGCCCAGCTCGAGCCCCTGTTCGAGGAGCTGGCCGGCGAGCTCGGGCCCCTGGTGCGAGAGGTGGTGGAGAGCGGCCAGGCAGTGGACGAGTCCCCCGCCCGGGGTTCCTTCGGGAACGCAGACCAGATGGCGTTCAGCCGCCAGCTGGTGCAGGCCATCGGTTTCGATTTCGATCGCGGCCGTCTCGACACCTCCACCCATCCCTTCTGCGTGGGGATCGACCGCACCGACGTACGCATGACCTGGCGTTGCCATACCGACGATTTCCGGTCGGCCGTGTTCGGGGCTCTGCACGAGGCCGGTCACGGCCTCTACGAGCAGGGTCTGCCGGCGGAATGGAGCCGGACACCTCTGGGCGCGGCCGTCTCCCTGGGAATCCACGAGTCGCAGTCGCGTTTGTGGGAGAACCATGTCGGTCGTAGCCGGGGTTTTTGGCAGTGGGCGCTTCCGGGCTATCGAGAAGCCTTTCCGGCGGCGCCCGAGGCTACGGTGGAACAGATCTGGCCGCTCCTGCACACCGTCAAACCATCATTCATCCGCGTCGAGGCCGACGAGGCGACCTACAACCTGCACATCCTCATCCGATTCGAGCTCGAACGCAGGCTCTTCGCTGGCGACGTCCGCGTGTCCGAGCTGCCAGAGGCTTGGGATTCTCTCTACGAGCAGACCCTGGGAATTCGCCCGCCCTCGGCCGATCTCGGGGTTCTGCAAGACATCCACTGGTCTCAAGGCATGTTCGGCTATTTCCCCACCTACACCTTGGGGACCATGGCCGCCGCCCAGCTCTTCGAGGCGGCCGAACGACAGCTCGGTCCCCTCGAGCCGGCCTTCGCCCGAGGCGAGTTCGCTCCTTTGCTCGACTGGCTGCGAGAGAACATCCACCAGCACGGCGGACGCTACGAGGCGGCCGACCTGATCCACCGGGCCACCGGCGAGCCCCTCTCGTCGCGGGCCCTTCTCACCTACCTGCGATCCACCGTCGAAGACGTCTACGGGGTAGCGGCCTCCGCCTGAGCGCCCGAATACGGTTCCGAGAGCTCACCGTGTAGCTCAGCAGATCTCTCCCTGGCCTCTGACGGCAATCTCTCGAAATTCGAGGGGCTCCGTGGTGAGAGCCAGGCCCTCGGTGCTCTTGCCGAGGTCGAGAAAGTGGAAAGGAGCACGGGTGCTCCAGCTGTGAAATGCAGCTGCTTCGAGGGCCAGCTCTAGCCGCCTGCGGGGTGAAGTGAGGCAATGGGTCGAGAAAAGGGATCCCCGGGCAGCGGGAGCTCCTGCACCCACGGCCATATAGCCATGATCGGCCTGGGCGACACCAAAGTCGTCGGAGATTTCGAAGAGCTGGCCAGAAAATCCGAGGAGGAACAGGCCGCCGATGTCGGAGCGGTGATCGGTATACCCTGGATTCTGAATCGTGAGATCACGTAGAAACCCACCGTTTCGGAGATGCTCGCGCACGATGGGCACGAGAGTCGTCACCACGAATCGATGATCTTGCGATGGGCTCGATGCCTCGGGCGGATCGGGCAGGTCGAGAGTCATCAACAGCTGCCCCATTCGGAAGCTCGAAGTAAAACCCAGTAGGTACCTGGAGCCCAGGAAGAAGAGTTTCTTGTCCTGTCGAATCTCCAGTCGCTCCCCACAGATGCCGGCAGAATCGGCCCCCATGAAGACCTTGCCCCTCGAAGCAATGGCAACGATACAAGTCAAGTTCTTGTCTCCTCTTGGTCGAGCGAACCCCATTCGCCGGAGACGCTCCGGCCAGCCTCCTTCGAGAAACCGCCCCCACGATTTTCGAGATCCTTGTGACAGGGAAACACCGAGTCTCTGGGGGCGGCTCCTCGAAGAAGACAGGTTCTGGCGAGCAATTTAGGTTGATGCAGGTAAAGAGCACAATCGTTTCGCCGCGAAGGCAGCTCCCACAGGCCTATCGAATCTATGGGTTGTTGACACCCACCCAAACGCCCTCTAGGATTTCTGCCATGGCCGAATCGACTAGTCTTCGAGAGCAGATCGTGAAAGGTTTGCAGAGAGAATTCGAACGAAGAGGCCGTGGTTCGATTGCTGCAGCACAAAGACAGATGGGAGTGAATCGGAACTACTTCAAGGATTGGAGAAGTGGGCGGAACAAGATCGACATCGATCGCCTGGAGGAGATGTTGCAGGTGCTCGAGGTGAGTCCAGCCGCGTTCTTCCGGACCCTGTTCGAAGACGATCCGGGGTTGATCGGGGAAGCTCCGCCGGGTTGCAGATCGTTCGACCGGCGAATGGAGAAGAGAGACCGTGTGTGAAAGCCGATCGGGACGTCGAATCCTCGACACGGTCGACCGCCTGCGGCTGAACGATCCGGGAGCAGCCGTGGCGCTTGCCGAAACCGAGATCGGCAGGATCGAAGAGGAATATCTCGCGGATCTGATGGGTCTCTATGGTGCTGCGCTGCGGCGACAAGGCCTGATCGATGAAGCTGAGCACGCCATTCACCGCGGATGGGTCTTCGCTCAAGAACGTGGCGATCAGGCATCTGAGGCCCGCCAGCTAAAGCGATTGGCTTTCGTGGATGGCGATCGGGGTGAGCTGAGTCAAGCCATCATGAAGACTTCGACAGCGCTCACATCCTTCCAGACTCAGCAACTCCTCGCCGATGTCGGGCGATGTTGGGGTGATCTAGCAATATGGTATTCCCGTCTCTTCGAGCCAGAGCGCTCAATCGCGGCTCTGCAGTGCGCTGCGGATCTTCTCCCGGATAATGACCATCGTTATCAGTATTCTGTTCGCCTGGGCATGGCTCATTGCTTGTACAAGAAAAGGTCCTATAGAGAGGCTTCAGATTGGTTGGCAATGGCCGATAGGGTTTCTCCACCAGATACTGCGCTGAAGGCTTCACGAGTTCGGCTAGAGGCAGGGCTGAGATTCGAAATGGGTGAGTCCTGTGCTGTCGGTCTTTTCCAAGAAGCCGTTGATGCCTACTTGGAAGTATCGGACCCACTCAATGCTGCCGTGTGTTCGATAGAGATGATCAAGGCCCTACTTCAATTCGGCCAGGTGAGGAGATCCAGAAGGCTTGCCAAGAATATGGCTCGATTTATTCAACCCTTGAAGCACAACAAGATTGTCGCTGGTGCGCTACTCGAGCTGACTCGCCATGCACTTCGACCAGTTTCGATTCCTAGAGAGCTGATTTCGCAGGTCGCAGGCTCTCTTGAGAGGGCGGCCGCTATGACGCCCTCTCAAGAGCAGGTTGATTTTCTCTAGTGGCCAAACGTAGATCTGGATTGCGCTTCTAGCCTCAGATTCGACCAGACCTTCAAGAGCTCAACCACCGGGATCGGGAAAGCCGTTCCATTCGTCGGGTCCAGGATTTGTCTCTCCGCCTTCTCCGAGATCCTGCGCGACTCCAATCCAGCGGAAGAACCACCAGAATTCGGTCGGTCGGGCTTCTGGTGGCATGTGGTGTTCCATGCTCATCGGAGCTCCTCCGGGCA
>CAZMEL010000150.1:0-13381 GCA_964565225.1 uncultured Thermoanaerobaculia bacterium | reverse complement strand
GGGCACGGCATCGCCAGCTCCACTGCTGGGAGGTCCCTGCCACGGAGACACCCTACACCCGCCAACTGTGGATGTAGAGAGGCCAGGGGAATTGGGCCTCTGCCGTGGCTTCGAGGTCTTCAGCCGTTAGGGTCGGGAAAGCCGTTCCATTCGTCGGGCCCGGGGTTTACCTCTCCGCCTTCTCCGAGATCCTGCACGACTCCAATCCAGCGGAAGAACCACCAGAAATCGGTGGGTCGGGTTTCTGGTGGCATGTGATGCCGTGCTCATCGGAGCTCCTCCGGGCAGGGCACGGCATCGCCAGCTCCACTGCTGGGAGGTCCCTGCCACGGAGACACCCTAGACCCGCCAACCGTGGATGTAGATTTGGCTGAAGATTTGGGCCTCTGGCGTGGCTCAAGCCGAGGCCCAGAGCGACCCAGAGCCTATTTGCGATAAGCTAGGTTCTCTCTTCGAGAAGAACCAATGGTCATCGCAGTTATCAGCAAGAAAGGCGGGGTCGGCAAGACCACGACCTCGGTCAACCTGGCGGCGGCACTGGCCCAGCGCGGGCTGCGGGTGCTGGTGATCGATCTCGACCCCAACGCCGGGGCTTCGCTCTCTCTCGGAGTGCGCAAGGACGCCCTGGGTCCGGGATCGGCCGATCTCCTGCTGCGTGACATGGCGCCGGAGTCTCTGGTGCGGCCGACCGAGACGGAGAATCTCTTCGTTTTGCCGGCCTCGGTCGACCTGCGAAGTGCAGAGCCTTCTCTCGATCGGCTTCCGGCATCGGAGAAGGTGCTGGAGCCCAGGTTGCGGCGGCTCCGCGGGCATTTCGACCTGGTTTTTCTCGATTGTCCCTCCTCGATCGGTCTCCTGACCCGCAACGCCCTGGCCGCGGCGGATTTCTACCTGGTGCCCACCTCGCCCCAGTTCCTGGCCTTCGAAGGGTTGGATCACCTGCTGCAGACCGTCGATCGTTTGAGCTTCCGTACGGGCCTGCCCACGCGTTTGTTGGGGGTGGCATTGACCATGGTCGACTATCGTCTGGTCCTCACGCGCCAGGCCATCGCCGAGCTGCGGGAGTCCTTGGGCTCCAAGGTCTTCGCGGTCGAGATCCGTACCAATGTGAGCCTGGCGGAAGCACCGGCCTTCGGACAGACCATTTTCCAGTACAAGCCGAAGGCCACCGGTGCCCGGGCCTACCAGCTGCTCGCCGAGGAGATCCTGCTCTCCGGTGAGCTCCTGCCCGCCTCGACGCCTCTACTCGAGGTGGCGAACGCCTGACGCGGGCTCGGGGGTTTCGGCCGGCCGCTCTTCGCCGAAAGCCTCTCGCAACAGAAATTCCGTGACGATCCGGTTGCCGGCCTTCGTGAAGTGGCCGTTGTCGAGGTAGTGGTCGTCCGGCCAGCCGGGCTCCTGGTGGAGCGCTTCGAAGGCATCGAGGTAGAGGCCGTGGTCGGTCTCCTCGAAGAGGGCGCGAAAGTCGTCGTGGGAGGTTCGAGGTCCGCCGTTCGTCGGCAGGTGGACCACCACCAGCCGCCGGCCGTTGGCCTCGGCGTCTCGCAGCAGCTCACGGAAGATCTGGCGCACCAGGGGCCGAGCTTCGTAGGTGAGAGAGAGCTGGCGCAGGGACCGGCTGAGGAGAACGCTCTTGGCGGCGATCCGGTTGCGCCAGATCTCCAGGGGGGAGGAGCTCGTGCGGCGGACGAGATGGCCTTTTTCCATCGTCAGCACCGGCTTGCTCAGGCCTTCCCACGGGCGGTGCGCCTCGAGCACCCGAGCGATGTCGTTGTCGATGAATCCGAGCAGCACGATGTGCGGATCGAGAACCGGGACATACTGCTGGAAGGCCAGGTACATCTGGTCGATCCCCCAGCCGGGAGTCGCCAGGTTGAAGACATCGACCTCCGGTAAGGCGGTGTCGAGCCGGCCGGGGATGCTCTCTCGCCGCAGCACACCGACGCCCCAGAGGAACGAGTCTCCGAGCACCATCAACCGGCGGTCGGCGCGGGCCGGGTCGGGAGCCGTGTACTCGTCGACGTCGCGAAATCCCTGGGCATTGATCTCCTTCGATTCGCGGCTCGAGACCCAGCCCAACACGGGGTCGGCTTCCACGTAGGCGGCCGGCGTCGGACCCTCGGGCACCGGCCAGCCGGGCAGGAAGCGAAAGTAGGGATCGAAGCCCCGGGAGCGCAGGTAGAGCTCGGCGGCCCCGAAGGCGAGGAGCAGGAATCCCAGGTTCCAAGAGAACACGGCACGGTGCCGGCGTATCCGGGCGGCGAGCTGCACGCGAAGTAGAGTGAGCCAGCCAGGAGCTAAGAGCTCGGTCCGGGGCCCGCGACGTCGAGGTCGGTTGCAACCGAGATTCCCGGTACCGACCTGTCGTCGGCATCTTGCCAGTAGGCCCAGCTCGACCAGCCCGTGGGAAGCCGGGGTTCTTCGACTCCGTACTCGGCGATCCACAGCGGGTACTCGGAGAAGGCGTTCGAGCCCACGGAAGCATTCCAGAAATCGGCGGTGGTGTAGATCATGGGCTTTCGACCCGTGGCGGCCTCCACGGCGTCGAGCCAGGCTCGGACCTGGGTGGAGATCTCGTCGGGGGTAAGGTCTCCCGCCTTCTCCAAGTCGAGTGCGGTCCCGAGCTCGAGGGTCTTCTCGCCGATGGTGGAGAGAAAGAAGCCGGCCTGCTCGGCGCCGCTGTCGGCGGGCTCGAAGAAATGGTAGGCCCCACGCGGCAGGCCGGCGTCTCCGGCACCTTGCCAGTTGGTCTCGAAATTCGGGTCCGGATCGTCGATTCCTTCCGTGGCCTTGAGGAATACGAACTCGATCCCGGAGCCGGCCACCGAGGTCCAGTCGATCTCCCCCTGGAAGTGGCTCACGTCGATGCCGCGGGTTCCCGCCGCGGGCGGCTCGGTCGTTGCGCTCGGTGGCGGCGGAGCCGGCGCGGCCGTTTCGGGCGTCGCGGGTGTTTCTGCCGGGGGCTCCTGGGCGCAGCCGACCAGAAGCGCGAGCCCTACGAGGAGCTCGAAGCCGAGTCGAGACGTCGCGTGTGGGGATGTCGGACGTGGATTTCGCACGATGGCCTCCTTGGTGCAGAATCGATTCGGTAGAGAAGCCTCATGATAGCTTGACGCCGGGCCCTGGAGGCCCTTCCACGGCCCGACGACCCTTCGATGATTCCGACCACGACCGCGCCATCCGACTCCGGCTCTCGCAACTCGGCGATTTTCGAGCTGGATCTGCGCCTGCCCCTCGACCGATTCGAGCTGCGGGTCGAGCTCGAGATGGGCCTCGGAGTCACGGGAATCTTCGGGGCATCGGGGTCGGGAAAGACCAGTCTCCTCGAAGCCGCGGCCGGGTTGCGACACGGGGCCCGGGGGCGGATCGTGGCGGGATCCGAGGTCTGGCTCGATTCTGCTGCCGGGATCGACCGGCCGCCGGAGGCCCGGCAGGTGGGGCACGTGCCCCAGGACGGCTTGCTCTTCCCCCATCTCGACGTCCGGGGCAACCTGCTGGCCGGAGCTCGTAGGGCCCGGAAGCAAGGGCTCGATCCCGAGGCTCTCCTGTCTCGCATCACCTCCATGCTCGAGCTCGAGCCGTTGCTCGATCGCTCGGTGCACAACCTCTCGGGAGGGGAGCGCCAGAGAGTGGCCCTGGGCAGGGCCTTGTGCTCCGGCCCCCGCCTGCTCCTGCTCGACGAGCCGCTGGCCGCTCTCGACATGCCCTTGCGCCGACGCCTGTTGCCCTTCCTTCGGCGCCTGCGAGCCGAGCTCACCGTTCCCATGCTGCTGGTCTCTCACGATCCTCTCGAGGTCATGGCCCTGTGTGACACGGTGTTGGTCCTGCGCCGGGGACGAGTGGTGAGTCGAGGGGATCCTCGGGCTCTGCTCGCCGATCCTCGGGTCCTGGGGCCCGGCGACGGGGAAGGGAGCTTCGAGAACTTCCTGGTGGGGCGGCTGCTGCGCCGGGAACGGGGAACCGCCGTGGTCGAGCTGGGCCCGGGGGTGAAGCTGGTGACCGGGCCGGGACCGGAAGCGATCGGCTGCGATGTGTTGGTGGGCATTCCGGCCAACGAGATCTTGCTGGCGGTCCAAGAGCCGTTCGGGCTCTCGGCACGCAATATTCTGCCGGCGACGGTGGTCGAGGTGCGGCCGGCGGGAGAGGTGCGCTGGGTCTCGGCGTCCCTCGGACCGGGGCTCCCGGCCCTGACGGTCGAGGTGACGGCCGACACGCCGACGGCGCTGGGGCTCGAGCCGGGGCAGGAGCTCTTCCTGGTGATCAAGGCGACGTCCTGCCGATTCCACGGCCAGGATCGCTGATCGGCATCCCCGAAATGGTCATGATCTTCGTCTTCGTCGCTTTCTGGCTGGGCCTGCCGTTCCTGGTGCTGGGAGCCCTTTGGCACTCCGTCCTGCCCGGAGGCTGGTTGCTGCCCGCGGTTGCCTCGGTGCTCATCGGCATCGTGCCCCCGGTCGTCTTCGCCCGCGGGCTGATGGGTGGTGAAGCGCCTTCGGCGGCGGTTCGCCTCGGAGTGCTCCGCCCCTTCTGGTACGCGCTGCTCTTTCTTCCCCTGCTGGGAATCTCGGGAGTGCTCGGTGTGCTGGCGGGGTGGCCATGGGGGGCGGCTGTCGGGCTCGGCCGCTGGGCAACCATCGGAGCGGCTTGTGGGTTGCTGCTCGCTGCGCTCCTCGGCTGGTTCGGTGCGCGGCGGCTGGTCGTGCGGGAGGTCGAGGCTCGTCTGCCATCGCTTCCCGACGCGTTCACGGGTTTGCGGATCGTGCAGATCTCCGATCTCCACGTCGGCCCCCATACCTCGCGCTGCTTTCTGGCCCGGGTGGCGGAGGCGGTACGTGAAGCCGAGCCCGACCTGATCGTGGTGACCGGGGATCAGGTCGATGATTTCGGGAGCGACGTGGAGCTCTTCAACGCCGCGTTCGCCGATCTGGAGGCTCCTCTGGGCATCCACGTGGTGGCGGGCAACCACGATGTGTACGCGGGGTGGGAGGCGGTGGAGCGAGGGCTCCTCGACGCCGGGTTCTCGGTGCTCGTGAACGAGGCGGTGGCGATCGAGCGCGAGGGGCAGCGCCTGTGGCTGGCCGGCACCGGAGATCCGGCGGCGCGGGCACGAATTCGCGGCAAGGTCTCGAGGGTCGCTCCCGACATCGAGCGCACCCTGCGGCGGATTCCCCCCGGAGAGACGGCTCTTGCGCTGGCCCACAATCCGGCGCTGTGGCCGGCCCTGGCCGAGCGGGGAGTCGCTCTCACCTTGAGTGGGCATACCCACTACGGCCAGTTTGCGTTCCCGCGCTGGCATTGGTGTGCCGCTTCCCCGTTCCTGGCCCAGGCGATGGGAGCGTACCGCCAGGGCGACTCGTTGCTCTACATCAACCCCGGCACCAACTTCTGGGGCATTCCCTTCCGTCTCGGCACCCCTCCCGAGGTCACCGTGCTGACCCTGCGTCACCCGGAGACCGGAGAGTCGGCGTCGATCGGAGTGCCGCATCTTCGGCAAGGGGCTTGAGCCGAGTTTTTCCCAGCGGATTCAAACCATCGGCGGCCGAGAGGTGTCTTTGGGGTGTCTCTTGAACCCGACGACCCTCGGAGGCCTCGATGTCAGATTTCGCCGGTGACCTGAAGATCGCCTTTCGCCAGCTGCTCGGCCGCCCCGGATGGACGGCTCTGATCGTTGGTACCCTCGCCCTGGGAGTAGGTGCCAACACCGCCATTTTCAGCGTGTTCAAGGGGGTTCTCTACGGCACCGCGCCCTTCGAAGAAGTCGAGCGGTTGGTGTGGATGGGGGAGGACTCGGAGCAGGTTCCCGGCATGTCGGTTGCCTATCCCAACTTCGTCGACTGGCGCCAGCGTAGCCGGTCGTTCGAGGCCATGGCCGCCCACCGGTTCCAGGTGCACAACGTCACCGGCCTGGAGAAGCCGGAGCAGGTGTTCGCCGTGTATGCGTCGGCGGCGCTCTTCGAGGACGTCCTGCGGGTCGAGCCCGTGCTCGGACGTGCCCCGACACCGCAGGAAGACCAGCCGGGCCAGGGGGCGGTGGTGGTGCTCTCCTATGGTTTCTGGCAGCGTCAGATGGGCGGGGCAGAAGACGCCGTGGGGTCGACGATCCATCTCGACGGTTTGCCCTACGAGGTGATCGGTGTCATGCCCCCGGGATTCGTATACCCCCTGTGGAGCGACAGCTTCCAGATGTGGCTGCCGCTCGGCCATGTGGCCGCCGAAAGCTGGATCGACACCCGGGGCAATCACCCGGGCATCTATGTGACCGGTCGCCTGGCCGACGGGGTGAGCTTCGCCGCGGCGAAAGCGGAGATGGAGGGTCTGGCGGCGGCTCTGGCCGAGGAGTATCCGGAAACGAATACCGGCCATGGGGTGACGTTCCACCCCCTGCGGGATTTCGTCATCCGGAGCCTTCGCCCCGCGGTGCTCGTGCTCTCGGCCGCCGTGGGGCTGGTGCTCCTGATCGCCTGTGTCAACGTGGCCAACCTCCTCCTGGCCCGAGGATCCGTGCGAGTGCAGGAAATGGCGGTGCGCAGCGCCCTGGGTGCGGGCCGTTGGCGGGTTCTTCGTCAGTTGCTCACGGAGAGTCTCCTGCTGGCGATCCTGGGAGGAACGGCGGGCTGGCTGGTGGCGTTCGGTGGCCTGGGCTGGCTCTCGCGTGCGATCGACTGGAGCATGCTCCCGGCGATCGGCGCCATCGAGCTCGATACCGCCTCCCTCGGGTTCACCCTCGTGGTGTCGGTTGCGACCGGCATTCTCTTCGGGCTGGCGCCCGCGTTGCAGGCGGTTCGTCTCGACCTGGTCGGCGCGCTGAAGGAAGGCACCAAAGGATCCGAAGGCGGATCGCGGCAGCGGGTGCGAAGCGTTCTGGTGGTCGCCCAGGTCGCCCTGGCCCTGGTGCTCCTGGTGGGGGCAGCGCTCTTTCTTTCGAGCTTCCGCAACCTGATCGATGCGGACGCGGGCTTCGATCCCGAGGGTGTCCTGACTTTCGGGATCACCCTGTCGGAGGCGGAGATGCCGGAGGACGCCGATCGGCTGGCCTTTTTCGACTCGTTCCTGGGAAGGATCCGCGGCCTTCCGGGGGTCGAGTCGGCAGCGGTGACGCTTCCGCTCCTCGGTGGTTGGCAGACCGAGGTGATCGCCGAAGGCCGACCCAAACCTCCGCCCGGGGAAGGGATTTCGGTCGATATCACCCGCGTGAGCGACGGCTACTTCGAGGCGATGGGTGTGCGCCTGCTGGCGGGCCGGTGGATCGACGAACGCGACCGGTCCGGAGCGCAGGAGGTGGCGGTGGTCGACCAGACCCTGGGGCAGCAGCTCTTTCCCGGCCAGGATCCCCTCGGCAAGCAGCTGAAGCTCGGGGGGGATCCGGCCGACGAGGAAGAGCCCTGGCTGACAATCGTGGGAGTGGTGGCCCATGTGAAGAACTACGGTGTCGACCAGGACTCGCGGATCGAGCTCTACCGTCCCTTCGCCCAGGATCCTTATCGCCAGGCTTCGATCGTGGTGAAGACCTCGCTGTCGGCTCCGCGCCGGCTGCTGGGGCCGATCGAAACGGAGCTGTCCGCCCTCGACGCCTCCGTACCCCTGGCCCAGGCCAGAACTTTGGAAGAGTGGCTGGGCAGCCAGTATTTCGCCGGGCGGATTCTGGCGCAGCTACTGGGCGCCTTCGCCCTGCTCGCCGTCGGCTTGGCAGCCCTGGGGATCTACGGAGTCATGGCCTTTCACGTCGCTCGTTGCCAGCGGGAGATCGGAATCCGGATGGCCCTTGGAGCGGCCCCGGCGCAGATCCTCTCCTTGGTGGCCGGTCGAGGCCTGCGGCTGGTGGGTGCGGGAATGCTGCTGGGGCTCTGGGGTGTCTACCTGGCGGGCCCGCTCGTTGCGAGCCAGCTCTTCCAGGTCGAGCCTCGGGACCCCGCCACCCTGTTGAGTGTGCCGCTCCTGCTGCTGGCCATCGCCCTGCTGGCCTGTGTCGGACCTCTGCTCAGAGCCAGCGGCGTCGAGCCGGTCGAAGCCCTTCGACACGAATGATTCTCCACTAGATTCCACTGACTTCTCCTGCGATCGAAACTTCCGTTCGATCGACCCGTATCAAGAATTGACCGGTCGGCCAGTTTGTTTCTATAATCGACCGGCCGGCCAGTTCATCGGATGTGCGATCACTGGCAGACTCCATGGCAGATACGAAGAACCGGGGATTTACGCATATGAGCTCGACAGAGAACCGCGCCGGAAGGGAACCAGAAGAGGTCCGCAAGCGAGATCCCGACGCAACCCGTGCGGCGATTCTCGATGCTGCGGAACGCCTCTTCCTGGAGCTGGGCCCCGCCGCCACGCCGGTGAGCCGGATCGCGCGGCAGGCGGGGGTGACCAAGAGCCTGATCCATCACCACTTCGGCGCCAAGGAAGAGTTGTGGGCCGAGCTCAAACGACGCCATTTCGAGCAGTACTACGAGGCCCAGAAGCACATGTTGAACAGTGCTCAGGGTGCCGCGGAGCTGCTGCACGAATCGATCATCACCTACTTCCGTTTCCTGCAGTCGGACCCCCGATCGGTGCGATTCATGTCGTGGCGATTCGTCGAGGCCGACGACACCTGCTTTGCCGACGAGGAAGAGCTCTTCGAGCTCGGCGTCGCAAAGATCCGGGAGGCCCAGGCCGAGGGCACTCTGCGGGCCGACGTCGAGCCTCTGTTCATGATCAAGGCGTTCTTGTCGCTGACTCTGCAGTGGTTTCAGACCAAGCCGATGATTCGGCCCATGTTCGAGGATCCCGCGGAGATCGATGAGCTGGAGGAGAAATACCTCCAGGACATCGTGAAGATTTTTCTCGAAGGAGTCTTGCCGCGCGCCTAGTGGTGAGGAAAAACGAGCACACCGGCGGTCTGGCAGAGGTCATCGCCGTTGAGGAGACATATCGTGAAGTCGAACATCAAGACCCTTGGAATCGGTCTGGTGGTGCTGGTGGGCGGGATCTTTCTGTTGGCAGATTCGGGCGACGGGCCGGCCCGGAAGGATTCGCACGACCGAAAACGGGTCCGGGTTGCCGAGGTCGAGGCCGCGGCAGCCCTGCGCGAGATGCAGTTCTCGGGAATCACCCGCGCGGCTCGGCGGGCTCGGCTGGGTCTGCCCATCGGCGGCCGGCTGGTCTCCCGCCCGGTCGAGGTCGGCGACCCGGTGCGCAAGGGGCAGGTCGTCGCCCGCCTCGACGACCGCGAGCTGATCAACGCCGTCGCCTCGGCACGCGGCACCTACGAGGAGCTGGAGGCTCGCCGCATCCAGACCGATCGCGATCTGGAGCGGGTCAAGGGGCTGCAGGCGGCGAAAGCGGCGACTCCGGAAGAGCTCGAGCAGACGGAATCGAGCGCCGAAGCCCTGCGGTCGTCGGTACGGGCGGCGGCGGCCCGGCTCCAGGAGTCCGAGCGCCTGCTCGCCGAGACCCGGCTGATCGCTCCCTTCGACGGAGTGATCACCGAAGTGCTCTACGAGCCGGGAGAAATGGTGGTCGCCGGCCTCCCGATCGTGGGGGTCAGCGGCAGCGGCTCGATGGAGGTCGAGGTCGAGATTCCCGAATCGGTGCTCCCGGAGGTGGCGAAAGGTGAGAAGGCTTCGGTCTTCCTGCCCGCTCTCGGGCGCACGGTCGAAGGCGAGATCCAGTCCCTCGGGCTCGCCGCGGCGGGGCCCGGACGCCTGTTCCCGGTGATCGTCGCCTTGCCGAACGAAGAATCCGTCGCCCCCGGCATGACCGCCGAGCTGACCCTCCGGCTCGCCGCCTCGGCCTCTCTGGCGGTGCCGGTGGAGGCGGTGATCAATCCCGGTGGTCAGCGTCCGGCGGTTTTCCTGGTGCGGCCCGAGGGAGGGGTGGAACGAGCGTACCGGCTGCCGGTCGAAGTGGGCTCCCTGCTCGACCACCGGGTCCTGGTACAGGGCGATCTGGCGGTGGGCGACCGGGTCGTGGTGGGTGGCCAGCGAGGCCTGCTCGACGGTGAGCCGGTGGAGGTGGAGCGATGAGCGTGCTCGATACCCTGCTGCAGCGTCGACGCCTGGTGGTGGCCTCGGCGGTGTTGTTGGCCCTGGCGGGCCTGCTCTCCTGGTCGACCATGCCGCGCGAGGAGGATCCGCAGTTTCCGCGTCGTAACGGTTTGGTGCTGGTGAGCTTTCCCGGTGCCGATGCCGAGACCGTGGAGCGGCTGGTGGTCGAGCCCCTCGAAGAGCACCTGGCAGAGGTCGAAGAGATCTGGCGGATCGACTCCGTGGCTCGGGCAGGGGTGGCGATTCTCCAGGTCGAGCAGCGCGAAACCATCTACGACACCGCTTCGGCCTGGGACGAGGTGGAGGACGCCCTCGATCGAGCCCGGTCGGAGTTCCCGGCCGGCGTCTCCGAGCCCTCGCTCGACGACGATCTGGTGTCGCAGTCGGCGATCGTGTTGGCGGTCACCGGCTCGGGAGACCCCCTGGTGTTGGACCAGGCGGCGGAGCGGATCAAGCGCGAGCTCCTGGCTCTCGATCCGGTGAAAGAGGTCGAGCTGGTGGCCGATCCCGGCGAGCAGATCACCATCGAATACGAGGATGCCGTGGCCCGGCGCCTGGGGATCGATGCCGCCCTGCTCGGGCAGCAGCTCTCGCGCCGGAGCCTGATCCTGCCCGGTGGCCTGGTGCACCTCGGAGCCAAGACCGCCAACCTGCGGCCAAAGACCGAGTTCAGCTCCCTCGAAGAGATTCGTTCGACTCCGGTGGTCCTTCCCGGTGGCTCTTCGGTTCCCTTGGGTGAGCTGGCGAGAGTGCGGCAGGGGCCCCGCGAGCCGGCGGTGGAGATCATGCGTTGGAACGGCGAGCCGGCGATCGGCCTGGGGGTGGTGCCGAAGGATGGCCTCGATCGGGTCGCCTTCGGGGTCGAGGTGCGCGAGCGTCTCGCCGACCTACGCGAAGAGCTGGCCCCCCTGGTGATCGACGAGGTCGTGTTCCAGCCCGACCTGGTGGAGAAACGGCTGCAGGATCTGACCGGCTCACTGCGGCTGGGCATCCTGATCGTCGCGGGAGTGCTCTTTCTCGCCATGGGATTTCGCCTGGGTGCCCTGGTCGCCATCGTGATCCCTCTGGTCACCTTCGGCTCTATCGCGCTCTACGCCATGGGCGGCGGAATCCTCAACCAGATTTCGATCGCCGCTGTGGTGATCGCCCTCGGCATGTTGGTCGACAACGCCATCGTCGTGGTGGAGAACATCCAGTGGCGGCTCGACCGCGGCCTCCAGGTGCACCAGGCGGCGATCGACGCGGTGCGGGCCCTGGCCCTGCCCCTCGGCACCGCCACGGGTACCACTCTGGCGGCCTTCGTCCCCATGCTCCTCTCGAAGGGCGGAACCGCCGACTTCACCCGGTCGGTGCCGGTGTTGATCATGCTGACGCTCTCGGTGAGCTATCTCTTCGCCATCACCGTGACGCCGGTGCTCTCCGGGTTGGTGTTGAAGCGGAGGATCTTCGAGGGGAACCAGCGGTTGGAGAAGCTGGCGACCCGGCTCGGAGAGCTGGCGGTGCGCCGGGCTCCCTGGATTAGGCGTGTGGCGCTGGCCCTGCGGATGGGTACGTTGATGCTGGCCGGCTGGGTAGACCAGCAGTTCTTCCCGGGGGCCGATCGGGCGTTGCTCCTGGTGGATCTCGAGATGCCCGAGGGCACCCACATCGGTGAGACGGACCGGCTGGCGAGTCAGCTGGAACGGGATCTGCTGGCCAAGGAAGAGGTGGTCTCGGTGGCGACCTTCGTCGGCCGGGCGGCGCCTCGGTTCTACTACAACCTGCTGTCGAAGCCGAACAGCCCGCATCGAGCGCAGCTGGTGACCCAGACCACGGACCTGGCAGCGGTCGGAACCCTGATCGAGTGGGTGCGCGACCATGTCCGCCAGGAGATGCCCGAGGTGGAGGCGGTGGCCCGCCGGCTCGAGCAGGGACCACCGATCGAGGCACCGGTCGAGGTGCGGGTGCTGGGCCACGACCTGGGGGATCTGGAGCAGGTGGCCGACCAGGTCCTGAGAGAGCTCCGGCAGCTGGAGGGAACCCGGGACACCCGGCACGACCTGGGTCTCGGGGTGCCGACCGTGGTCTTCGAGATCGACGACGTGGCGGCCGCCCGGCAGGGCCTCTCCCGAGCCGAGGTGGCTTCGGCCCTTCTCGGTCGTACCCTGGGCACCGAGATCGGGCAGTTTCGGATGGAAGAAGACCCGGTGCCGATCCTGGTGCGGTCGAGCGCGGGTGAGGATTACCCGGTCGCCGACCTGGCGTCCATCGACGTGGCGGCCCCCGGAGGCGAGCCGGTGCCCCTGGCGCAGCTGGCGGACGTGCGGGTGGAGTGGCGGCCGGCGGCGATTCAACACTACCAGCGCAGCCGCCTGGTCACGGTGCAGGCACAGCTGGCCGAGGGCCACACCTCCGCCCGGGTGCTGGAAGAGCTGGCCCCTCGGCTCGACGCGTTGGAGCTGCCGGTGGGGGTTCGCCTCGAGCTGGGGGGAGAGCTGGAAGAGTCGGGCAAGGCCAATGCGGCGATCTTCCACACCATGCCCCTGGGAGTCCTGCTGCTGCTCTTCTTCTTGCTGGCGGAGTTCAACTCCTTCCGCCGGGTGGGGATCGTGCTGGTCACGGTGCCCCTCGCCACGATCGGTGTGATCCCCGGGCTGCTGCTCAGCGGCCAGGCTTTCGGCTTCATGTCGCTGCTCGGCGTGATTTCCCTGGTGGGGATCGTGGTCAACAACGCCATCGTGTTGCTCGACGTGGTCGAAGCCCTTCGCTCCGAGGGATTTCCCATGGACGAGGCGCTGGTCGAGGCGGTGCGTCGCCGGACCCGGCCGATCCTCTTGACCATGACCACCACGGTGACGGGTCTCGGGCCCCTGGCCTTCTCCGAGACCACCCTCTGGCCGCCCCTGGCCTGGGCGATGATCTCCGGGCTCCTGGCCTCCACCGTGTTGACTCTGGTGGTCATCCCGGCGCTCTACAAGGTGCTCTTCACCCGCCCGCGCTGGCTGCGACCGGCGAGAGCCAAGAGATCGGGTGTTTCCGCCGCGACGGCGACCGCCGGCCTGCTGGCCCTCTGGCTGCTGGTTCCCGGTGCCGAGGCCTCGGATCCTTCGCAGGAGGCGGAGCCGGTAGCGGAGGCACCCTCGGCGTCGGTCGATGAGACGTCGGTTCCACGCCTCACCATTTTCGAGACCGTGGCGCGGGCCCTCGAACGGCCGGCGAGCCGGGCCGCGACGGCGCGGGCTCGTGCCGCCGAGCGCCGGTCCGAGGCGGAGCGCCGGCAGGCGATTCTGCCCACGGTCGATGTCTTCCACTCGACCTCTCGCCGGGATCGGAACCTGGCTGTGACGACGCCGATCGGCGATTTCCGGCTCGGGGAG
>CAZMEL010000149.1:0-18698 GCA_964565225.1 uncultured Thermoanaerobaculia bacterium | reverse complement strand
GCGCAAGTTACCGAAGAACGCGGTGAGCTCGCCGGGTGAGAGATCCTCGAAAAGAGGTGACCACTGGAACCGGCTGGTCTCCTTGGCCGCCTCCGCGAACCAATCCCGAGACAGCAGCAGCTCCGAAGTCGCCCGCCGAGGATCCTCGCCTCGGCCCGGCGGATTCTCCTGTGCCTCTTCGGTTGGCACCACCTCTCGATTCCCGGCCATGGCCGCCAACTTGGCCGCGATCTGTGCGTCTTCGGGGTCGATGCGCTGGATCTTCTTCAACACCGCGATGCTCTTGGCCACCTGGCCGTCGCGGGTGAGATCGTCCACCAGGCCGAGCAGCACGGCCACGGCGCGTTCACTGTCGCCGCGATACCACGAGACGTCGGCATAGAGCTGGCGCAGATGCACGCTCTCCGGCTCCTCGGCGAGCAGATGCTCGAGGATCTCGATCGCGCGATCGTATTCCTTGCGAGCGAGCAGCGCTCCCAGCTCGTTGTGCCCCTGGAACCAGCTCAACATCAGGGCGCATCCTCCCCCCGGTCGGCCCGGCCGCAGTACTCGGCTGTCGAAAACACCTGGATCACCGAGATCGAGGCGCCACCCCGGGCCACGTATTCGCTCATGCCGACCGCCTTGCGACGCCGTTTCCAGTCGTAGGTGTAACCCAACCGGGTCCACGGGTACCCCTCGTCTCCGTAGTCGAAGTTCCCTTCGAACCACTGTTGATAGGCCGGATCCAGCTGCAGCGCCGAGGACCGAGGAAAATCGAGGCTACAGACCCGGTCGTTGACCTCGGGGTCGGGGCAGGGCCGATAGAGGTCTTCGGGTTTCACCCAGAGCTCCGCAAAGAGCTCTTTACCGTCGCCGGGCGGCAATCCGAGCAGTTGCTCGAGCCGCAGGACCAGGCGATCCATTCCGCGCCTCTGGTAACCGCGGCAGAAGTCGCGAACCTTCGGCACGAGGGTCACCCAGACCGGCCGGGTGAGAGTCATTTCCCCACCTTCGTTTTCCTGGTATCCCGACCAGGAGGTCCAGGTCACGACCCGGACCGCACTCTGCCCGGGCTCTCCTCGCCACACCAGCGAACGGTTCTCCGCCGTGACCGGCTCGAGGTCCGAGTAGATCTCCCCCGGCTCTGCCACGGCAGCGTCCCGGACCGCGGCCAGATAGCGCTGCTGCAACCGCTCCGGGTCGCGATGGAGAGAGCAGCCCGAGAGTGCCAAGGCCAGGAGCAGGAGACCAGCTCCGGCAGACGAGATCTCCTTCAGAAAACCGCTATTCGTTCTCGGCTCTAGCTCGCGGTGCACAGCTCACCTCCCGGTAGAATCGGTCCATGGATCGACGATGGTGGATGGTCGGCCTGCTCCTGGCCGCTTGCTGGGCCCAGGGGCCGCTGGAAGAGACCGAGCCTGCCGGGCTCACACCCGTTCGGCCCGACCGCCCCCGGGTGCTCTTGCTCACGGTCGATACGTTGAGGTCGGATTATCTCAGCCTTTTCGGCTACGATCGACCCACGACACCCTACCTCGACCAGCTGCTGGCGGGCGGCGTGAGCTTCCCACGGACCGTGGCAACGGTGCCGCGCACCACCCCCGCCCTGGCCAGCTTGCTCACCGGCCGCTACCCCCACGGCACCGGGGTCCGCACTCTCACCGACCGCCTGGCCGACGACGTCCCTTCCCTCGCGGAGCACATGGCCCGGCGGGGCTACCACACCGTGGCGGTGGTCTCGAACCACGTGCTCACGCCTGCACGCCGACTCTCGCGGGGATTCTCGGTCTACGATTCGGCCGACGACAGCCGCGACGCCGCGGCGACCACCGACGCCGTCTTCCGGCAGCTCGAGGGGCTCGCGCGCGACGATCCGCTGTTCCTGTGGGTGCACTACATCGACCCCCACGTGCCCTACCTGCCTCCCGGCGAGCTGCTGGAGGTCTTCGCTCCCGGCTACGAGGGCCGCTACGCCACCGGCTTCGGGACTCGCCAGGGCGGTATCGGAGACCTCGCCTATCCTCCCGACCTGCCCAAGGTCCGGGCGGTCTACCAGAACCCCCTCTCGGAGGAGACCAACGCACATATCCGGCGGCTCTACGCCGCCGACATCCGCGCTACCGACGACCAGATCGCCCGCCTGGTCGAAGGGTTGCGGTCCCGGTTTCGCAACGACTGGACGATCGTCTTCACCGCCGATCACGGCGAAGCTCTCGGTGAGCACGATTTCTACTACGATCACGGCGACTATGTGGATGATCCCAGCCTCACCGTTCCCCTCGCCTTCGTGTTGCCTCCCGGTGATCCCCTGGCCCGCTCGCGCCGCGTCGAGCAGCGAGTTTCCTTGGTCGACGTGGCCCCGACCCTGGTCGATCTCCTCGGCCTCGATCCACTGGAAAGTGTCGAGGGTCGATCCTTGCTGCCCGCCCTCGAAGGACACGCCCTGGAGCCTCGACCCGTTTTTGCCGAGAGCGGCCGAAGCTTCTTTCCCGAGCAAGTGCGGAGTCGCCGAAGCTTCGACGTCGCCGGCAGGTTTCGGGCCGTGTACCTGGATTCCTGGAAGATGGTCTGGACGCCCGGGGTGGGTCGGGAGCTCTTCGACCTGGAGGCCGATCCCCTGGAGAAGAACGATCTCTACCGGCCCGACCATCCGAGGGCTCGGGAGCTGACCGCCGCTCTTCGGGCCTGGATGCGACCGGTGGAGGGAGCGCCCGCCGAGCCCGGGCCCGAGGATCTCGAGCGGCTGCGCTCCCTCGGGTACCTACCCTGATCCGGCCGTTCGAGCGGTTGACCCTCGCGCGCCCTGTCGGCGTTGCTCCTCCTCGAAAGATCCCCAGAACGACGGCGGATCAATCCTTGTCGCGGTACTCCTCGGGCCACGGCTCCGGCAGGGGCTTGCGCGGCAGGAGCTCGTCGTGGTTGGCCGTGTGGTAGACGAAGCTGGCAACGATGGCCGATGCCTGGATCAGGTCGCTCGCCTGCACCCGGTCGTAGACGTCCATGTTGGAGTGATGGGTGCGCGAGCTGTACTCCACGGGATCCTGGATGAACTGAAATCCCGGAATGCCCACCGCGTCGAACGACAGGTGGTCGGTGCCGCCGGTGTTGCGGATCGTCACCGTGGAGGCTCCGTAGTCACGAAACGGCGCCAGCCACGAGGAGAAGGTAGAACGCACCATGTCGTTGTCCTGCAGGTAGATGCCGCGAATCTTCCCGGCGCCGTTGTCGAGATTGAAGTAGGCGGAGACCTTGCCGTGGTCCGGCTTCAGCTCCATCGACTGCGGGTCCCCGTAGTGCTTCTTCACGTAGGCCTCGGAGCCCAGGAGCCCCTGCTCTTCGCCATCCCAGAGAACCATTCGCACGGTGCGATCCATTTTCAGATCGAGGGCCTTCAGGATGCGCATCGCCTCCATCATCACCGCGCAGCCGGCGGCATTGTCGGTGGCGCCCGTGGCGTAGACCACGTCGTCGAGATGGGCACCGATGATCACCACCTCGTCCTTCTTGGCTCCACCCGGAATCTCCGCCACCACGTTGAACGGCTGCCCTTCGTGGAACCGGGCCCGGACCTCGACCTCCACCTTCGGCGGGATGTCGCGCTGGATCAGGCGCACGATGCGGTTGTAGTGCTCGGGCGTGAGAGCCACCGAGGGCGGCGGCGTGGGTACGTCGGTCTTGTGGCTGCCGCCGCCCGGAGGAAAGACGGTGCCGCCGTCGTTGCGGAAACCGGGCTGCAGGACCAGAGCCACACCCTCTTCGCTCAGGAACTCGTGCAGCTGGTACCGAAGCTCCCGGCGCCGTTCCCAGAGCGACTGGCGCAGATACCCGGGGGCAGTGCTGAAGAATCGGCGGCGCTCCTCACGATCGCTGGGGATCTCGAAATTCTCGGGATCGACTACATAGGGCTCCACCGGATCGTCGGGTTTCGAGCGTTTGGCCAGCTCGCCGTCGGAGTAGCGCTTCGAGGGGGCCTCGGTTTGCTCAAGGACCGGCTGCAGACCCTTCATCATGACGATCTTGCCCGCCAGCTTGCCGCGAAACTCCTCGATGAACGCCTCGAGGCTCGCCTTGCGCTGATCGAAATCGTCTCCTTCTTCGAGAATCGCCAGCACCGGGGTGCCCGAGACGACACCATCGGTGCCAGGAGTCCACGACATGGGCACGCCGATCAGCGGGGCATATTGCGGCTCTACCAGGTGCGCCGAGAAATGGCTCGTCGACCAGCCGCGGCCGAAGGGCTCCCAGGTCTCGAACGCGACGTTTTCCAGGCCCCATTCCCGGGCCGACTCGGCGATCTTCTCGGCGGCGACCCGGTACCCGGGGGAGTTGGTCAGCCGGGGGCCGGCCACGTCGGTCATGTAGAAGAGGTGATCCATGACCTGGGAACGCTTGAAGGCTTCCTGGCGGATCTGGTGGTTGACGAAGGCGTCGGGAGCACCGGCCTGGGCGGCCGACCCGAGCAGAGAGAGCACACCCATCAGGGCGATCGGGCGAATGGCAGACACGTAGATTCTCCTTGGTTGACGGGTCTCGATGCCCCGAGATACGAACGGTGACCGGGCAACGTTTCATGGCGCCCGCTCAGAGTCGACCGAGGTCGAGACTCCGATAGCTCGTCGATGGGCCAGCCGGTACACTAACAAATCACCCGCAACCCGATCGGAGCCTCCCGTGACCGAAGAGATCAACGACGAGTTCACCCTCTACGACCTCCGGGTCGAGGTGATCGCCAACCGCGGCGAGATGGTCTGCAATCACCAGATCGGCGACTACTTCGAGCTGCGAGGCGAGAATCTCTCCCTGCCGCCGGGACAGACGTTCCCGATCTACCCGCTGGCGGCCCTGCTCCCATTGCTCCCCGCCAAGCAACGACAGACCCACGCCAACGACTGGATGACCACCGACACCGATATCGCCTGCCCGGATCCCAATTGCGGCGCTGTCTTTCGGATCTTCCGGACGGGTACCCGAACGTTTCGCCACTCCGCGGTGACGGTGGTCCCTCTCTCCCGGCCCGCGAGCTCGGGCGAGGAGTCATGACCACCGGCTCGCAGGCAGTCCCGCGCCGGGAGCTGGCACCGGGATACTGGATCGCCCGAGTGATCAACGGGGGCTGGCAGCTCTCCCACGGCCACCATCCCGACGATCCCGAGCCCGCGTCCGCGGTTGCGATGCTGCGTCGCCTCGCCGACGCGGGTTTCACTACCTTCGACGGAGCCGATATCTACGGCGGGGTCGAAGAGCTCTTCGGTCGTCTGCGCCGCTCCTGCGATCGACCGCTGCAGATCCACACCAAGCTGGTGCCCGACCGCAGCACCCTCGGAACCCTGGAGCGTCGCCAGGTCGAGCAGATCGTCGACCGCTCCTTGCAGCGCCTCGGAGCCGAACGTCTCGACCTGGTGCAGCTCCACTGGTGGGACTGGGAGATTCCCGGCTACCTGGAGGTGGGGCACTGGCTGCGAGAGCTGCAGAGTGCCGGCAAGATTGCTTTTCTCGGCGTCACCAACTTCGACGCTCGCCACCTTCGGGAGCTGGTCGATGCAGGCATTCCGGTGGTTTCCAACCAGGTGCAATATTCCCTGCTCGACCGCCGGCCGGAGCGGGAGCTGGCACCCTATTGTGCGGCGCAGGGAATCGGGCTCCTGGCCTATGGGACCTTGGCGGGGGGATTCCTGAACGAGCGTTTTCTCGGCCGGCCGGCTCCCGATGTGGCCGCCAACCGTTCGCAGACCAAATATCGCCTGATCATCGAAGAGCTCGGCGGCTGGGATGCCTTCCAGGAAATTCTCTCGGTGCTCCACCAAATCGCCGGCCGACACGGCGTCGGCCTCGCCTCGGTCGCCGTACGCTGGGTGCTCGATCGCCCGAGCGTGGCGGCGGCGATCGTCGGCACCCGCTCCGCCGCTCATCTCGAAGGTCACCGGCAGACGTTCGGGCTCTCGTTGTCTTCGAACGACCTGGCGGCCATCGAAGGAGTGCTCTCCAGGTATCCCGGCCCAGCCGGACCGGTGTTCGGGCTCGAACGCGAGCCCGGCGGGGCGCACTCGATCATCATGAAGACCGAGCTGAACCGGATCGGAGCCGGATCGGAGCCAGCCTGATCAGCTGCCGATCTGGCGAGCCTCGTTCTGGAGGTTTCTCAGCTCCTCCTCGAGCTTCCGCCTTCGCTCCTCCAACTCCTCCCGCTCCCGGTCGAGGCGCTTGTTCTCGTCTTCGAGCATCAAGGTGTCGGCGATCCGGTAGACCCGCGGGTATTTCGTCACCGCTCCGGCTTCGTTGAACTCCAGGGTCCCGGTGACGCCGGGGTAGTCCTTGACCTCGTCGCGCAAGCCGCGCCGGATCTCGCTCGCCACCGGCGGTCGGCCCTCCATGGCCAGGGCGAGGACCCGCAGAGCGTCGTAGGCTTCCGCCGCGAAGACATCGGGCTCCTCGCCATACTTCTCCTGGAACTTGCGGGAGAATTCCTTGGCTTCGTCGCTGTTGGTCTCGGGACCGAAGGCCGAGTGCGTCAGCAACACGCCGACCGCTTTCTTGCCCAACGTCTGGATGGAGCTCGGCGACGCGAAGGTCTGGGTGGCGAGGAGCTGGCCACGATAGGAGTTCCCACGCAGGCTCTCGATGAGCTCGGAGACCCGGGGGCCGTGCCCCGCGAGGTACACGGCATCGGGCTTCGCCGCGACGACCCGACGAACCTGACCCGACCTCTCGTCGGCGTCTTCGGAGATCACCAGGGCTTCGAGAACGGTGCCGCCCCGATCTTCGAAGGTCGGACGGAATCCTTCGTCGAAACCCTCGAGAAAAAGAGAATCCTCGGCGAGCACCGACACCGTCTCGATGCTCTTGTTGTTGCGGCCGAGAAAATCGGCCATCGCATTCCCGGCCATGTGATCGGAGGGGGCCAGGCGATAGAAATGCCGCGCCTCTCGCGACAGGCGCTCGCTCATGGAGGAAGGAGAAATCAACACTCTCTCGCGAGCCTCCGCCACCTCGACCATCGCGGCGGCTTCTCCCGTCGAGAGTCCGCCGATCGCCGCCAGCGCACCCTGGGAGTAGAGATCTTCGAGCACCTGGACGGCGGTCGCCGGATCGCTGCCCGAATCTTCGATCAACAGCTCGATCGGCCGCGAGAGGCCGACCGCCTGGAGATCTTCCATGGCCAGCTCGATCCCGCGCCGGCTGGACTCACCATAGGATTCGAGCTCGCCAGAGAGCGGCAGTATCACCGCAACCTGCAGGGTTTCGCTCGGACAGCCCCAGAGCAGGCCGGCGCTCAGAATCAACGGCAACATCAACAGTCGGCGACGAGTAGCGATCATCTCTCGGGTCTCCTTGAACAGAAGGACATGAGGTCTGAGGATCGACCTCCCTGCTCGGTCCGGGAGAGCCTCCCTCGATGAGAAGACATCGATTCTGGCCCGCGGGCTGGTGCTGACCCAACCCTCGTGGGCTCAATCGATCGGGAGCGGGGCCAGGCAGCGGGCCGAGGCCGGCCGAGGCTCCCCAAGAAGCACCCGAGCCGACCTCGAAGCGAACGGGTCGAATGTGTCAGGCGAGCGGATGGAGAAACAGACCTGTCGCCATCTTGGGAGTGAAGAAGGTGGATTTCTGCGGCATCAGCTCTCCCGCCCGGCTGACCGCCCGGACGCCGGCCAGGGGGGTCGGGCGGACGATGATCCCTACCTGCGGGCGGAACGCGCCCCAGCCGCCACCTTCCTTCTCGCCGATCTGGCGTACCTCCTCGAGGCTGTGGGGAAACGCCCACTGCACCGGTTGCCCGCCGTTGCAGGCCGGCTGGCAGATCTGCTCCACCACCAGGTGCTGGACCACCGCCACATCGAGAGCCCTCCAGGAAGGATCGCGGTCGGCATGGGTAGCCGCCAGCGGATCGGCGGCGGTGGGGCTGGCGACCAGGGTCCGCCCCGAGGCGTAGTCGTAGACTCCGAAGACATTGGTATGGCGATCGGCGGCGGCGGTGATCGCCGTATCGACGGCATCGAGCCCGCCTTCGACCTCTTCGAAGTCGAGCCGGCCTTCGGCGGCGGTGAGGAAGGTCTGGAGATCGAAGTCGCTCATGCCACCCAGCACCCGGTGGGTGGCGCCGATCACCAGACCCGGATCCGACATCCCCACCAGAATCATCAAACATCGACGGGAAGGATGGTCGGCCGGCACCGGGCCCGCCTGCTCGAGCTTGGCGAGGTAGTTGAGGGCCGTGTTGTAGCGATGGTGCCCATCGGCGATGAACACGTCTTCTCCCGACAGGGCATGGCGGTAGGCGTCGATCGTGGCGGAGTCATCGATACGCCAGATCTCGTGCAGAACACCGTCGGCGAGCTCACCCGCGGCGTCTGCCGGCCGCGACCGGCAGACCTCCTGCAGAATCGCATTTGCTCGCCCCTCCGCATCCTCGTGCAGGGAGAAGATCGGTGAGAGCTGGGTCCGGGTCGCCTCCATCAGCGCCAGCCGATCGGCCTTGGGGCCGGAAAAGGTCTGCTCGTGGGGCAGGACACCACCTCCGGGCCGGGTTCCGAACGGCTTCACCTCGACCGTACAGGCCATGCCGGTACGACCGTAGGTCTGGCCCTCGAAGGTGTAGGTCTGGCGGTAGGCGAACATCACCGGCTGGTCGCTGCGCTGGAGGATCCCGCGGTCGAGCCACGAGCGATATCGC
Organism: uncultured Thermoanaerobaculia bacterium; assembly: GCA_964565225.1. Taxonomy (GTDB): domain Bacteria; phylum Acidobacteriota; class Thermoanaerobaculia; order Multivoradales; family J023; genus CAZMEL01. The sequence goes on along the minus strand of CAZMEL010000149.1, from coordinate 10,045 downwards.
TCGGCCGCCTGCACATAGGCCTCGGGCGGACCGAGCTCCTTGACCGGCAGATGGGGAAGATCGACCGCCACGATATTGGCCTCGTCCTCGGCCACCAGGGCGTCGCGGGCTTCGGCATCGAGCACGTCGTAGGGCGGTGCGATCCGACGGCTCAACCGGGTTCTCTCGGTATCCGCATACGTTACGGCATGGAAGGGAAATACGTCGGGCATCTCTTGATTCCTCAGGGGAGAGGTGATGAAGATTCAGCGGATGGCTCAGAGACCGCGGAGTATAGCCGCTGCGAGGACGATTTCGACCCCTCGAGGCCAAGTACCGGGCCCTTCCTGCGATACAAGGTCCAGCGCCCGGGGTCTCCGATCCGTTCGAGGCGCTCGTCGGCCCGGAACATCTGCTGTACCTCTCCTTCCCCGTGCACCAGGACCCAACGGAAGAATCCGATGTCCGACCGCCGAACCCGGCGCGCCCGCCAGTCGAGATCCGGAGTCCAGGCGCTCTCCCGAGGGATGTCGCGGAAGACCACCAGGCTCGAGGCTTCGTTGGCGAAGGAGCGGGCCAGGGGATTGCCGTGCAGTACTTGGGCCCAGGCGTAGAGGTGGTAGTAGGGGTACCCTCGAATCCTCTCGCTGGTCCGCACCAGGTCGAGCCCGAGCACTCTCTCGCCGGCTTCCACCGCCGCCAGGGCCTGCGGCAGCCCCTCGAGCTCCTCGGCTTCGAATCCGACCCAGGCCGCCGCGGTGGCCACCGCCAGACCCGCCGCGAGAAAAAGGGGTAGCACCAGGGGCGGCAGGCCCTGCAGACGAGGCGCCGGGAGAGCCAACACCAGGAACACTGCTGCCACCGGCACCCAGCGAGAGGCGAAGAAGATCGTGTGCTGCACCACCCCCGGCAGGCAGAGAGCCAGGGCGAGAAAGAAGGCTCCGGTCGCCAGGAGCCGGCGGTCGAGCGAGAGCTCGGGATCCGCGGCCACTCCCGCCCTCCGCGTCCACCACGCCTGAGCCAGGCCAACCCCCGACCAAACCAGGAGGCACGAGAGCACCGCGGCTTCCATGGTTCCCTGGAGCCCACCCAGAGCCGAGTTGACCAACCATTGAGGATGAAGACGCTGCCAGGGACTCTGCCCCCAGGTGGTCTCGGAGTCGAAGCCGGCGGCGGTCAATCTCGGGTACCAGACCAGCACCAGGATCCACGCGGGCAGGAACCCGACCACCAGCCGCCCGAACGCCGGGCGCAGCCCCCGGTCGAAGACCAGCCGCCCGACCACGACCACCGAGGCGGCCGCCAACCACAGGACGTGGGCGCTGTAGAGCAGGAAGGCGAGGAGGGCGTTCGACCACACCGGCTGCTTGCGCCGCTGCGAAATCGAGGCGAAGAAGAGACAGAACACCGGAAGCCCGAGGAGGAAATTGAGAATTCCCCAGTAGAACAGGTGGCTGAGGAGGAAGATGGAGGCTGCCGCCGCGGCGGCGGGAGGGCGCCGGAGCTGGAAGGCCAGGGCGTGGATGCCCAAGACCCAGGCAGCGCCGATCAGGCCGACGCCGAGACGGGCCGCGGCGAGCGGAGGGGCGATCAACCAGCCCAGCAGAAGGGGCAGATACCCCAGCTTGTTCGGGTCGAGGAGCTGCACCCGATACGCCGAGTCCCCGCCGAGTGCCTCGAGCAGCAGACGAATCTGCGCGACCTGTTGCGGCAGGTCCGTGAGCGGTGGAATCTCCACCACCAGCAGCGGCGCCAGGAGTGCCGAGCCCGAGAGGAGCGCCGAGAATCCGTAGGGACCCAGCCGGGCGGAAACATCTTGCGATCCTGCCATTCTGCGTGCGACTCATCGAAAAAAGAAGCTTTGCCAGCGTAACACTTTCCCGCTCCCCTCCGTTGTAGTGAATGTGCAACGTTGCTTCGATCTCGAACGACCCGCAATTTTCGAAGAAACCACTCCGAACCTCTTGGAGATGACCCCATGAAGACCAAAGCTCTTTCCCTGATCCTGACCCTGTCCCTGTTCTTCGGTGGCACCGCCTTCGCCGAGCAGTGGGTGCACGTGAAGGTCGAAGGCGATGGCGACGAAAAAGTCACCGTCAACCTGCCGGTCAGCCTGATGCGTGCAGCCGCTGCCATGATTCCCCAGGAAGCCCACGACGACATCCACGTGGCGATCGACGACCTCGAGATGGACTGGAACGATCTCCTCAATTTCTGGAAAGAGGTCAAGAATGCACCCGAGGCGACCTTCGTCACCGTCGAGAGCAAGGACGACACCGTCAACGTGCGCAAGGAAGGGGAATACGTGACGGTGAAGACGGTGGAAGGCAGCGGCGGCCAGGTCGACGTGAAGTTTCCGCTCGCCGTGATCGACGCGCTGCTCTCCGGTGCGGAAGGCACCCTGAATTTCGAAGCGGCCCTCGATGCCCTCGCCAACCACGGCCCGGGCAACCTGGTGACCGTGCGTGACGGCGACGAGACCGTACGGATCTGGATCGACGACAACAACCTGGCCGAGTAGGGCTCGGTCGAACCGCCGGGAGTGATCATGCGCAATTCGAACCGTCCCTGGAAACGCTACCTGACCCTCGCCCTGGTCGTGCTGATGACACCCATCTTCGTGCTCGGTGCCACCGTCGCCGCGACCGGCACCATGACCGTGAGGGTGGAAGAGAAAACACCCGGCGGAGTCGATCTCTACATCCCGCTACCGGCCCTGCTCTTCGATCTGGCGATCTTCGCAGCGCCCCGTTTTCTGCCCGACGAGGAGCTCGCCGAGATGCGGCGGGAGATCGCCCCTTTCCGCAGAGGTCTGGACACCTTCGCCGACGAGCTGGAATCGATGCCGACCGGAGTCCTGGTGGAGGTCGAAGACGGGGACGAGCTGGTCACGATTCGCAAGAGCTGGCGCTCCTTTCACATCGACGTGCAGAGCGCCGACACCGACGTGAGTGTGACCCTCCCCGCCCGCCTTCTGAGCCGGTCACTGGACATTCTCTGAGCCGCCCTCATCTTGCCTGGGTGCCGCCGCGCTGCGCACTTTCGTGCGGCCGGCGGCAAGACTTCTTGCCGGATGGCGCGATCAGTCGGCCTTTCCCACCACCACCACGAACTCTCCCTTCAGACTCTGCCTCGCCTTCAGCCGGTCGAGGATCTCCGACACCGGCCCTCGCAGAATCTCTTCGTGCAGCTTGGTCAGCTCGCGGCAGACCGCCGCCGGCCGGTCCCCTAGCTCGGTCAACACATCGCCGAGGCTCGCCAGCAGCCGGTGGGGCGACTCGAAGTACACCAGGGTGTGCTCGAAGCCCTGGAAGTGGCGAAAGAAGCGTCGGCGCTTGGCGCTCTTGGGAGGCGCGAAGCCGAGAAAGGTGAACGGATAGGGAGGCAGGGCCGATGCCACGAGGGCGGCCAGCACGGCCGAGGGTCCGGGAATCGGCTCGATCCGGACTCCGGCCGCCGCCGCTTCCCGCACCAGCAAGAATCCCGGATCACTGACCAGAGGAGTACCGGCGTCGCTGAGCACCGCCACCACCAGACCTTGCTCGAGAGCTTGCAGCAAGTGGGTGAGGCGCCGAGCCTCGTTGTGGTCGTGCATCGAGAGAAGGCGCTTCTTGATGCCCAACCGCGACAAGAGGCGCCCGCTGTGACGGGTGTCCTCACAGGCGATCAGGTCGGCTTCCTCGAGCGCGGCCCGAGCGCGCGGAGAGAGGTCTTCGAGATTGCCGATCGGGGAGCTGACGACGACGACTTTTCCGGCCATGGGGATCCGATGCTAGCATCCGGGACGTGCGAGCTCTTCTCCTCCTCTGGCTGGCCGCAACTCTCGGCTCCGCTCTCCAGGTACTCTCCACGGACGCTCTCGCGGCTTCGGAGGAGACCCTCGTCGATCGGGTGGTCGCGGTGGTCGACGAAGACCCGATCTTCCTCTCCGATCTGCAACGGGCCATCGGCCTGGGGCTGGCCCGAGCCCGGCCGGGAGAGAGCCGAGACGCCTTGATGCGCCGGGTTCTCGACGGGCTGATCGACGAACGCCTTCGCCTGCACGAGATCCAGCGGTTCGAGTTCGGCCCTCTGCCCCCGGCCGAGCTCGATGCCCAGGTCGAGACGGTGCGCCAGAGCTTCTCGAGCCCCGAGGCCTACCGAAAGCGGCTGCGGGAGCTCGGTATCGGAGACCATGAGGTTCGCCAGACCCTCGCCCGTCAGCTGCGCGTCCTGGTGTACATCGAGCAACGCCTGCGCCCGCGCGTCTTCGTCGATTTCGAGGAGATCCAGGCCTACTACGAGGGTGAGCTCGCCACGGCCATGGAACAGCAGGGCACACCTCTGCCGCCCCTTGCCGAGGTGCAGGAGGAGATTCGCCAGCTGCTGCACGAGAAGGCTCTGAACCGGGAGATCACGGCCTGGACCGACCGGCTTCGGCTCGAGTCGTCGATCGAAGATCTCTGGAGCCATCCCGAAGGTCCGCTGCCGCCGATTCTCGAGGTCATCGAGACACCCGTCGAGCCCGAGGGTCCATGAGCTTGCAAACTCCGCGGACCGCAATGCGTAGAGGATCTTGTATCTACCGAGGAGCCGCCTACCCATGATTCGGAACGGAATCTTCGCCCTGCTCGCCGTTGCCCTCGCCCCTGGTCTCGCTGGAGCAGAGTCGACCGACCCCGAGGTGCGCCTCGTCGAGGTGGCCTCGGGCGTCTACGCCGCGCTCCAGGAACCCGAGCGCCGGTTCAACGATTCGAACTCGGCGGTGATCGTGGGCGAACGCAAGATCGCCGTGGTCGATGGCCAGACGAACGCTGCCTGGGTCCGGAGCCTGATCCGCGAGATCCGTCGCCTCGGCCCACTGCCCGTCGCCTACGTCATCAATACCCACTGGCACGGCGATCACACCGACGGGAACCATCTCTATCGCGCAGAGTTTCCCGGGGTCGAGCTCGTCGCCCACCGCAGCGTGCCGGAAGACATCGCCCGGCGTGCCACCCCGGACCGAGAAGAACAGATCGCCCGCTACACCCAATGGATCGAGAAGACGGAGGCAGTCCTCGCCAAGGGTGAAACCCCGGAAGGGGAACCCCTGAGCGACGAGGATCGAGCCGCAAGCGCTACGCGCCTCGAAAGGGCCCGCAAACACGTGGAGACGCTCCGCTCCGTCGTGCCAATGCCGCCGACCATCACCTACGAGAGCTCGATGACCCTCGACCTCGGCTCTCGCCAGATCCTGCTGCTGCACGCGAAGGCACACACGCGCGGCGACACGGTGGTGTTTCTGGCCAAAGAAGGAGTCCTGATTACGGGCGACCTGCTCGACGAGCTCCCCTTCGGCGGCCACGGGTACCCTCGCTCCTGGCTCGAGGCCCTCGATCATCTGGGCTCTCTCGATTTCGAGATCCTGATTCCGGGGCACGGACCCCTCTTCCATGGCAAGGAGCAGCTACAGAAGGTGCACGTCATGGTTCGAACGGTGATCGAGCGAGTGGAGGCCGGGATTGCCGAAGGTTGGTCGCTGGAGCAGACCCAGGAACGAATCGACCTCTCCGATCTCCGCCGGGAGCTGGCCGGCGAGGACTCCGTGGCCCAACGCAATTTCGACGGGTTTCTGCCTCCCTTGGTCGAACGGACGTATCTCGAATCAACCGGTGCGCTGGTCGAGGATTGAGGCTCGCGCTTCGACCCGGTGGATTTTCGTGCCCCACGGATCCCTGTATGCTTGAGACTCCGGGACCCTTTCCGGCGAGCCGGCTGTTCGGAGATTCACATTGCAAGATCGCGAGCAAGATCAAAACTTCGTCCGCTTCACCGACCGAGAAGACATCTTCGAAGCCCTCTGCAAGACGGAGTCCTATGATCCGGACTTCGAGCCCCTCTATGCCCTGGCCGCCGAACGGCTGGCCCACAAGGCCTACGACAGCTCCGCCTTTGTCTTCATACTGATCGAGCTGATCTACGAATTCGAGGTCGAGGCCCAGACCTTCAGTCGTCTCCTCTCGGAATTCGTGCTCTCGCTGACCGACGATATCTACCTCGCCGCCTCCGCGCTGGATGCCTACCAGGAAGTGCGGGCCACTCTCGAGGTCGAGGTTCCCGAAATGGACGAGGCGAAGGTACCAGAGCCTGCGACATCGACCCAACCTGCCGAGGACGAGCCCGGAGAAGACGCGGTCGACCCAGACGCAGTCATCACTCGAGTGATTCCGACCCGCAAGGACAGCACCCCGGCCGAGGACGAGCCGAGCCCCTCCCCCCAGGCGCCGCCACCCGCAGCGGATTCGGACCCGGAGAGCCTGATGGTCGATCTGCAGCTGGCGCAGAAGAGGATCACCGACCTGGGGCTGAGCACTCGGATGGCCCTCGAGATGACCCTGGTGCGCCCGGATCGCAACAGTGTGCGCCAGACCTTGACCAAGGTCCACTCTCTACGCACGGCCCTGCGGCACTTCGAGGAGCTCCTCGGTCAATCCGAGGATCGAATCCTCGAATCGATCGGAGTCCTGGAGAAGCCCAGGTTCTGACCTCGCGGGCGACTCAGGGGCTCCTCCGAGCCCGGTAGGCCGGCCGCCCCCACGTCCGGACCCCCATTCCTGCCTTCGCCCTCAAAAGGCCCCCCAGAATCCAGAGCAGCTGAACTGGCCACACGATCCCGGTTCGTAGGGATCGAAGGCGCTGAGAGCTTCCTGGATCGTCTCCTCGGAGTCCTCGGCCAGAAGGCTCTCCAGATCGAAGGCCAGGATGTTCTGATTCCAGCTCTCGATCCCCTGCACATTTTCAGTCTTCCGCAACATTTCGAGCTCCTTTCTCGGCGGGATCCGTCCCGCGATGGAGACGAGAAAGGAGCAAGCGGCAAACCAATCCGACAGAAACCTATAAGTCTATTTTTTGCAACGTTTATAGTTTTTAATTGTGTGTAGGAAGAATCGATTTTGGGAAGATCGATACCCGAGATCGAGTAACCCCATACCCAGAATCCGGAAGGATCTTCGAAGCCAGAGCGCGGCTCTGGAGAGACTCCGAATCCCCACTTCCGGAGTCTCCCGGAGACTCTTCGAGCCCGCGTTTGGGTAACGGGTTACCCAAACAGGGGTAACCCGTTACCCACCCCGTGTTCAGCGAGCCCACCAGAGAACAATTCAAACCATTGAAAAAAAAGAGCTTGCGTAGATCTCACAGCGCCGGCTCCGCGGCCGTGATCCTGGTCTGTCCCTTGCACTACTCCTGAGCAACAAGGCGCGACATCGAACAACGGAGAAGGATCAACTCGTCTGCAGTTTCCATCGCGTTCCTACTCTTGGGATGAAAGATTCACCGGCTGTGTGATGCTCAAACCCTTGTCGAAGCTTATAAAGCCCCACACTCGCACTCGTTCTTTCCGCTGTGGGGCGAAATGTTTTTTTTCGATTTGGATCGGAAGCCCGTTGGGAGGCTTGGCTAGCGGTAAATCGTTCACATACGAACGACCGATCGGCAACACCGGCTCCTCACGAATCGTGTAGGAGCCGGCTCTCTTTTTCCTTTCTTTTCGATCGCTCTGGCGATCACCAGGGACCGAACACCCCGTGATCACTTTCTGAAACGGGCCCGGAGGCATTGAGCATGCTACGAACGAGCAGCTATACGATCTACGTCGACCTCGAAGACAACGACCAGGAGATGCTCCTGGTGCACGGCTACACCGGGGCCTTCGACAAGGTTTCTCGCCCCATCGCCGACTTTCTCCGATCCAGAGAAACGAAGAGAGCGCCTCGGCCACTCTACGGAACCTGGGTCGAGAATCGACTCGAGCCGGAAACGGTCGAGACGCCGAGCGAGGCCGCACTGGAGGTTCTCCAGCAGAGGGGATACCTGACCTCGCGCAGTCCCGAAGAGGAAGAGACCTTTTTCACCAAGCTGGCGGCCCAGCTCCACCGCCGAGACTCCACCCAGCGGCCGACCTACGTGATCATGCCTACGTACAACTGCAACCTCCGGTGCTCCTACTGCTTCCAGGACCACATGCGTACCAACGACGCCTACCGACACCTGCTGCAACCGATGACTCCGGCGATGCTCGATCGCATCTTCGCCGGTATGGTACAGATCGAGGAGACCTACGAGATCACGGACAAGGACCGTAGAAATATCGGGCTCTTCGGCGGCGAGCCCTTGCTGGCCGCCAATCGGCCGTTGCTCGAGTACCTGATGACGAAGGCCGGCCGGGCCGACTACTGGGCGGTCACCAACGGTACCGAGATCGATCAGCTCGCGGACCTCCTGGGACCGGGTCAGATCGCGACCCTGCAGATCACTCTCGACGGTCCGCGAAAGGAGCACGATCAACGGCGAATCCGGGCGGATGGCGGAGGTACTTTCGACAAGATCGCCGAGAACATCGACCTCGCGCTCGGCCTCGCGGCAAAGGTCCAGGTTCGCTTGAACATCGATCGACACAACATCGAGCACTTGCCGGCCCTGGCCCGCGACGTGGTCGCTCGAGGCTGGCACGAGAATCCCCTGTTCTCCGCCTACACCGCTCCCATTACTCCTTCCAATGCCCAGACCTCGCGCAAGACCACGTTCGATTCCTGGGAGCTCGACCAGGCCATGCAAGAGCTCCAGGAGAGTCATCCCGAGCTGGACGTGATCTACCGGCCCGACGAAGGAATCCGCACTCGGGCCTCCCAGATCTTCCATCGCCAGGGCCATGTGGCTCCGCAGCTCAAACCGAGCTTCTGCAGCGCCCATACCCAGATGTACATCTTCGATCCCCTCGGGGATGTCTACGCGTGCTGGGAAAAGACGGGAGATTCCAGGATCCGGATCGCCCGGCTCGGAGACGACGGCATCGAGTTTCGCCACGAGCAGGTCCGCACCTGGCGAACCCGCACCGTGGCGAGCAATCCCGCGTGTCGGAAGTGCCGCTACGCCCTGCACTGCGGAGGCGGCTGTGCGGTGCTCGCCCTCGGCAAACGAGGCAAGTTGCATTCCAACTATTGCGACGGCTTCGCCTCCAGGTTCCGGGCGAGCATCGCCGCAGCGTACAAGGACTACCTCGCCGGTGCCGCTCCGCGGGCACACCAGGAAAGGGTCTGCGATCTGTGAGCCGAAGCGCCCCGCCTGCGGCGACGCTCGAAAGGCCCTGCCGTAGTTTCGGGTAAAGATTTACTCGTGTTGTGTTGCGAGTTTCCCGCAACCCGCCCTCGAAACGCCCACAGCCCCGAATTCTCGTAGCTCGGGGCTGGTCCGTTTCTTGCTTTTCTCTCTACCGAGCCGAGCCGCAACTCTCTGGCGACTCGCCTCCGTAGATCATGAAGCTCTTGCTCCACGACACGTCGATCGCCTGGCGCACCCTGATGCGGCGCCCTGCCCTCACTACCTCGGCGGTGGTCATGCTCTCCATTGGGGTTGCATGCTGCATCTTCATGTTCGGTCTCGCCCACGATTTTCTGCTGCGTCCGCTTCCCTATCCCGAGCCGGAGCAGCTCGTGACCCTCTACGAGCAGCGGGCCGGGGCCCAAGGGCTCGGTGTCGCCTCCCTGGTGGCGATCGAGGCCTGGTCTCGGGCTCTCCAGGAGTCGATGGTTCTGGAGTACTCCCGGGCATGGCACCCGATCATCGACGATGGAGAAACCCTGCGGAGCTTGACGGGCGCCAAGGTCTCCCCCGGGCTCCATCGCATCCTGGGTGTGGAGATGCTCCTCGGTCGCCACTTCACGGAGCAGGACTCCGCCGCCAACGCGGCACCGGTGGTCGTTCTGAGCCACGGCCTCTGGCAACGGAGCTTCGGCGCCGACCCGGGGGTGATCGGCGCGACCCTGCAGCTGGACGACCATGGCCGCTCGGAGACGGTAACGGTGATCGGCATCCTGGCGCCCACTCCCGAGCTTCGCCCTCCGGTCGTCTTCGAGGAAGCGGAGATCTGGTCACTCCAGCGATCGGATACGGCCAAGATGAGGGAAGCGAGGATTTTTCGCACCGTCGGCCGGCTCACCGAAGCCGACGCCGTGGCCCGGGTCGGGGCTCGGGGGGGGGTGGCCGGGCTCGGGGCTGGGCGGCGCGGGCCGGGCACAAGAAACACGTGGGGGGGGGGGGGGGGGGT
>CAZMEL010000148.1:0-18738 GCA_964565225.1 uncultured Thermoanaerobaculia bacterium | reverse complement strand
AGGTGGGGGAGATGGTCGCGGCCGGTGTGGTGGCGATCTCCGACGACGGCCTGCCGGTGATGAACGCAGCTTTGATGCGCCGGGCCCTGCAGTACGCCCAGCACTACGACGTGCCGGTGATCCAGCACGCCGAGGATCTCGACCTCACCGCCGATGGCGTGATGCACGAAGGCGAATGGTCGACGCGGCTCGGCCTGCCGGGGATTCCCGGGCTGGCGGAGGACGTGATGGTGGCGCGAGACCTGCTGCTCTCGGCCGACACCTCCGGCCGCTACCACGTCGCCCACCTGTCGACCGGTCGTAGCCTGCAGATGGTGCGCGAGGCCAAGCGCCGTGGAGTGGCCGCGACCTGCGAGGTCTCACCCCATCACCTGCTGCTCAGCGACCGCGAGGTCGCGGATCGCTGCTTCCACACCTCGACCAAGATGAAACCGCCCCTGCGCAGTGAGGAAGACATCGCCATCCTGCGCGAAGGCCTGGCCGACGGCACCGTCGACGCCATCGCCAGCGACCATGCCCCGCATCATCCCGACTCCAAGGACGTGCAGTTCAGCGCCGCCCCCTTCGGAATCGTCGGCCTCGAGACCACGGTGAGCCTGTGCCTCGACCGCCTGGTGGGGCAGGGCATCGTCACCCTTCCGCGCCTGGTCGAGCTGCTCTCCACCGGGCCGGCTCGGGCCCTGGAGCTGCCGGGTGGCAGCCTGGCGCCGGGGAGCGTGGCGGACGTCACCTTCCTCGATCTCGACAAAGAAGTGGTGGTCGAGGCCGACCGCTTTCGCTCCCTGTCGCGCAACACCCCCTTCGAGGGCTGGGCCCTGCGCGGTGCGCCCATCGGCACCCTTCTCGCGGGGGAGCCGGTGCGGCCGCCGGGCGAGGGCGATTGAGCCGGGAGAGGGAATGAGCGCGGACGTCCAGGGAGAAGGGATCACGCCACCGAGCGAGCTGCTCGCCTGCGCCGTGGAAGCGGCGCGGGCGGGGGGCGAGGTCTTGCGGCGCACATTTCGCAGTGTCGATCTCGAGATCCGAGCCAAGGGCCGGCACGACTTCGTGACCGAGGCCGATCACGAGAGCGAGCGGACCATTCTCGAAATCCTCCGCGGCCGGTTCCCGGAGCACTCGGTGCTGGCGGAGGAGAGCGGCTTCCGGGAGGGGAGTGGCCTGGAGTATTCCTGGCTGGTGGATCCCCTCGACGGCACCTCGAACTTCCTCCAGGGCCTGCCGGTCTTCTGCGTCTCCATCGGCTGCCGCCTCGGCGACGAGATGGTGATCGGCGTGGTCTACGACCCGCTGGGAGAGAATCTCTTCACCGCCTCGCGAGGGGGAGGAGCCTTCTGGAACGGCCGACCCATGCGGATTTCGGCCCGGCCGGAGCTCGAGGGTGCATTCCTGGCCACGGGATACCCCTTCAAGGCCCAGGAGGCTCTGGATCTCTATCTCCAGGTCTTCCGCTCCGTCTTCTTGCGGGCGCGCGGGATCCGGCGCTGCGGCGCCGCGGCGCTCGATCTCGCCTACACGGCGGCCGGGGTCTACGATGGTTTCTTCGAGTTCCGGCTCTCCCCCTGGGATTTTGCCGCCGGCTCGTTGATGGTCCGAGAAGCCGGCGGCCGGGTGAGCGATCTCGATGGCGGCGAGGGCTATTTCTCCGGTGGGAACCTGATCGCCGGGCCGGCACAGATCCACGCCGAGCTCCTCGCCCTGGTGCGTGAGATCGCCGACGAGGCGGCTCTCGACGCCGTCCACCCGCTCTGAGATCGCCCCCGCCCCGAGCACGGGCCGCTCGGCTCGCGGAATTTCTACCCGGGAGATTCCGTTGAAAGGATCAGATCCGAAGAGCCGACTGCGCTAACATTCGCTCGAATTCGGGATCTCTCGAGACACACGATGATCTTCAAGAAGAAAAAGGCCAGAGAAGGCTCCAAGGGTAGAGAAAAGAGACCTTATCTGGAGATCCAGTACCACCCGCAGGACATCCGCAAGGTGGTGCGGTACTTCTTTCTCACCCGTCGGCAGGTCGCCCTGGCCGCGACGGGCTCGATGCTCTACCTGGCCTTCCTCGGCCTGTTCCTGTGGACGGTTCCGAGCTACTACCACCAGCTGAAGATCAACCGCAGCTACGAGCAGGCGATGCTCGACCGGCAACAGCAGGGGATCCGCCTGACGGAGCTGGTAGAGGAGATGCGGCAGATCGAGGGCCAAGCCGACGACGTTCGCCTCTCGATGAGCAAGATCCACCTCGCCTATGGCCTGCCGAAGCCGAACGGGCAGGGCAAGGGAGGATACCCCCAGGCCATGCGACCGGTTCCGGAATCGATCTTCAAGGCCAGCCTGCGCCGAGGCTCGGCCCTCGAGGCCCGGCTCGGGGAGCAGGCGGCGGCCCTGCACGTATTGCTCGAAGAGGTCGAGAGCTTCGAACGCCTGCACGACGACCAGGTTCGCACCACCCCTTCGATATCGCCCCTGCGCAGCCCCGATTTCGTGCTCACCAGCCCCTTCGGCATGCGCACCAGCCCGTTCACCAAGGAAAAGGACTTCCACGCCGGGATCGACCTGGCGGCGGCCACCGGCACCCCGATCTACGCTCCGTCGAGCGGGGTCGTGACCTTCGCCGGGCGTTATCCGCTGAAGAGCAACGTCGGCTGGTGGCGCTACGGCAATCTCGTGGCGATCAAACACGGCGACCGGTTCATCAGTCTGTACGGGCACTGCGACGAGATCGAGGTGAAGAAGGGGCAGGAAGTCGAGCAGGGAGACCTGATCGCCACGGTGGGCAACACCGGTTGGAGCACCAACCCCCATCTGCACTACGAGATTCGCCGCACCGACGAGAACGGCGAGAATCTCGAGCCCGTGGACCCCCGCATCTACATCCTCGATCACCGCTGGCGCGACGAGGAGCAGGTGTTGATCAGCGCCCGCCAGTCGCCCAACGCCCGGGACTTCGAGCCCCTGCCCCGCATCATCGGTCGCTGACCTCCCCGGTGCGGCGCCCGGCACCCCACAAGGCCCCTGCCCTTTCCCGCGCGAACGGGGTAGACTTGCGCTCGGAACCCTGCACACCACGCCCCGCCCGACGACATCGACGGAGTATCGACGGAGTGTCTCGATGAGCAAGAGCGACGTCTCACCGACCATGATCATCCCGAGTGGAACCGAGATCCAGATCGACGTCCACGGTCAGCTCTCCGTGCGGACCCCGGGGAATCTGGTCATCCAGAATTCCGGTCACTACGGCGAGATCGAGTCGGTGGAGGGGTCGATCCGGATCGAGTCCAATGCCGAGGTCGAGGCGGTTTCCGTTCGCTGCGCCGAGACCTGCTACGTGCAGGGAAGCCTGACTTCGTGGAAGGTCAAGGCCAAGACCATCCATCTCGAAGAGAAGGCCCAGGCACGGATCGTCCTGCAGGAGACCGACGGGATCGAGATCGGCAAGAACGCCCAGCTGGTGGGCAATTTCTCGTCCGAGAAAGAGCTCTTCCTGCTGTTCTCCCGGTTCGCCCAGCAGCTGCGCTCGTTGCCCTTCTACTTCGATCGCAAGGGCGATCCACCCATTCTCGCGGTCGAGGAAGAGAACGCCGCCGGGCTGCTGGCCACCGAGGGACGCCGAGAGCCGGCAGTCGACGATCGGAGGCCGAGCCCGGAGCCGACTCCGAGCGTCGAGCCGGTGAGAAAGGCCTCGGAGCCCGGCCGCGACCTGCCCGATCAGCTCTTTTTCGCCCAGGTACGGCTGGAGCGCGAGGCCAAGAACGAATCCTACGGCTCGACCTCGACCCGGGTGATCGAAGAGCTGGTCAAGCTGCTCAAGAATCGCGATCTCGATACCCTGCGCCATACCTACGAGACTCTGTTCGGCCGGATCGTGGAGCCCGGTGAGGACATTCGTCGGGCCCAGAGCTCGATCGCCTCCCACTTCGGTGAGCCCGACGCGGCTGCCACGGCGGACGAGCGTTGAGAGCTTCGACCGGCGGTTGATGGTCTGTTGCCTTGAAAACGAAGAAATCCGCCAAGAAACCGACCGCGAAGCCGGCCGCCTGGAAGACCTGGGTCTTCGGCTGGTTGCTTCCCGGGATTCTGGTCTCCCTGCCGGCGCTGATCGTCACCGCCGGGACGAACGAAAACTTTCGCCTGCCCAAGCTCCTGCTCTCGGAGCTCCTGGTGCTCCTCACCCTTGCGGGACTCTCTCTACGCCTGCGCCGGGTGGAGGTCGTTTCCTGGGGTGATGTGCTGCGCCAGCCCGTGATCCTCGCCGCCGGGCCGCTGGTCCTGGTCGCAGCGCTGAGCTTCGCCGTCGGCGAGCATCGTCACCAGGGGGCCCAGGCCCTGACCTCCCTCGTCATCGGCGCCGCGGCCCTGGTGGGTTGGAGCCTCGGGCTGCGAGAGCCGGAGCGACAGAGGGTATTCCGGTGCCTGCTCGTTCCGGCGTCGCTGCTGGCCCTGGTGGCGGTGCTCCAATACCACGATCTGGCGGAGATCTTTCGTTTCCAGGATCCCTTGCAGGAGCGCATCGGCGTGACCTCCCTGGCCGGCGGTGCCTTCGATCTCTCGGCCTATCTCCTCCTGCCGGCGCTGATCGCCCAGCGAGGCCTTGCCCTCGCCGCCGGCTCTCGCGGCCGGGTGGTCCACGGGCTCCTGCTGGCGCTCTTCCTCTACGCGATCGCCATCACCCAGACCCTCTCCGTGCTCGCGGCGCTCCTCCTGAGCAGCCTCGCGCTCTGGGCGTTCCTGGTGCCGCGGCGGAAGCTCTTCGCCGCGATGGGTATCGCGCTGACGGTCGGAGCTCTGCTCGGCGCCACCATCGGACCCCTGCGCCAGAGGGTGACGAGCAAGCTCGGAGATCTGCAGCGAGCCGATCTCAACCGGGTGCTCACCGGGCGCCTCGACGGCTGGCGCGCGGCGGGTTGGATGTTCGAGCAGCATCCGCTTCTGGGAGTCGGGCATGGCGCGTACCGGGCGGAGTTCGGTTTCGCCAAGCTCGCCCTCAAGGAAGAGGGCGTTCGATTCTACCGTCGGCAGCACCAGCCGTATTTCGTCAACGCCCACAACGAGATTCTGGAAGTGGCTGCCGAGACCGGCGCCCTCGGCCTGGGAGCGCTGCTCTGGGGGCTCTTCTGCCTCGCCCGGGCGGCTCGCCGCCGAGCGAGGAGCCTGGGGCCGGAAGATCTCGGCTTCCTGGTGGGAGGACTGGTCGCCATGGTGATCGTCGCGTCGACCAACTTTCCGTTTCGAATCGCCCTGGTGGCGTATCCGATGCTCTTCTTTCTCGGCTGGATCTTCGCCGAGCCGGAGGTGGCCGAGGCATGAGTGGGAAGGTGCTCGGGGCTCTGTTCTCGGTCCTGTTCCTGGTCGCCCTCGTGCTGCAGGCGGGAAAGGCCCGAGATCGCTGGATCGCGAGCTTCCACCTGGCCCAGGTCGAGACCCTGGTGATCCGGCTGCAGGCCGAAGGACACCTGGGGAAGGCGTCGTCCCAACGGGTGGTTCGCCGGGCGCTCGACAAGGGGTTGGAGATCCTTCGTGACGCCGAGGCCCTGGACCCGGCAGAGGTCGAGATCCCCGTCGCCCAGGGGGTCATCTACAACCTGCTGCAGCGGCCGAGCGCGGCCATTCGCGCCTATGAGCGGGCGCAGAAGCTCGAGCCGCGGCCCGAGACCTTTGCCAATCTGGGGCGGGTGTATCTCCGGGAAGGGGAGCGCGAGAAGGCGAGAGAGGCGTTTCGCAGTGCGGCGGCCCTCGACCACACCCTGGTCCGCGAGCTGCGGCCCTACCTGCCGGAGAGGAACCGGAAGGACGAGCGGACGAAGCCCCGGCCGGACGGGAAGAACAAGAAGAATCGGCGGAAGAACCGGCGCGGGGATCCGGCGTCCCGGGCCGCCACGGGCCCCTGGGAGGAAGTCTTCTCCGACTCGTTCGAGTCGGGTGACCTTTCCCGCTGGACCGGGAGCTCGAGAGATCGGCAAGAGGAGAGGGAACGGGATGAATGAGTCGCCAGCCAGTGACCTGCCCGCCTGGGGGGCGGAGCTCCTGGAGCGGATCGAGAATCGCCGACTCGAGGTCGGCATCATCGGGCTCGGATACGTCGGGCTGCCCCTGGGCATGGCATTCGCAGAGGCGGGATTCCGCGTGTTGGGCTTCGATGTCGACGAGCGCAAGGTGTCGAGCCTGGAGGCCGGCCGCTGCTACATCGATCACATGGACGAGGCGGCGTTGACGAAGGCCGTAGAAGCCGGCCGACTCGAAGCCACGGCGGAGTTCGACCGCCTCGGCGAGCCCGACGTGCTCCTGATCTGCGTGCCCACCCCACTCGATCGGTACCGGGAGCCGAACCTAGAGTACGTCGAGTCCACGGCGAAGCAGATCGCCAGGCGACTGCGCCGCGGCCAACTGGTGATCCTCGAGTCCACCACCTACCCGGGCACCACCGACGAGCTGGTGCTGCCGATTCTCGAGTCCTCGGGGCGGATGTGTGGCGAGGACTTCGGCCTGAGCTTCTCGCCCGAACGCGAAGATCCCGGCAACCCGGACTTCGGCACAACCGCCATTCCCAAGGTCGTGGGCGGGATCGACGCGGCCTCCCGAGACCTCGCATCGGCGGTCTACGCCGAGGTCTTCACCGCGGTGGTGCCGGTGAGCTCGACCCGGATCGCCGAGGCGGCCAAGCTCACCGAGAACATCTTTCGCGCGGTCAACATCGCCCTGGTGAACGAGCTGAAAACGGTGTACGACTCCATGGGGATCGACGTCTGGGAAGTGCTCGACACCGCCGCCACCAAACCCTTCGGTTTCATGCGGTTCACCCCCGGCCCGGGTTGGGGAGGTCACTGCATTCCGGTCGACCCCTTCTACCTGACCTGGAAGGCGCGAGAGTTCGGGCGCCGCGCCCGGTTCATCGAGCTCGCGGGAGAGGTGAACGTCGAGATGCCCCGCTTCGTGGTGGGCAAGCTGCAGAGCGCCCTCAACCGGCAGCGCAAACCCATGGCCGGCAGCCGGGTGCTGGTGCTGGGCATCGCCTACAAGCCGGACATCTCCGATCCCCGGGAGAGCCCGGCCTTCGAGATCATCGACCACCTGCTGGAGCAGGGGGTGGATGTGAGCTACCACGATCCACACATTCCCGAAGCCCCGAGGATGCGCACCTGGCCCGACCTTCCGCCCCTGCGTTCGGTACCCCTCGACGCGGAGACGCTGGCGGCCGTGGACGCGGTCTTGATCGTCACCAACCACTCCAGTATCGACTACGCGGATCTCGCCGCCCGGGCGCCCCTGATCATCGATACCCGCGGCGTCTACCGCGAGCCGGCGGACCACATCGTTCGCGCCTGAGAGCCCTTCGGTGTCGTCTCCGGTTCGCCATCGCATCCGCATCGCCCAGACCCGGGCGCGGATCGAGCGGTTGCACCACCGGATCGAGACCTGGCGGAGCCGGCGGACGACCGAGGACGCCCGAGGGCAGTACAAGACTCAGCTGGGGGCCCTGTCCGCGGCCCTGCAGCAGGCTCTCGAGGTGATCCGCCAGCGCGGCGACGAGGTCACCGAGAGAGATTCCGCGGGTCGGGTCTACGGTCACTGCCGGCGGGTCGACCAGGCCCGATTGGACGTCGACCACCTCTTCTCCTACTTCCGCGAGCGCATCGATCAGCGGGACGATCCCGAGCTCGGTCCGGTGCTGCGAGCCGCCGACGAGGTGGTGTGGAGCCTGTGGGCGCAGGTCTGGCGCCAACGAGGTCGGGGGGCGGTGCCGCCGGCCCCCCTGGCCTACCTCGAGCCCCATTTCTCTCCCCAGGCCATTCCCCGGGACAAACCTCCGCGGGAGCTGGCGGGATTCGGCAAGCTGGCCCAGGAGCTGCGAAATCTACCCATGCCCCTGGTGACCCTGCCCCCGGCCTGTGTGCGAGAGCCCTGGTGGCTGATCTTCCTCGGACACGAGATCGGACACCACCTGCAATACGACCTGGTCGAGCGCCGCGGGCTGATCTTCAGCTTCCGCGACCTCCTGGCGGCCACCGCGAGGGCTGCCGGGGGCGCCGCCGCCGAGCGGGCAGAGAGTTGGTACGATTGGGGAATCGAGATCTTCGCCGATGCCTTCTCGGTGCTCCAGCACGGACCCTGGGCGACCTGGAGCCTGTTCGACCTGGTGATGGGGGAGGAGAGGAGCCTGCTACGGTCGGCGACGCAATACCCCTCACCGGTGGTTCGGCTGGCCTGGATGGCCGCTTTTTTTCGTGTATCGATCGGGGACGGAGAGCCTTCCCGGGACGGGTCGTCGGCGTGGGAGCTGCGAGGTCTCGATCCCGAATCTCTGACTCGGGTGAGCCCTTCGGCCGCCGTTTCGCGCGAACTACGAGAGAGAGCGCGGGCCGACCTGGGTCTGGTGCCGGCCATGGCCAGAACGGTCGCGGAAGCTCCGCTCCCCGAAGTCGGGACCTTGCGCTCGCTCTGTCGCTTCGAGCCGGCACACTTCGTGGCCGGCGGCCGCGTCGAACGGTGGAAACAGGCGCTCCTGGCCGGCCGACCACCGTCGCCGGTGCGCAAGCTCGAGGCTGCCCGGCAGGCGGTCACGGGGGGGCTCGCAGCCTGGGCGGAGATCTCGGCGGACGAAGACGACGTGCGTCGGGGCGAACGGCAGGAGCAGCTGCGGGAAATCCTGGTTCCCACCCTCGGCGCCAGCTTCGAGCCCGGCGTACGGGCGGCGGAGACGTTGCGGAGCGCCGCGGCTCCCGACGAGTCGGGGCAGAGCCTCGGCGAACGGCTGTGGGCGGAGAGCCTGCGAGAGGAGTAGCGAGATGCGGTTCTGGATCGAGGTCGACGAGCAGTGGCGGGTGAGAGTCCGCCGGCCCGGCAGCGACTTCGAGACGAAGCACCGAATGTTGTCCTGCGCCGTCGCCAGCGGGGCGACCTATCCCTTGCCCCCAGGCGGTCCGGGCGCGGTTCGGGACCTGATCCCGGGCGACGATCCGGCCGCGACGATCGCTCGCCTCCATCAAGAGATCCGGAACCGTGGCAGCAGTGATACCCGGATCTTCGGACGATACCTCTTCGACTGCCTCCTGGGGGAGACCCTGTGGCTGGAGCTGGTGGCCGCCGCCGGGGGCGAGGAGCTCCTCGAGCTGGCGCTCGACCTGCCGCCGGGAGGCGACCTGCTCCGCACGTTGCCCTGGGAGATGATGCACGGCCCCGAGGGATTCCTCGCCGCCGCCAGAGGGCAACGCACGGCGATCACCCGCCTGCAGCGCGGGGCCTCGGGGATCCCCCGGACCTTCCGCGGCATCACCCGGATGCTCTTCGTGATCGGCACTTCCCTCGACGAGCGGGAGATCCGCCCCGGAGCCGAGTTCCTGGGCCTGCTCCGCCAGCTGGAGCACGATGGAAACGTCTTGTGCACGCGGGTGCTGGAGCGGGCCAGCGCCGAGCGACTGCAGCAGACCGTGGCCAGCTTTCGCCCCGACGTGGTGCATTTCATCTGCCACGGCGGGATCGATTTCGAGGACCGCGGCTACCTGGAGCTGGTGGCGGAGGATACCGACGAGCCGTCGCAGCGCAATGCCGAGCAGATCCTCGGTTTCCTGCGCGACCCGGAGGGAGAGCTGCCCTCGGTGGTGGTGCTCAGCGCCTGCGAGTCGGGCAGTCTTCTGGCACCGGAGAAGGGTGTTTCCCTCGCCGCAGAGCTGGTCGCGGAAGGAATTCCGGTTGTGGTGGGCATGGCCGGCCGCGTGGCCGACCGTGCCTGCCGGCTCTTCACCCGGCGCTTCGGACAGGCCCTGATCCGCGGCGAATCCCTGGTGGCCGCCACCGAGGAGGGCCGCCGGGCCGCCTTCGCCGAGGGGGAATCCCCCCGCACCACCGTGGACTGGGCGTTTCCGAGCCTCTTCCTCTCGCCGGAGGTTCCCTCGGACTACGCTCCGGCCGATGCCCGAGCCCTCCGAGCCGCGCGAAGAGTGGCCGAGCTCCTGCGGCTGCTGGACGTCCAGCGGGAGCCGGTGTTCTGTGGTCGTCACGGCTGGATCGAAGAGCTGCATCATCTGCTGGAAGACGAGAGCCGCGCGGTCTTGTTGGTCCTGGCGCGAGAGCCCGCGGAAGGAGTGGGCAAGACCCGGCTGCTGTTGGAGATGGCGGCCCACGCCCTGATGGCCGGGTATCTGCCGGTTCTGTTGAAGACGGAATCGCCGGACCGGAGCTTCCCCCGAGATGCCCTGGCTCTGGGGCTCGAGATCTCCGACCAGATCTACGAGCTGCGAACGAGAGTCCTGGGTCTCGGCGAAGGAGACCCCAGTGATCTCGAACGGCTCGCGTCCCCGGGTTTCGATCCGAGCGCTCCGCCGGCAGATCTCCCGCGATGGATGCACCGATATCTCCGCAGAAACGAGATCTCGCCGAAGCTGGTGCGCAGGATCCTGGAGAAAGAGCTCGACGCCCTGGTGATCGACGCTCGGGCCGAGGTCACCGGTACCGGCATTCCGATTCGAGGTGCGGTCGTCTTCCTCGACGACGTGGACCAGTACGACAAGGCGCAGGTGGCTCTCGTCGAAGAAATGCTCGATCCCCAGGGTCTCGGCTCGACCGAGCATCGGGTTCCCGTGGTGGCGACCCTGTCGACGGGAGCGACCTCCGGTCCGCTCCTCGGTCGCTCTCTCGAAAATCTTCGCGCGAAGCGTTGGGTGCGGAGCCGATCCCTGCAGCGATTTCGCCCCGGCGAGGACATGCTGGCCTACGAACGGGTCTTGTTGCATCCCTTTCTCGAGGACAGCGACGAGGAGATCTCCAAGCTCCCCTGGCAAATGGATTTCGACGCCCCGTCCGAGGTGGTGGAGCGGTACGAGAAGCGGTATCGGAGCAAGCTGCAGCAGGCTCCCACGGATTTCACCAGCGAGAGGTTTTTCCTGATCTCGGATTTCGCTCGCGAGGACGAGTTCCTGCGCAAGGCCGACGACGAGGTCGTCCTGCGCCGCATGCGAGGTGAAGGGCCATGAGACCGGTAGACGGCGACGACCTCCTCTTCGAGCAACGGCTCGAGGAAGGGCTGGCGGCCCGGCGCGAGCGGCGCCTTTCGGCCTTCGAGCCGGAGCCTCTCGCCTGGCTCGCCCTGGTGCCCACCTGGAGCCGGGGGCTCGCGGAGCGCCTGGAGCTACCGGTCGACGACCTGGACGATTGGTTGGCCGCCCTGGAGAAGACCCACTGGATCCAGCGGGAGAAGCGCCGCGACGAATCCAGGTTCTGGATGTTGAATCGGCGGCGGGCCGAGGTGCTCGAAGGTTTACGGCGGAGTCTCGGGGCGGATGCTCTGCCGACCCTGGCGCGTCGGCTGGGATACCGGCTACAAGAGGTCGAGAGCCTCTCACCCGCGATGCAGCGTTGGGCGGAGCTGGCGCGGCACCTGGGCAAGGGACCGGAGGAGGCCGCGGAGTGGCTCGAAGGGCGGCTGCGAGCGGAGCTCCACGACGGTCGATCGGCGTCGCTGCGAGATTGGGTCCAGGCGGGGCAGATGCTCGCTTACGCCTTTCCCAGGAGCCTCGGCCCGGTGGTCGACCTGGGGCGTCGTCGCCTGGAGCTGCTCTACCGCCGGCAGAGCGACCAGCGGCACCTCGAGAGATTTCTCGAACGAGAAGAACAGATCGCCGCCTTCGAGAAGCTGCTCGACGACGAGAACGACGTCTGGGCCCTGCATTACCTGGGCATGGGTGGGGTCGGCAAGACCACCCTCCTCCGTCATCTCTGCTCCCGGAAGGCCCCGGAGCTCGGGGTCAAGGTGGCCCGGGTCGATTTCGACCACCTGAGCCCCGACTTTCCCCTCAAGCGCCCGGCCCAGCTGCTCCTCGAGCTGGCGGCGGATCTCTTTCTGCAGGCAGAGGACACGCACCTCTTCCAGATCCTGGAAAACCGCGAGGAGAGCCTCGAGGAAGGGCTGGCCGGGGCCCCGGAGAGGCCCCAGGATCCGCTGGCGAATCTCGATCGACACGAGTTCCTGCGGCTCCAGAGCACGTTCATCGACATCCTGCAGGGAGAGGGGAAGGTCGTGCTCCTGCTCGATACCTGTGAGGAGCTGGCCAAGGTGCACGCCGCGGGAGTGGTGCGGCCCAGCCTGCTCGCCACCTTCGAAATCGTCGAGCGGCTGCACCGCGAGGTGCCGAATCTGCGGGTGATCTTCGCCGGTCGTCGCTTCCTGGCCCAGGAGGGAGCGGGCTGGAAGGTCGCCACCGAATCCGCGACGGAATCCACCGAGAGCTACCTCCCGCGAGCCAAGCCCTACCTCGCCCTGCACCGGATTCGGGGTTTCACCCGCGCGGAGGCGGAGTCGTTTCTCTCCTGGAGCGATGGAGCCGAGGAGTCGAGGCTCGAGGAGCCCTTGCGCCAGGCCATTCTGCGGCGGGCCCGGAGCCTGGAAGAGGAGAGTGGAGACGAGCGCTTCAATCCCTTCGACGTGGCTCTCTACTCCGAGTGGGCCCGAGAAGACCGGACTCTCGATGCCGAGATCATCGCCTCGGGAGACACCGACCCCTACGTCCAGCTGCGGATCGTCGATCGCATCGCGTTCCCGGCCCTGCACCGGATTCTTCCGGGAGTGGCATTGCTGGGCCGGTTCGAAGCCCGAGATCTGCGAACGCTGGTCGCCGAGATCGGAGACGAAGAGTTCGAGGCGCTGGTGCGGGAGCTCGGCGACCAGGAGTGGATCGAGGGGCAGCACGACAAGGCGCTCGATACCCGGTTGCTCGAGGTCAACCGCCATCTCCGGCCGCGGCTGGTGGCCTATCTCGGAAGCGGAGAGCGAGCCGGACGTATGGCTGCGGCCCGGAAGCGGCTGGGCCGGGCCCTCTGCGAGAGAATCGTGGAGACACCGGTAAAACGAGTGGGGTACGACCTGCTCAACAACAGCCTGCGCCTGAGCGACGAGAAGGCTCGGCTGAAGATCTGGCGACGGATCGAAGGGGCCTTCCCGGGCGGCGGGCTCGACGCGGCCTGGGCGTTGAGCGTCTGCGAGCGCCTGCTGGCCGAGGGGGGCGCCGTGGCGGCGCTCGAGCATCCCCTGCGGGCCTCGGTTCGCGCCCTGCATCTGGCCGCCCAGGGACACCTCGGGCGACGCTTCGAGCAGCGCTGGGGCTGGCAGGAAGTGGTCGAGAGAGCGGAGCAGCACCCCCACGAGACGATGCGGGAAGTGCTGCGGATCCGCGGCCTCTGCGGGCAGGCCGGAGCCTTTGGAGTGGCTTCCGGAGAGCTTCCCGATCGCCGCCTCCTGGAAGAGCTCTTTCGCGCCCTGGGCAGCCACCTGGGCACGGAGGGCTCTGCGGTCGCTGTCCGGGTCCTGCCTGCTCAGGTTGCGGCGCTCGAATCCCTGCTCGACCGTGCTCGGGAAGACCCGGCCCTGGAGGATCTCCTGGAGTCTTCGGCTCGGGCCTTCTGGCCCCCGGGGCTGCCCCCGCTCTCGACCCGGATCCGAGGTCACCTGACGGTGGCCCTCGATCGCTGGGCCGAGGCCGCCGGCCGTAAGGGAAGCTCCCGCACGGCCGCTGCCTTCGCCAGTCTGCTGGCCGCCAGGATGCCGAAGGGAGAGCGCTCCCGAGAGCTCTTCGAGCAGGCCTGGCAACGAAAGCCTCGCCATGCCTCTTCGGGTATGGCGGATTGGATCCCTCCCGAGTCCCTGGGAGAACGCATCCGGCTCGAGCGCTACTGGCGCTTCCTGGCCGGAGACGATCCCCGGGTCTATGAAGACTGGCTGCAGGAGCTTCTACTCCGGAAGAAAAGCCTCCTCACCCTCGACGGGGATCGCCTGGCTTCGGCCAGCTTGCTGGGCTGGCTGCGCCACGAGACCATTCCGGGGGGAGTCTTGCAGCGTGTCGAGCAGCAGGAAGAACGGGCGTTCCGTTCCTTTTCCGGTTCCCAACGAGCAGCGCCGGTGCACCACCGCACCCCCGAGCTGATCGTCTCGCTGGCCAAGGCGTGGTTGGCTCGCGGGCAAGGGGAGCACGCCTGGCGGCTGCTGACCCGACGTCTGCGCGAGGCGCGGTCGAAACGCCTGGGGCTGACTTCGATCCAGGCCTTGGAACAGGCGCAGCTGATCTGCATGCGCGACAGCCGCACCTGGTTCCAGGGCCGAGATCTCGTCTCCTACGCCGCTTCCGCCGAATCTGGGGGGCTGCGCGGTCTCGCCTGGGAGGTGCTGGGACTCCTCGGTTCGCCACGGGTCCGAGAGCTGCCGGCCCTCACCAAGCTGGCTTTCGCGAGGATTCCCGAGCGCTGGCCGAGCTACTGTCTGCTCGGCCCCGAGGCGCTCACAGTGGCCTCACGATCGACCGTCAGGATCCTCGGCCAGGCTCTGCTGCAGGAGTCGGAGCCGGAAACACAGCTCGAGCTCTTGCTGGCTCTCGAAGAGCTGCGCCTGGCATTGCTCACAACAGCCCCCGAGCTCGAAGGGTGGGTCCGCCCCCTCGCGCCCCCTCACGATCTCCTCGAGGGCCTCGACGGGTACCGAGAGACATCGGGAATCCGCCGCTCCCTGCGCGCCCGGGGCCTGGAAGGCTCTCGCGGCGCGGCCCCCTGGCTCGGGCGGCTGACCGAGCCGGTGCGAGACCTCCATCGCCTGGCAGGGGAGCTCGGCGAACGACGGCTGGCCGAGCTGGCCCAGCGGGAAGGACAGCTCCTGGCCAAACGCCTGCCCCTCGCGGGACGAGACCTGCTCGATCTCGCGGCGAGCAGCTTCCAGGACGCCGGGGATTTTCTCGGCGCCTTCCGCTGCGGGGTTCTCGCTTTCATGGCCGAGTACCAGGGAGGCGAGCGCCCGAGCTCGGAGCGCCTGGAATCCAGGGTCCGGCAACCCTACGAGGAGCTGCGCAAGCTCGAGATCCTCCGCGCCCCCTGGTCGCTGGTCCGGCAGTTCGTCGATGCTCTGCCGAGACCGGAGCGGGAGCTGGAGGATTTCGGAGAGGGGATCAAGTCCGACGGATTTCTCCACCGCCTCTTCGGCGTGGTGTCGCTCTACGACGAAATGGAGAGGAAGAGCTCGGAGCGTTACTGGGATCTGCTGCACGAAGTCTACGGCGGCAACGACTTCCCGGTCGAGCTCGACGCGCGGTACCGGCTGGAGCTGCCGGACGACCGCAGAGAGATCCTGGATCGGTTCGTTTCCGGATGGGAGGAGCTCGCGACCCATCTCGGCCAGGGCGCCAGGCGCTCGGTCGACACGGACACCGGGGTCTTTCGGAGCCCCACGCCCACAGGCCCCCCACCTCCGGCCGACCCCGGCCGCGGATCGCTCGGAACCGGTGGATCCCTCGGCGCAGGGGGCCTGGGGGTTCGAGGCGACCCAGGCGGAGGCCCGCCACCACCGATGGATTTCGCGGGGGAGGGGTCGAGAAGCGATCCGTTCGAAGCGGAATCCGATTCCGAGCCCGAGCTGCGGATCGAGAATCTCTTCAACGAGCCTTTCCGGCCCTATGAGCCGGTACGAGCCCACCTCGTTCTGCATGCGGGCGGCGTGTCCACGGACTTCCGAAACATGGAGGCTCGGGAGGCGACGAAGCCCTATCTCGAATGGCGCCAGGCTCTACCCACCGCCGAGAAGCTCTGGGCCGCGGCACGGAAAAGAGTCGGCTCGGCGCCGGTCGCCCTCGACGTCGATGCTTCCCTCTCCGGTTTTCCCTGGGAAGCCTTCGTGGGAATGGCCCTCGGAGAGCTGCCGGACCTCTACCGCGCCGACCTGCGCAGCAGCGGCCCGGGCTACGACCTCGCGGCGCTGGCGGAACGAGGTCCCTGGAGCCCCTCGGTCTTCGTGATCGGGGAGGAGCCGGCCCTGGACATGGCGCATGGCATCTGGACCCACGAAGCCGAGCACATCGAGACCTCGCCGACCCCGTTTGCCGGCGGTCGAGTCCGGGAGGCCCGGCCCGCCGTGTTGCACCTGGTGGGCCATGCCGCGGAGCGGGGTGGGCGCTTCCGTCTGCAGCTGGGGGCGCAGGCCGAGGGCCTGATCGAGCCCGAGGAGTACCCCCTGCACGACATTCCCCTGGTCGTGATCCAGGGTATGCCGCAGGGCTCGGCCGAATCCGGGCGCACGCCTACGGACCGCTCCCAGGCGGCCGAGCTGCGGCAGGTGGCGGCGAGCTTCTTCCGCCAGGGGGCTTCAGTGGTCGTGATGGTCCCTTCGTCGCCGGCCATAGAAACGGTGATGAGCCCGGCGATGGAGCCGGTCGCGAGGAGCTGCCTGCGCCCCGCTTTCGAGCTGACGCCCTGGCTCCGGATCACCCGCGATCTGCGAAGCGCTTTCTGGCCGCCCTTCGAGAAAGGTCTCCAGGCCCTTCACCAGACTCGGAAGCTCTCGCCGGAGGACGAGACGATGTTGGAGCTGGCGCTCGAAGTCACCCTCTTCGTCCGTCTACACAAGAAAGTTGAATCGACCTCTTGACCTCACGAAGGAGACCAGCAGATGGGATGGAAGGAATGGACGGCTACGATCAAGAGCTGGGCGGTGCGCAACAGCGCCAAATATGTGTACGCGTCGATCCCCAAGAGCCGGACCGACGTGGACTACGACGACCAGGCCCTCGATGCCAATCGCCACTACTTCCGGGTCTGGCTACCCGAGATGTTCCTCACCAAGAGCCGCAAGTGGTTCAAGGACTGGCATCCGGCCGTGCACGCTTCCGTAGAAGTGGAGTTCGAGGGCCGCGCGGGCGTGAGCTTCAGCTCGGTGGCCCGGGCGCCGGAAGGAACCCTGGCGAAGGGTGAGTTTCGCAACTTTCCCCTCACCCCTCTGGTGCCGTTCAAGGGCGGGGTGGTGGAGCTGCAGTCGAGCCTGGTCGCCCTCGAAGGCAAAGATCACCTGAGCACCTTCCTCGGAGTCCTCGAAGATTTCTCGGGCCTCGTCTCCGCACCCCTCTCCCAGGCGATCGAGCTGGCGGGCAAGGTCTCGGGAGGGCTCGACAAGATCGTCGGGGCGACCGACGGCAAGATCCATCTCGCCCACCACCAGGCGTTCTCCAGCCGCGGAGGGGGCGGCAGCAACGACCTCGCCCCGGGGTACTTCGCCGTCGTGCTCGCCGATCAGAGCCAGATCGACAAGAATCAACTGACGGTGGTCGAGGATCAGCTCTACCATCGTTCCCAGCCCCTGCGAGACTTCGATTACATGTTGTTGCGGATCGAAGGCCGGGAAGAGCGCGACGACTGGCGGCTGAAGCCGATCGAAGACGCCCTGGAAAAAGCCCGCGACGCCCTGATCGAGGGCAAGGACGACGACGCCCAGATGTATCGCGCCCAGGTGCTCTCGACCATCTTCAGCTCTCCCGACCTCACCAAGACCGACCAGCTACGAGTCGCCCTGGCGGTCAAACAAGAGCTGGCGCAGATCGCCGACCTGGCCCACGGTGCAGCGCCCGCGGACGACGGCCCCCGCACTCTCGAGCAGATCGTCGCGGAACGCGCCATGGCGCCCCATGTCGCCGCCAGCGAATCTCTGAGCTTTGCGGAGCTGCTGGAGGACTGAGCCCCCGACCTCAGCGGAGCCTGTGGATTTTCCGCTCACCGCCGACGAGGAGAGCCCGAGGATCGGCTCGATCGAAGGCCGACCGGGGAGGTGAGAAGCCGGCGGAAAAGATTTCGCTAGTCGATCCTGGCACCGTCGTCGGGAGCGAGCTCGAGAGCCCTGCGGAAGCTCTCGGCCGCTTCGGCAGCCGCTCCCCGGCGCTGCTGCAGCACGCCGAGGTAGCGCCAGGCCTCGAGATGCTCGGGCTCCAGCTCGAGAGAGCGCAGGACGAAGGCTTCCGCTCGTTCCGGCTCGCGCCGCTGCTCGCCGTGATGCACGCCGAGATTGAACAACGCCAGAGCGTGGACCTCGTCGTTCTCGCGGCTGGTGGCCAGGGCACGTTCGAGACTCTCGCGGCCGGCATCGGGAGAGCCGGTCCGGACCAGGATCATGCCCAGCCGGTAGTGGGCGAAGGCGTATTCGGAGTCGAGCTCCAGAGCTCTTCGCAGGGATTCGGCCGCGGCGCCGGGATCCCCCGATGCTTCGAGAGCATTGGCCAGCTCGACCCCCAGAGGTGGGTACGTCGGGTCGAGATCGAGCCCCTGGCGCAGGATCGAGAGAGCTTCGGAAGCCTTGCCCTCCGCCAGCAGGGCGCGCCCCAGCTCGACGAAGGACTGCGCCTTGTTCCGGCGGTCCCACTCGGGGCGTTCGGCGGCATTCGGAATCTGCGCCAGGTAGGTGGTGGCGATCTCGAGAAAACCCCGACTGCGCATCAGGTTGGCCAGCAGCTCGAGGTCGCGGGCCGGCTCACCGCCATACCAGCGGCCGGGAAAGAGGCTGGCGCGCTCGCGATCGGTGAGGGCCGGATCGTCGAGCGGGTCGAGGTCCGCCAGCAATCGGTCCGCCGTCACCGGGCCGCGGTAGATCACCGCCAGCCGGCTCTCGCGGTCGATCAGGAAGCTGGTGGGCAGCACCATGCCCTCGGGCTGGTCGAGCACGGTCTGGCGCAGGATCTCCAGCACGTCGAGCAGGGCCGGGGGAGCCAGGCCCGCTGCGAAGGGCCAGCGGATCTCTTCGAGATATCGAAACGCGGCTTCGTGCTCACCGGGCTCGTCGACACTCAGGGCGAGAATCCGCAGATCTCGCCGCCGCAAGGAGCCCTCCGACGCGCTCAGATGCCCGAGCTCGTGGCGACAGTTGCCACACCACGTGGCCCAGAGGTTGATCAGGAGCGGGCCCTCGCCCGAGGTCTCGATCGGCTCGAGCGCGGAAAGGTCGGTGGTGGGTGCGAACCGAAG
>CAZMEL010000147.1:0-18913 GCA_964565225.1 uncultured Thermoanaerobaculia bacterium | reverse complement strand
CCATCACCCCGAGCCTCACCCAGCTGGGGGCGATGATCCCGAAAGCCGACCTCTCCCCCCTCGCCTTCACCACCTACCTCTCCCGGCGTTCCCAGCTGGAGCGGCAGCTTCGCCGGAGGCAGCTCGCCGCCGGCCTGTGGCAGGTCCCACATCCGGCAGAAGAGCTCTGGCAGCTGAAAGCCCACGCCTTCCACCGGCTGCATCGCCAGAAGCCGAGCCGCTCGCCCGCCAAGACCTTCCGCGCCATCGGCCGCCCCTGGAGCGACCCTCTCGCCTACCTCCGCGGCCGCCGCGAACGCCAACGCTTCGCCCGCCAGGCTCTGCTCGGTCCCATGCTCTTCCCTTAGTTAGCCCTTCGTTAGCCCGGACTTCTCACCAGGCTCCTCTCCCGCCGCCCCGCGGTCGAGCTCACGCGCCACTGTCCGGCTCGGTTCCAGTCCCCTTTGCTCGCTTCCGGGCGTCGGACCCGTAGCGAGAATCCCCAACCGTCGGTGGCGGGATACCAATCGTCCGAAGAGGCAAAGGTCTGGATCTCTCGACCTGTGGAGCTCGCCGGTGGTCGGAGGAGTCTCCGTCCTCGTCTTCGAGGCCGGTCGTGTTGGACGCGACGAGCTCGCGGATCCGCACGGTATCCTCTTTGCTGTGGGCGAGACCCGAGGCGTGCGCGAGAAGGAGAGAGGCGACCACGGCAACGAGCACGGACACGAGCCCCCAGAGCCGGCCTCGGCGACCGTATCCGGGAGGCTCGCT
Organism: uncultured Thermoanaerobaculia bacterium; assembly: GCA_964565225.1. Classification (GTDB taxonomy): domain Bacteria; phylum Acidobacteriota; class Thermoanaerobaculia; order Multivoradales; family J023; genus CAZMEL01. The sequence goes on along the minus strand of CAZMEL010000147.1, from coordinate 18,163 downwards.
CCCACTGCGAGCTACATCGTGAGACCTCGAGTGCTCTCGCCCCGAAGCGAAGTCGATACGCAGAGAAGAGCCCTCCGAGCGCGCTCGGCCACGCCGAGACCGAGCGCCCGGGCCACGGGGGCGTGCTGTCCTCAGTCGAGGGAAACGCCGAGCTTCTTGGCCGCGCGGGTCACGAAATGGACCGTCTGGCCCGTTCCGTCGTCGTATTCGGTCGCTTCTTCCGAGTCGACGATCTGGTCCCAGTGGGCGGCCACCTGCTCGGGCGTGCAGGAGTCCGGATCGAGATACACCCCGCGGGTCTCGATCACCATCGCCCGGGCAAAGGTTCCCGCTCCCGCGGCCAGGATCGTGCGATTGGGAGCGTCCTCACGCACCAGCACCAGCAGGCCGGCGGTGACCATCTCGGGCTTCAGCAGGTCCAGTGCGGCTTCGGGCATCAGGCCTTCGGTCATCCGCGTGGCGGCGCAGGGCGCCAGGCAATTCACCCGGATGTCGGGCTTGCGGCCCTCCAGGGACAGGGTGTTCATCAGGCCGACGACCCCCATCTTCGCGGTGCCGTAGTTGGCCTGCCCGAAATTTCCGTAGAGCCCGCTCGACGAGGTCGTCATCACGATCCGGCCGTAGCCCTGCCGCCGCATCTGGCCCCACACCGCCTTGGTGCAGTTCACCGTACCGGCCAGGTGAACGTCGACCACCGCGTGCCAGTCTTCGAGCTTGATTCTCTGAAAGGTCTTGTCCCGCAGAATCCCGGCGTTGTTCACCAGGATGTCCACCTGCCCCCAGGTCTCGATCGCCGCCGCCACCATCGCCTCGACCTCTTCGAACCGCGTGACATCGGCACCGTTGGCGATCGCTTCTCCACCGGCGTCTCGAATCTCCTGGACCACACTCTCGGCCGCCTCGCTGGAGGCTCCGGTACCGTCGCGCCCGCCCCCGAGATCGTTCACCAATACCCGAGCCCCGCGAGAAGCGAGGCCCAGCGCGTGGGAACGCCCGAGGCCGTTCCCCGCACCCGTGACGATCGCCACCCGGTCATCGAATCGAATGCTCATCCAATCTCCTCAGTCTGGTTCATCGCTGCCTGTTTCGAGCCACGGGCCGACTCGGACATCGCCGCGTCGGCGCCGTGGCCTACCGAGGAGAGCAGACTATCAAGGTGCGGCTTCGAGGCTCGCCACCAATCTCGTATACGCCGGCTCCTGGCGCAGGCTCTCGAGATCGGGATCGGTCCGGAGCTGCTCCAGGTTGTCGAATCCCACGTCCATCGCCTGGTCGAGGGCCTTGAACGCGGCTTCGGTCTGCCCGGCGAGAGCCCTGGCACGGGCGAGATTGAAGTAGATCCGAGGAGGCTGTTGAATGTGCGAAGCCACCTCGAAGGCCAGAGCGGCCCGGGCCGGCTGGTCGCTGGAGAGCAGATGCCGCGGCAGGTAGAAGGCCATCTCCGCCCAGGCGTTGGCCAGCCGCGCCTGGGCGGAGTGGGCCATGGTGCTCTCGCCTTCGGCCAGGCGCAACAGGCTCTCGATCTCGAGGGCCGAGAGCAGAGAGTCGATGGTCGGCGCGGGATCTTCGTGCTCGATCCGGCGCACCTGTTTGCTCACCGTTCGGTGGTAGACGACCTCCCGGTTGACCGCCAGAGCCATCTCTTCTCGGGCCTTCTCGAAGGCTTCGAGCCGGGCCAGCCGCTCCGAGCGGGCTTTCGGCCCCGAGACGTCGCGCAGGGTTCGGTAGTCCTCGGTGACGGAGCGATACAGACGGAACGCTCCGAGAAGATCTCCTTCGTCTTCCCGCGCCTTCGCTCTCGCCATTTCCGAGTCGAAGAGCCGGTTCACGAGCTCGCGATCCACTTCTCGCAGGCCCCGCTTCATCGCCTGGATCTCCATCCAGCCCAGCGCCTCCGTCAACAGCTCGGGGGAGGCCCAGGAATGCGGCCCGTCGAAAAAATCGATCCGGTGCTGCACGTCGGTTTCGTCCAGCCAGGTATCGAGAAAGCGCAGCTCGCGGTGGTTGAAGTCCTTGGTGCCGGCCAGGCCGTAGTAGGCAAATGCCACCCGCTTCCACTGCGAGAACGTGCCGGTGGGCAAACCGCCGCCACAGGCGATGACCCCTGCGATCATGTCTTTGTCGTAGAGATGGAAACCGACCCTCCAGGAGAAACGAGCGGTCCCGGAGAAACCGGTCAGGTAGACCCGCTGGGGATGGATCGAGTATCGATTGAAAGAGTCGTGCAGCAGGGCATTCAACGCCGGTGCGTTGGGGTCGGGCTCCCCGGGCGGCGTGTCACTGGCCGTATTGTCGGAGCTCACCAGGATGTATCCGAAACGCTCCGCCCCCTCGACGAAGAGCTCCGCCGCCATCCGGCTGCGTCCTCTCGGGTCCATCACGAAGAGCACCGGCCACTGCCGGTCCGGCGTGTAGCCCGAGGGAAGATAGAGAGTGTAGGTCTGATCGGGCTTGGCCAGGGTCACCAGCCCTTCTACCAGAACACCGGTGGGCTGCTCGGCTCTCGCCTCGTGTGGCACGAGCAGAGCCAGGAGAAGGGCCGGTCCGAGGAGCACATGGGTCTTCATCAGCTGTCCATCCACGGGTTTCCATCCATGGTGGTGTTCCACGGAGGGTCCGGGCAGAAGCGCCCGCGACGCTCCATCTACGACCTGCAGAGACGGGAGTTCCCGACCTGGGGCCAAATGCCTCACCCGGTGGACGACCCGCCCGCTCCTCGACGTCACCTCGAACGAGCCCCCCGGGGTGGCCGGCGGGTTCGGTCGGCTCTGGAGAGCGTCTTGGCGGATCAGGAAAAGCTGTCGATCGCGTCGCGCTCGGTTTCGAAGGTCTCGAAAACCGCGATCAACTGGGTCATCTGGAGGATGTCGATCACTTTCTGCGGCAGGCTCGCGAGCCTGAGCTTGCCACCGGCGTTGGTCACCGTAGTGTAGGCACTGACCATCTCTCCGACCCCGGAGGAGTCGATGGTGGTCACCTCCGAGAGATTCAGCACCAGGTTGCGGATGCCGAGATCGAGCTGGTCTCGTACGGCTTCCCGCAATGCGACGTCACCGGCGCCGATGGTGATCTTCCCTCTGGGAGCAAGGATGGTGACGATGCCTTCCTGACAAATATCGATCTTCATTCTGGGGATTCCTCGGTCTCGTCGGAGATCTGGGGCAGCTTCTTGCGCAACGTCACGAGGGTCCCCCCATCCGGGTGACGATCGTAGTGGATCTCGTCCATGAAGCTCCGCATGTAGAAGATTCCCCGACCGTTGGGCTTCAGCAGGTTCTCGGGGGCCAGGGGATCTCCCACCTCTTCGAGATCGAAGCCCTCTCCCTGGTCGTGGACTCGGATCACCGCCTGATCGGGCGCCACCGCCAGCTCGACCCCTACTTCCTTGTCGGGATCCTGCTGGTTTCCGTGTTTGATGGCATTGGCCACCGCTTCCCGGATGGCGATACCGACCCAGTGGCGGGAATCTTCGTCGAGACCGAGGCGCACCAGGGCGTCGTCGAAAACGGTCTGCACCAGATCGATATGCTCGAACCGACTACCAATGATGATTCGAACGCGGGATTCTTCGATCTGGGCGCTCTCGGAAGACATCTCGCCCTGATTCTACCAGATCCCCAGCGGCGAAACACCGATCACGACAGGATCGATTTCCGGGCCAACCCACTCCAGGGCGACCGGAATCACCACCAGCAGCTGGATGGCATCGAAGAGGCTGTGGGCCACCATGGCCGCCACCAGGCCCCGACGCCACCGGACGATCGCCGCGTAGATCAGGGATAGGAGCGTCACGCCGAAGAGGAGGAACAGCTGGCCGTACCCGAGATGACCGGCGACGAAGAACGTGGTCGATGCCAGAATCCCCAGGCGCCGCTGCAGAAACCCCCGAAAGAAGAGCTCCTCGACGACACCCGCACTGAGGCTGATCAGGAGCCGTAGCAACACGGGGAGGGTGGCGAGGGTGGCGACCAGCTCCGGCGGTTGTTGCTCCAGCTGCCATCCGGCGGCCGTCAGCCCGGTCGCCAGAACCGTGGCTCCGGCGAGCACCGCGCCCCAGGCCAGCAGCCCCGCCCACAACCCGACGAAGATCTCTCCGCCCAGGCCCTGCCCCCGCAACCCGAGCTCCCGGGTCGTCTGGCGCCAACCGCTGACCCCTCGGTCGTCCGGAGCTCCCAGGTAGCCGAGGGCGAACCAGGTGCCGAGAGCGAGGAGAAAGATCCCGTGGATCAGGAAGACCGAGGCGAAGCCCACTCCCGATTCGGGCGGATCCGGCATCTCGAGCCCGAACGTCGTCAGGGGCGAGAAGACCCCGAGGAACAGGCAGAAACAGAGCGTGGTGAGGGCCAGGATCCGGCGCTCCGGTAGCTGGAATCCCGGAGGTGAGAGCCCGGCCAGCGTGGTTCGACGATCGATCCACAGGGTCGCCACCACGGCCAGCACCGCCGCGAGAAAGATCCGAGTCAGCATCAGGGGCTCATCATCCCACGAATTCCCCGGTCTCTTCGGCCGCCCCGCGCACTCTCCTCCCGGCAGCCGAGCGCCTGTCTCCCGTGCGACCGGACGTGGTATGCTCGCACCGAGGTCTCGTATGCAGCGCCTCTGATCAACCGATCGCCCGCGGCTCGATCGAAACACCGGCCTCCGGCCTCTTGCGGAGACGGCGGAAGGCCTCCCAAAGCTCTCGGAAATCGTGATCTCGAGCCCAGCTCTGGCTGAGGCCGCGACAGCTTCGGCTCTGCCCCGGCCCACGATCCAGGACGACCTACAGCGCCCAGCGAAGACCGCCCGTCAAAAAAGACTCTGAAGGAGGATTTCCCCTTGAACCGCTTTCCTGGTGTCGACTTCCTCGAATTCGACTCGCTGCTCAACGAAGAAGAGCGCCTGGCACGAGATACCGTTCGCGATTTCGTAGACGATCTGGTCAAACCCATCATCGAAGAATGCCATCGCGACGGTCGCACGCCGCTCGAGCTGGTACCGGAAATCGCCAAGCTCGGCCTCTTCGGCGCCACGATCGACGACTACGACCTTCCGGGTCTGGGCAACGTCGCCTACGGCCTGATCATGCAGGAGCTCGAACGCGGCGACTCCGGTCTCCGCAGCTTCGTGTCGGTCCAGAGCTCCCTGGTGATGTACCCGATCTATGCGTTCGGCTCCAAGGCCCAGAAAGATCGCTGGATTCCGGCTCTCGCCTCGGGAGAGGCCATCGGCTGTTTCGGCCTCACCGAGCCCGACTTCGGCTCCAATCCCGGTGGCATGCGCACTACCGCCCGCCGCGAGGGGCAGGAGTGGGTGCTGAACGGTGCCAAGCAGTGGATCACCAACGGTACCCTGGCCGACGTGGCGGTGGTCTGGGCGCAGACCGACGAGGGCATTCGCGGCTTCCTGGTCGAAAAGGAAACCCCCGGGTTCACCTCTTCCGACCAGCACGGCAAGTTCTCGCTCCGGGCCTCCACCACCTCCGAGCTCGGTTTCGTCAACTGCCGGATCCCGGCCGAGAACCTGCTGCCCGAGACCGTCGGCCTGAAGAATGCCCTGATGTGCCTCAACCAGGCCCGCTACGGAATCGCCTGGGGCGGCCTCGGTGCGGCCATGGACTGCTACAACACCGCTCTCGAGTACTCCAAGGAGCGGATCCAGTGGAACGGCCAGCCCATCGCCTGCCACCAGCTGGTCCAGGACAAGCTGGTCTGGATGGTCAGCGAGATCACCAAGGGTCAGCTCCTGGCCTACCAGATGGGCCAGCTGAAGGACGCCGGCAAGCTCCGCCACCAACACATCTCGATGGGCAAGCGGAACAACGTCTGGGTGGCCCGCGAGTCGGCCAAGCTAGCCCGCGAGATCCTCGGTGCCAACGGCATTGTCGACGACTACCCGGTGATTCGCCACATGCTCAATATCGAGTCGGTCTACACCTACGAGGGAACCCACGACATCCATGGCCTGATCATCGGCGAGAAGATCACCGGCGTCGCGGCCTTCAACGCACCCATCCATCACAAGGAGAAAGCTGCCCCCGTCGGGCAGGGAGCTCGGGGATGAGGACGATTGCCTCCGAGCTCGAGGGAGAGCTGATCGCGGTCAGCGAATCATCGGCCATCGCTGCCGCCCAGACCATGGGATTCGGTGACCGCGAGCTCTCTCACACCGTGGCGCTGGGGGCAATGAATCGTGCCGTCGAGAAGCTCGCCGCGGGCCGGATCCGAATCGGCAAGGGCGATTCGGAGCAGCTCCCCTTCCTGTATGTCGGAGGGGAGGTGGGCACCGACGACACCGACCCGGCGATCGACCTCGCGGTCGATCCGCTGGAGGGGGCCGAGCAATGTGCTACCGGAGCGCCCGGTGCCGTAGCGGTGATGGCCGCCTCGGAGCGCGACGGGCTCCTGCGCGTGCCCGAAGCTCGGATGGAGAAGATCATCGTCGGCCCCACCGCCCGCGGAGTGATCCACCTCGATGCTCCGGTGCCCGAGAATCTGCGCAACATCGCCAGGGCCTTCGGGCGTGACGTCAGCGAGCTCACCGTGGTGGTGCTCGCCAGCCACCAGCACGAGCAGTTGATCGCCGACATCCGATCCGCCGGTGCGCGGATCCGCCTCTCTCCTTCGGGCAACATCTCCGCCGGCATTTCCGCGGCGGTCCGGGGCACCGGAGTGCATGCCGTGGTGGGCACCGGTGCCGCTCCTCAAGCGGTGATCGTCGCCGCCGCTCTGCGCTGCCTCGGGGGCGAGATCCAGGCTCGGATCGTCACCGATGGCGAGGCCGAGCCGGAGACCGGCGGGGCCGCCGAGTTCCCCTCCCGGATCTTCGACACCCGGGAGCTGGCCCCGGGTGAAGACATCGTGTTCAGCTGCACCGGAGTCACCGACGGGGAGCTGTTGCGAGGAGTTCGCTACTTCGGTGGAGGGACGCGGACGTCGACCCTGTTCATGACCCTGCGCAACGGAACCATCCGCTTCGTCGATACGATTCGCCGAGAAGACCTCAGCACGCCGGTGCATTTTCGCTGACCGACATCAGAAGCTACCGGCTCCGACCGGCCGCCTCACTCCGGTCCTGGAAACGATCGGCCCGATCCCGCAACACGGGAGGGCCGAGGAATTTTGGAGATTGCACCTTGATCAAGCCGGACATCTGGATTCGCCAATGGGGGAAACAAGGCGGAGTGGAGCCCTTCTCCGAAGACCAGGTCAACGCGGCCAGCTATGACATCCGGGTCACGGATCACTGGATCTGCCCGACCCGCGACCCGGAGGAATTCCGCGCTCCACACATCAAGCTCTTTCCCGGTGAGGTCGTTCTCGCCTCGACCCTGGAGTACGTCCGAGTTCCCCGCGACGTGGCCTGCGATCTCAAGCTCAAGTCCACTCTGGGGCGCCTCTGGATCAATCACTCTCTCGCCGGCTGGTGTGATCCCGGCTTCGAAGGAGACATCACTCTCGAGCTGCAGAACCTCGGACCGCAGCCGTTCATCCTCGAAGCGGGCCGGCGAATCGCACAGCTGATCTTCATGTCGATGGAGACGAGCCCCGAGGTCGCCTACGGCGATCCGGGCTCCTCCAGCCACTACCAGGGGCAGCGGGGAACCACCCGCGCCTTCGATTCCCGAGACTGAGCTATACTCGCAGGTCCCTTCTTGGGTGAATCCTAGCCATGGGTATCTCCGGCAATCTCAAGACCATGGTGCTCGCGGAGCTTCTGCAATGGCTATCCATGGGTCAGAAGACGGGCACGTTGGTGATCGACAATCGGAAGGTCACCAAGCGGATCTTCTTCGAGAACGGGATGATCATCTCGTCGGCGTCGACCGATCCCAAGGAGTACCTCGGCAGATTCCTCGCCAGCCACGGCTTCATCCCCGAAGACACCGTCAACGAGGCGGTGGCTCGCCAGATAGCCGAGAAGCAGTTGATCGGCAAGATCCTGGTGAACATGGGGGCGATCTCCGAGGAAGATCTCCACCAGATGCTCCTGCTCAAGGCCGAAGAGAGCATTTACGACATCTTCACCTGGGAAGAGGCCGACTTCGAGTTTCTCGACGACGTGCTCCCGTCGGAGACCATGATCCGTATGCAGCTCGACGTCCAGGGGCTGGTGCTCGAGGGCACCCGGCGGGTCGACGAGTGGGAACGCATCCGCGATCTCATTCCCACACCACTACACGTACCCGTCTCGGTGGTGGACTTCGACTCCATCGAGGACATCGACGAGATCGAGCGCCAGATCCTCGCCTGGGTCGACGACGACCGGACCGTCGAGGAGATCAGCCAGGAAGCACAGATCAGCCTGTTCCAGGTCGCATCGGCCTTCGCCCAGCAGGTCCCTTACGGCAGGCTGAAGATGGTGCGCCCACGGATCATCGAGGTCAAGGTCGAAGTTCCGGCCCCCGAGGCTCCTGCACAACCCCAGGCTCCCCCCATGCAGGCCATTCCCCAGCAACAGCCGATGATGGCCTATCCCCAGGCCCCGAATCCCGTGCCGCAACAGGCCCCGTATGCTCATCCGCCACCTTCCTACTCACCTTCGGGTAGCGGCGTCCCGGTCGGCGAGAGCGGTCGACCCCTCCACTATGCCGTTCCCGATGGCGGGTCGGCAGCGCCCGCGCCACCACCTCCTGCCTCCGAGGCGGAAGAGCTCGTTCGCACCGCCGAAGGGGCGTTGAAGTCCGGAGACCTGGTGACCGCCCTGAAGAGCTTTCGCAAGGCGAAGACGGCCCCGGGCAGCAACTCCATGATCGAGGCCGCCGTAAGAAACGGCGAATCGATGATCCAGCAGGCTCTGGAACGGGAAGGGGTCGGCATGGAATCGGTTCCCAAGCTGAAGTGCGGCATGGACGAGCTCACCAAGCTCGAGATCTCTCCTCAGGAAGGTTTCATGCTCACCCGGGTAGACGGTAGCTACAATCTCAAGTCGATCCTCAAGATGAGCCCGATGCCGCCGCTCGACGCACAGATGCTCTTCTGGCGGCTCAAAGCTTCCGGCCACGTCCTTCTCTGAGGAGCCCCGACCCGATGTGGTATCTCCTGGCGGCCGTGCTGATCGCCCTTCTGGCCTTGACGGTCTTTGACCTTCTGCAGAAAAAACATGCCATTCTGCGCAATTTCCCGATCATCGGGCACTTTCGCTACATCCTCGAGTCGGTCGGCCCCGAGCTGCGGCAGTACATCGTCACCGACAACGACGAAGAGCGTCCCTTCAGCCGCGACCAGCGCCGGTGGATCTACTCTTCGGCCAAGAAACAGAACAACTACTTCGGCTTCGGAACCGACAACGACCTCGAGAACGCCTCCAGCTATCTGATCATTCGCCAGAGCACGTTCCCGCGCCCGGATCCGCACTCCGGCGACGCCGACTACGATCCCGACTATGTGATTCCCTGCGCCAAGGTGCTGGGAGCCCATCGTGGCCGCCGCGGCGCCTTTCGCCCCGCCTCGGTGATCAATGTCTCGGCCATGAGCTTCGGCTCGCTCAGCGCCCCCGCGGTGGAGGCTCTGAACCGCGGATGCCAGCTCGCCGGCTGCCTGCACAATACCGGGGAAGGCGGCATCTCCCCCTACCATTTACGTGGGGGCGAGCTGATCTGGCAGATCGGAACCGGCTACTTCGGCTGCCGGACCCGTGACGGCAGATTCGACCTCGACAACTGCCTGCGGGCGGTCGAGAGCCATCCGGTTCGAGCACTGGAGATCAAGCTCAGTCAGGGCGCCAAACCCGGCCTCGGAGGCGTGTTGCCGGCGGCGAAGAACTCCCCCGAGATCGCCAGGATCCGGGGCATCGAGCCGCACACCGACTGCATCAGCCCCGCGTCGCACTCCGCGTTCTCCGATGTCGACAGCCTGCTCGATTTCGTCGAGCTGCTGGCCGACCGCACAGGCCTGCCGGTCGGCATCAAATCGGCCGTGGGTGAGCTCCGCTTCTGGGAGGAGCTGGCCATGGCCATGGAGGCGACCGACCGCGGGGTCGATTTCATCACCGTCGACGGCGGCGAAGGAGGCACGGGTGCCGCTCCTCTGGCATTTTCCGACCACGTGGCCTGGCCCTTCAAGGTCGGCTTCCCCAAGGTCTACAAGACCTTCGCCCAGGTCGGCCTGCACGAGAAGATCGTCTTCGTCGGTTCCGGCAAGCTCGGCCTGCCCAGCACGGCCCTGATGGCCTTCGGCCTCGGTTGCGACCTGTTGGGCGTCGCCCGCGAGGCGATGCTCGCCATCGGCTGTATCCAGGCCCAGAATTGCCACACCGGCCACTGTCCCACTGGCGTGGCCACCCAGAACCGCTGGCTGATGCGCGGGCTCGACCCCACCTCCAAAGCCGTTCGCCTGGCCAACTACGTGGTTATTCTCCGCAAAGAGCTCCTCCGCCTGAGCCGTGCCTGTGGAACCGTACACCCGGCCCTGGTCGGCCCGGACCACTTCGAGCTACTGACCGACGCCGTCACCTCGGTTTCCCTGCACGAGCACTTCGGCTACAAGATCGGCTGGGGAGCTCCGTCGGCAGAAGATCGAGCCGAGATCCAGTCCCTCATGGGCCCTCTACAGTAGACGCGACCCTACGAGACCCGATGGAAGCGACGCCTCGCCCCAAGGAAACCGAGGATCAGGGAAGAAGAGGCGCGAGCAACGGATCGTCCGAGGCGCGCTGCCGGTAGGCCAGGTTCGCGGTCAGGGCCAGCTCGAGGGCCTGGCGAGCCCTCTCCGCTCGCCCCTCTCGCGCCTCGATCCGTGCGAGCTGGAACTTGGCTTCTCCGAAATCACCTTCGCGGCTGGTGCTCATCTGCAGCCAGCTCCTGGCTTCCGGCTCTCGGCCGGTGCGCAGCAACAGGATTCCGAGAGCCCCCGGGTGGGCAAAGCTCTCGCCCGACAGCTCTGCCGCCCGCAGGAGGCGGTTCGCGGCCTCCGCCTGTGCCCCGACCCCGACCAGGGCAAACCCCAGGCGAACGTGGAGGCTCGGATCTTCGGGAGCCAGAGAAACCGCCTCGCGAAAGGCTTCCACCGCTTCCGCCTTCTTCCCCACCATCCCCAACGACGAGGCCAGCCGCGACCAGGCATCGGCCCGGCGTGGCTGCAGGCGGGTGAGCTCCATCCAATGAGGAATGGCCTCCTCGAGGCGGCGAGCCGCGGTGAGGGCATTCGCCAGATCCTCTCGGGAGTCCGGATGAGCGGGCTGGAGCACCACCGCCCGCTGGAGGCGAGCGACCGCGGGGGCGATCTCCCCGGCCTGGAGCAGGGCCGCGCCCGACCGGGCCAGGGCGAAAGGATTGTCGGGATCGTGAACCAGAACCGCGTTGAAACGTTCCACCGCCGTTCGCACATCTCCCGCATCCAGAGCCGCCTCGGCCTCGCCGAGAAGATTCCAGAGGGGTACACGATCTTTGGGATCCGCCGCCCCTTCCGGCACCTCCGGATCGCTGGCCCCCGCATCCACATAGCCCAGGGCTCTCAGCTTGGCCAGCGCTTCCGGATCGGTCACCGAACCGGCGACCGTCGCGGGTCGTGCTTCGATCTCGCGCAACACTCCGGCCAGCTCCCGGGCGACCCGGCGATCTCCATGCACTCGGTTCCGGCGCTCCCCGGGATCTTCTTCGAGGTGATAGAGCTCGGGGCGCGGTGCCGCGATCAGCTTCCAAGGCCCGCGCCGTACCGCCCGCAGCGGCGCCCAGCCATAGGAGAGCCAGGGACGGCGACTCTCCAGGTAGGCGGGAGGAATCTCCTCGGCCTCTCCGCGCAGCACCGGCAGAAGGGAGATCCCGTCCACCGATGGCAACGGATCCAGGCCCAGGAGATCGAGCACCGTAGGTGAGAGATCGACCAGGCGCGCCGGCAATCGGCTCTCTCCCGGCGAGATCTTGCCGTCCCAACGGAAGACCAGAGGAACCGCCAGAGTGCTCTCGTAGATGAAGAACCCGTGGGTCGTCTCGCCATGTTCCCCGAGGCTCTCCCCGTGGTCGCTGGTGAAGACCGTGAGGCGTGGGGCCTCCGAGCCTTCGTCGATTCCTCGCAGCAGATTACCGATCTCTCGATCCACCAACGCCACTTCCCCGTCGTACGCACCCCGTTCTCCTTCCCGGCGCAAGTCGGCCGGAGGCTCGTAGGGATCGTGCGGATCGTAGTAGTGGACCCAGAGAAGCCAGGGCTCGGCCGCGCCCAGCACCCAGTCGAGAGCGGCACGGGTGGTCTGATCGGCCCGGCGCTCGGGGAGCCTCTCGGTGCCGAGCTCGTCGTCGTAATGGGAAAAGCCACGGTCCAGACCGTGGTGGGCTGCCAGAGGAAACCCACTCACGAACGCCGCCGTCCGGTACCCCAGAGCCGAGAGGCGCTCGGCGAGGGTGGGGATCTCTCCCAGCACCTGCCCGTTGGCCCGGGCTCCATGATGCCGTGGCAGGAGACCGGTCATCATGGAAGCGTGAGCAGGAAGGGTCACTGGAGCCGGCGACACCGCGGCCGGAAAACGAAAACCTCCCGCCGCCAGGGCATCGAGGCTCGGGGTGTTCTTTCCCCCGGCGACCCATCCCAGGGCATCGGGGCGCAGAGTGTCGACGGTGAGGATCAAGACATTGGGGCGGGCGTCCTCTCCGAACACCGGCGGGGTACCTAGCCACCAGGCCATCATCGCGCAGGCCAGCAGGGGCGTCTGGATGGATCTCGACCTCGGGGCCCGAGGTTCCTGGCAGAACATTCTTCCCATGAGCTCTCCTGCCCCAGATTCTATTGGGCTTTCGACCACCAAAAAAGGCGGCCCCGGAGGACCGCCTTTTCGATCGATCGAGTCCGAACAGACCGATCAGATCTCGTTGCGCCGACGCATCCGCCAGGTGGCACCAGCCGCCAGGAGCAGCGACAGGATCACCAGGCCGATGGTGTCGAGGGTCGGGATCTCGAGCGGATTGTCCGGGTCTCCACCCATGGAGATCTCGCAGAACGGAGCCGACGGGATCTCGACCAGATCGACGAAGAAGTTCGAGCCTCCGCCGTTGTTGGCGAAGATCTCGGACCGGAACTCGAGGGTGTGGGTTCCGCCATCGGCGAAGGCCGAGATGTCGACGGTCTGCTGGGAGTAGCCCAGCACTCCGCAGAGCGGCGAGGAACCATCGGTGAAGAAGACCTGGGTTCCGTCGATGGTGACTTCCATGAAGTCGGCCGCGCTGTCGCAGACGATCTGCTCGAGCCAGAAGGTCATCTCGTTGGAGCCCGGGTTGATGGTGATGTCCTGGGTCATGCTGCCGATCTCGGAAGCACCGATACCACCGAACCAGGTCCAGAAGAGTCCCTCGAAGGGGCCGGTGCCGGTACCGGTGCCACAGGTGCCGACATCACAGACCGGGGTGCCGAAGTTGGTCGAAGCCTCGGTCCAGGTGCCGCCGCCGGGGCCCGCCTCGAAGCCCGGATCCCCCACCGCGTTACCGTCACCACCGTTGGAGATGGTCGAGGAGCTGTTGCCGGACGGATCGGCGAGATCACCGGTCACGGTCGCGGTGTTGGACACCGTCACACAGGTGTTGATGTCCACCAGTTGCACGGTGAGCGTGCAGCTCACGTTCTGGCCGTTGGCCAGGTTGCCGATATTCCAGGTCCAGTCGGTGCCGTCGAAACTGCCACCGCAGCTGTCGGAGAGGAAGTCGAGCTCGGCGGGAATCGTGTCGGTCACGACCACGCCGGTCTGATCCTCCGGACCGTTGTTGACCACGTCGATGGTGTAGTCGAACGGCCCTTCGATCGCCACCGCGCCGGTCTTGGTGATCTCCAGGTCACCCACGTCGCCGAGGCCGAATTCGATCGCCAGGTCGGCGGCGATCTGGCCGGGGCTGTCACAGCCGTAGAGCAGGCTGTTTCCCGCGGCATCGTTGGAGATACCCACCGTGGCGCTGCTCCCGTCGAGCCCGGGACCTCCTTCGTACTGGAAGAGGATCGAGCTGTCGGCGTAGAGAATCGCCTGGAAGGTTCCGGCAGAGCCACCCGGTGCACCATCGCCGGGAAAGAAGTCGAACTCTTCCCACTGCACGATCATGCAGCTGATCGAGGCACCCACCGGGCAGCTGCCGAAGGTCTCGAAGAAAGCCGAAGCACCATCGTCACCGGGATCGAGGTCGTCCCAGTACGGGGCGATGGAGTTGGTCGAGGCGCCGCTGCCGGGGGCGAAGGGACAGTCGTTGGTGAAGGTTCCGGAAACCCCACCATCGAAGTTCAGGAATCCGTTCGACACGATGAAGACGTCGGTGTAGGTGGTGCCGTAGAAATCGAAGCTGAAGCCGATCGGCACGCTGAGCTCGTCGTCGTCCGCCAGGAGCACCGGAGTACCGGTTGCCGAGATGTCGAAGAAGGAGAAGGTCGGGCCGTCGGGCTCGTCGGAATCGATATAGGTGTACCCGAAATCGTCGGGACCGCCCGAATCTTCGGGACCGATACCGGGACCCGTCGGGGGAGCGGCTACTTCTCCCTTGACCGGCGCCGCCGGGCGTACACGATCGAACGGCGACTGGGCCATGAGCTGACTACCCAGGCTCAGGGCAACCAACCCGATCAACAGGATCCTCAGAAACTGGCGCATTCTCCTACGTCCTCCTTGTTCGGGCTCTCCGGCTCGAATCCGAAAACCTGGCTCTCGCGAAGCCGCGGAGGCAGAGTTCGAAGATCTCGTCTCCAGAAATCCCTGGCGTGGCGATTCAAAAACTGGATACTGTCCGGACAGTAGCAGGATTCAACCGCTCCGACAAGACTCACGGAGGCAAAAAGCTCAGGATTTGTAGGAGGATTCTGGCAGATGAGACGCATAGAGCCTTTCGACCCTGGAATCACTCCGGAAGCCGGTAGGGGCGGCGGTTCTGGTACCGCCGCAATCGGTCTCGAACTGCGGCCGCGAGCTCACTCTGCCCCTGGCTCTCGGCGAGCTCCAGGGCGAGCTCTGCCTGCCGCTGCGCCCCCGCGAAATCTCCCGTTGCGGCCAGCGCTGCCGCCTCGACATCCGCCGCTTGTGGCATCCGTGGATAGCCGCGGCGTACCCGCCGGGCCATTTCCAGCGCCTCCTCCGCGCTGCGCGCTC
Source organism: uncultured Thermoanaerobaculia bacterium (assembly GCA_964565225.1). Taxonomy (GTDB): domain Bacteria; phylum Acidobacteriota; class Thermoanaerobaculia; order Multivoradales; family J023; genus CAZMEL01. Next base: position 3,133 of record CAZMEL010000147.1, on the reverse strand, counting down.
CGGATTCCGGCGCCACCGCCAGCTCCCAGGCCAGGAAGAGCAGCAGCCGAGAGCTGTTGGGAGCCGTCTCCAGTCCCCGGCGCAGCCAACCGACGGCCTCGCGGTGCTGCCCCTGGGACGCCAGGAGCCGGGCCAGGCGGTCCAGAGTCTCGAGCTGCCGGGGATCGATCCGCACCGCCCGACCCCAGAGCTCCGCAGCGCCCTCCGGATCACCCCGTTGCGCGAGGATTCCGCCGACCAGGCCGAGGGCGCGCACATCCCCGGGATTGATGCGAATCGCCGTTTCCCCGTGCTCGAGGCTGGAGTCCCAGCGCTCTTGCCGGGCGCGCAGAAGTGCCAGGTTGAGATGTGCCTCCGGGGCCAGGGGGTCGATCTCCAGGGCCTGCTCCAGCCGATCCGCCGCCGCCTCCAGGTCGCCGCGCTGGAGAAGGGCCTGCGCCAGGTTGATGTGGGCCCCCGTATGGTCGGCATCTGCCTCCAGGGCACGGCGGTAGATCTCCTCCGCCTCGTCCAACCGCCCCTGGGCCGCCAGGGCGCCACCCAGGTTGCCCAGAGTCGCAGGGTCGTTCGGCTCGATGTCCAGAGCCGCGCGAAACTCGCCCTCCGCCTCCGCGAGCTGGCCCGCGTCGGTGTACGCCACACCACGCCGTGTGGCCCAGCGGAAGCTGACACCGCGGTCGACCACGAGCTGGTAGACCGGATCGGGTGGGGCGCTCGAGGCGGTGAAGTTGGCTGCCGCCCACATGTGGATCTGTGCTTGCTCCTGGTCGCCGAGGCGGCGCGCCACCTGGGCCAGACTGGAGTGGGCCTCGCGAAAATCCGGCTTGGCCGCAATCGCCTTCCGGAGACGCTCGCGAGCCGTGTCGAGCGCCCCGGCCGCCATGGCGACCCGAGCCCGGCCCAGCAACGCCCACGGAGAGCCCGGGGCCAGCTCGAGAGCCCTGGAGTACTGCCGATCCGCCTCCTCCGGCTCTCCGAGGTCGAGGAGCAGGTCGCCGAAATAGATGTGCGCCGCCGCAAAGTCCGGATCGAGGGCCACGGCACGACCGAAGGCCTCGCGTGCCCGCTCCAGGTCTTCCCCCATCAACACCCGGCCGGCGAGGTAGGGCCAGCGGGCATCCGAGGGCGCCAGGGCCTCCGCCTGGCGGTAACAGCTCACCGCTTCCGACAAGAAGTCGTGGGCGTGCAGAACCAACCCCAGACCTCCCCATGCCGCCGCTCGGGTCGGGCCATCGACCACCTTCGCTCGGGCAGCCCGGATGGCGGTCGCCACCGGTGCCTCCACCGCCGAGAGCTCCGGAGATGGAATCTCGACGGCCGGCGCGCCGGAGCCTCTCGAGGAGTCCGCGGTTCCGCCGTCGCCACATCCGCCGAGAACGAGCAAGAGGCAGAGGGCTCCCGCTCCACCGAAGCCGATACTTCTCACGATTCTCCCTCTCCTTGCCGCAGCTCGATCCGTTCTCCGCTCTCGTCGACCGCGAAGGGGCCGAAGGATTCCAGGTCGCCTCCCGGCCAGCGCACCACGATTCGGTCGATGGTCCCGACCTCCCCGAGGCCGAAGAAGAGCTCGGCGCTGCCCGCCCCCAGGTAGCTCTGCACGTGGGACACCGACTGTACCCAGCTCCGCCCCTCCGCTTCCACCGTGACCCGGGCCCCCACGGCATCCCGACCGGAGCCCGCCAGAAGGGTCCGCAGACGCAGCGAGCGTCCCTCGCGGACCGCCACATTGCGGTACACCCGAGCCGGGCCGCCCGTCGCCGTGACCACGAGATCCAGGTCGCCATCTCCTTCGAGGTCGCCGTGCAACACCGCGCGCCCGATCTCCCGGCGCTGCACCAGCTCTCCACCCACCGATTCGGCGGCGACGAACCGCCCCCGGCCGTCGCCGAGAAAGAAGAAGTCCTCCTCGGCGTAGGCTTCGAGCCCTTCTCCGGCCGCCGATGCGCCTCCCTCCGCCGAGGCCGGCGGCGCGTCGAGGCTCAGCCGCACCTTGCCGTTGGTCACCATCAGGTCGAGATCGCCGTCCAGCTCGACATCGAGGAACGTGGTCCCGAAACCGGTGGAGGGCAGGCTGACACCTCCGAGACCCGCTCCCGCCACGCGATCTTCGAAGGCGGCGGCGCCCTGGTCGACGTAGAGCGTGTTGGTTTCTTCCATCAGGTGGGTCACGAAGAGATCGAGATCGCCGTCGCCCTCTACATCGCCGAGGGCCAGGCCCATGCTCGCTTCCGTTCGCCCCTGGCCATTGACCGCCGCCCCCATCATCACCGCCTGCTCCGTGAAAGTCCCGTCGCCGCCGTTGGTCCACAGGTAGTTGGCCTCGCCGTCGTTCGCGACGTAGAGATCGGTCCAGCCGTCGCCATCGAAGTCCGCCGGCAGAAGCCCCAGCCCCTTGCCCGCCGCGAACCCGATACCGACCTCCTCTCCTCGCTCCTCGAACCTTCCCTCGCGGTTCTGGAAGAAGAGATCGGTTTTGCCCCGAAAGGAGATCGGGCCACAGAACTCTCTCTGCCCGGCCATGTTCGAGCACCCTTGCCGGTCGTCGTAGGCGACGTACCGCACGACGTAGAGATCGAGCCAGCCATCGGTATCGGCATCGAAGAAGGCCGCCGAGGTCGACCAACCATCGCTCGTGAGCCCGCTCTCCCGCGTCTCGTCGACGAACCGCCCTCCGCCTTCATTGCGGTAGAAGACGTCCCGCCCGACGTTGGTCACATAGAGATCGAGATCGCCGTCGTTGTCCACGTCTGCGACCGCGGCTCCCATGCCGTAGCCTCGATCCCCGACCCCGGAGGCTTCGGTCGAATCGCGAAACCGGCCCTCGGTCGTCTGCAGGAACAGGCGGTTGGGCGGCGAGGACGAAGGGTCCGTCAGAGATCCACCGTTCACCAGGTAGAGATCGAGGCGACCGTCGCCATCGGCATCGAAGAAGGCGCCTCCGGAACCGAGGATCTCGGGCATCCGGTACTCCCCCTCGAATCCAGGGTCGTGCACGAAGTCGATCCCCAGCTCGGCTCCAACTTCCTCGAAAAACGAAACCACCGGAGCGCTGTGCGCCGAACTCTCGGCCGGTCGCGGCGGCTCGGACGCTGCATCGGGAACGTGGCCTTCCCCGCCGGAGCAGCCCCAGAGA
>CAZMEL010000146.1:0-18927 GCA_964565225.1 uncultured Thermoanaerobaculia bacterium | reverse complement strand
GGACCCACCTTCCGACGAATGGTCGGGATTCTTGATGCGTTCGACGGTAGTGGCGCAATTCCCGGGCCTCGAGGTCCGTGGCTACGCCGACGCCGAGGGCGGAGGCGAGCCCCTGGAGATCTTGCGCAGTGAACGCCTGGCGGACGATGTCTTGCTGTGCATTTTCGGCGGCGTGGTCGAGAACCTGCAACTGCAACAACCCGGCGAGGGGCTGCAATTCGGCGCCGACTTCAAGGACGCCAATGCGGAGACCATCTACGAGAAATTGCATCTCCGGTATCTCGGGTATGACGACCAGCCACCCGGTACGGAGATCGACGATCCGAGCACGGAGGACGTGCCGATTTTTTTCAAGGAATCGCCGCCGGGAACCGACACACGCGTCGTCGACATCATCAAGACCGAAGGCGAGTTCGAAGAGAGGCTCACGCCTTTCCTTGTGCCCTCGTTGACCTCGGCCGAGCTCGCCGTCGAGATGGTGGAGGGCGCCGGTCAGCAGATCTACAAACAATCCGGTGGCACCCGGCCTTCGGTTCGCCGACTGGATCTCGCCGAGACCCGCCGTGAAGCCCACCAACGTCTCGATCAGCTGCTGAGAGGAACAAGCGATGAGTAAGAAACGACCCGATCCGGCCAACCCCAATGCGCCACGCGGAGGCTCCGACGCGAGTGATCCAGCGCTCTATGTGCCGATGGCGCTCCAGGCCTTGGTGGTCAATGATCACAATCAGAACGACGATTTCACTCAAGTAAGTCCGAGATATCAATTCCTTAGCAAGGACACACGCCTCGGCGAGCCATTGAATCGCCCGTTCTTCGATGGCAAAGAGAAACCAGGAGTTCACCTGCACTGGATCTTACCGGCCGCTCTGACCCACGGCCGACAGGAGGAGCAAGATCAGCCGGTCTTTCCGCCGGTACCGGATCGCTGGGCCATCGTGCGCACCTTGAGCGATGGAAAAGCCGTGCAGTCGACCCGGTCCTGGGTCTTGTTCAGCAATGCACTGCTCGAGAAGCCGCTGGACGGTCAGCAGACGACGGAATGGCCGGCTCTGCGTGACTGGCTCCAGGGTCGAGGTTCGGCGGCAGCCATCCACAAACACCTCGGGATGTGGATCGAAGTCACCGATGGACAGACCTCCATGCCCTCGACCTTCCTCGACCAGCCACTGACCGCGGTCGGTGACGGCCAGCCGAGTTTCGCGGCCTTCTACCCCTCGTGCCGAACGGTCTTCGGCTTTCGCGACCAAGTCGAGCAGGACCCGGATTATGTCGAGGGCATGCTGGCGTCCTACAGCGTCGTGGGTTGGTTCTCCAATACGGCCAACGACCCCCTTGCCACCGAGGCCCAAGACCTATGGGAGAAGGTTCCACCAGAAACTGACGACAGTACATTCTATTGGTGGCTTCCCGAGCTCGGATGGCGGCTACCCACAGACGAGGATCTGCCGAGCGACGTGCCGCACAGGACGCTATGCCAGGGGCAGCTCTCCGGCGTCGACCCGGCGAATAGAGATTCCGCCGTGCCGGATCCGGCCTCCATCGAGGTGGCGGCAGGCAATACCGTGGCCGAAGCCATGGCTGCCTATATCGGCAAGGGCGACCCGGCTGAGGCGGCCCTGCTGGAAGCCTTTCAAAACCATTTGCTCGACCAATATGGATCGGAATTCTTCAAGGATGAAGTTGCCATGGATCGGCACAGCAGAAGCTTTCGCCGGTTTGGCGGCGACCCACGCTGGACCATCCGTCGGCAACTCGCATCCGGTGCCGATGGCGATCCGCTCGGCCTGACCGCAGCGGCTGGGCAAGAGACTGCTGCAGCGGTTCCCAAGTCCTACTCTACGCGCCTGGCGGCGCTCAACACGAGCGAAGCAAAGCTTTCGAGCGCCCTCGAGGATCTCAGAGCTTTGAGGCAAGAGCTTTTCTCCGCTTGGTACTTCACCGTACTGAAGGACCCCGACAAGCCTTTTGAGGCCGCAGACTTCGACAAGTTCGTCGCCGAGATCAAGTCCCTCACCGAAGAGGTTGCAGATCTCGAAACGCAGCGCGATGGCAGGCGGCAAGAGCTGAAGGAAGCCATCGAGAAGCACCTTGCGGGTTGGGAGCTGGCGCTCGAGGTCGGAGACACCTACTGGCAGCCCAACGAGCCGGTCCTTCTGATGGCCCACGCGGGTCGGTCTTCGGTCTACCAGCACCAGAGTCCGCTGCAGTGCCGCTTCGAGCTTGTAAAGGCTCTCACAATCACCATCGGTCAGCGGACAAGAACCATCGACGTCGCCGACATCAGGAAATACTTTCCAGCCTTGCCCGACTCGGTGCTCGGCATCCCTCTTCCGCAATCCGATCTCGTGGCCCTCTATGACGAATCGTTTCTTCTCGGCTCGACGATGGCCGGCCCCATGGCCGAGGTGCTGATTGAAAAGTATTCCCTCGATCCGAATGAGTTCGACAACATCAAAATTTCGATTTCCAACTTGCAAAAGAGCTGGCAGCCCGGCCGTAGCAAGAAACCTTTTAACGGCTGCCTACCTGAGAAGCTTGCGGTCGCGAACTGGGCTGCTCCCTGGAATCCTCTGATCATGGAGTGGCGCGGCTTTCTCTATCCGTCGTATGTGGATCCGAAAGACGCGCTCGAGAATTGGTCGTTGGATGGAAACGCCCTTGAATGGCGTACGGACAAAGATCCGGTGAACGACGACCAGCCTTACGTCGAAGGCCAGATCCTGCTCTCTTCCGCAGCTTCGAACACCCTCGAGAAACGCTTGAGCAAATACATTGAGGAGCATGGTGGCTCGCTGCCGAAAGAAGAAAAGAAAGAGCTCGAGGACATCGCCAAGCGGCTCGGTCAGCTCGACGTGTTGACCCAAGGCCTCAGCGGTTTCAATGAAGGGCTGCTGCTGCGCCAGATCGGTCTGCAGTTGATCCCGCTCGACTTCACGAGCCATGAAACGCAAGGCCAGCTCACCAAAACCATCACCGACCATATCGCCGACGCCGGTTCTGTGGCGCCGCTCTGGCCGAAGGTGAAGGTGGATGCGGTCACGACTCCGAGGCCATTCAATCCCATCCGTGCGGGGCACCTACAGATTTCGGATCTGTGGCTGGTCGACGCCTTCGGGCAGACCGCAAAGATCGTCGAGGGCCCTACGGGCTCCAATCCGAACTACGAGGAGTTCAAACCGATTCGCTCCGAGACTCTGATCACGCCGTATACCGACAATGGTCAGCAGCACAACAAGAGTCTCATCCAACTGGCACCCCGCCTCACCCAGCCGGCACGTCTGCATTTCGACTGGGTCTCGGCCACCGACGACAAAACGCCGTCCACCGCCGATCCGGCCACCAGTCCGCTGATTGCATGGATGGTACCGAATCACTTGGACCGAGAGCTTTGGGTCTATGACGGCCAGGGTCTCCCGCTGGGAGTGCTGCGGGTGGGCGAAAAGATCAAATGTGGCACTGGCGTCACCAGTCGCCAGACCGTCTTCGTGCCGGCCCCCGGGGGCGGCGAGGTTCGCAACCCCCATCTCGGGGATTTGATCCATGCGCTGACCGAGACGCCCCTTGCGGAGACCGAAGCCTTCACCGACCTGCTGTACATTCTCGATGAGAGCCTCGGAGCCACTGCGTCGCCGAGCAACATCCTCGATACCAGCCTGGCGGTGCTCACCGGCCGGCCGATCGCCGTGGCCAGGGCGGCCATTGACATCACGCTCTTGGGCAAGCCCACCGTTCGGCCCAATCCAGAGTCCTTCGACCCGTCGGACTGGAACTCCGACGGTTTCGAGAAGGTGCCGATGCCGGTTCGACTGGGCAGCGACGTGCCGGCCCAGGAAGGCTTGCTGGCCTACTTCGAGGGCGATGACTACAAGCGCTGCTACGTGCGTCCGAACGCCGCTTTGCCCACGGGCAGCTCATTCCTGGTCGCCGAACACCATTTGCAGGTGCCTGCCACCGGCACGCCGCAGCCTCTCACCGTGCTGCTCGAGCCGCGCGGCGAGGTGCATGCCCAAACACCGATCTTGCCGACCGAAAAGCTGACGCTGCCGCCGGCCCAGGTCGAGCAGGTGATCCAGGCCTTGGATGTGCTCCTTCCGGTGACACCGCTCATCAGCGCCAAGACCGCCATCGAGATTCCGCTGAGCAAGACCCTGCCGGGCCACTTCAGCTGGCGCCATTTCCCCCGGCCAGGCGAGGTACAGAAGAAAGTCACCATCGCGCCGCCACAGCTGAATCCCTCCCTCGAAGGCGCGCAGAGGGTGCATGAGGGCTGGTTGAACCTGAGTCAGCTGCCGCCCGATTGGAGCCGAGTCAGCGGCAATCCCGGCTGGTCGGCACTGCCGCCCACCAGCCCACCGCCAAACCTCGCAGACGGCCTCGTGGTGCCGACGACGGCGGCGATCTTCGGACCGCCGGACCATCCCTATGTGATGGTGGTCAGCGACGGCGGCGCCTGGTTTGCCCGCCGGTCGAGAAGCCAGCCTCCAGGCTCGACTCTCGACTGGCAGGTCATTGATTTGCCTCAGAACGTGACGCCGCGGGTGATTGCCGGCGGCGCCACCACAACACTCGGTGAACGCCTCCTGGCCTATGGCCTGTTCATCGACGACAACGGAGACCCGCTGTCGTTCGAGATCGACGATCCGTCGACGCCGGCCACGTGGAAGCGCCTGGCGGCTCCCCCTTGGCTCGTGATGAACGGCCTCGAGCGCACGGGATTTCAGGTGGTCACGGTCGCGGGTGCTGCCGCCGGCACGGAGACGGTCCTGGCACTCGGTGGCTCGGCCGGCCAGGCCTACTATCAAGATATCTGGACATCCACCGACGGTACCCACTGGACCCAGGCGCCAGACGCCCCGTGGAGCCCGCGGCGTCAGCCCGGTCTGGGTGCCGTGACGGCGGCGGGCGCTTCGACCCTCTACCTGGTGGGCGGCTTCGCAGCACCCGCGGGGGGTTCCGGTGATCGGCAACTGAAGGACGTTTGGTCCAGCAACGACGGCATCACCTGGAAACCGGCTCAGGCACCGCCCTGGAAGGGCCGCTACCAGCCCTTGGTTCTGCAAGTCGGCGACTCCCTGTGGGCGATGGGCGGATTCCGCGTCGGCGAAGACCATATGCCCCGGAGCCAGACGGATATCTGGATGTTCGATGGCCGGGACAACTGGCAGCAGAGCCTTGCAGCGCTGCCGCCGGGGTGCATGGATGGCCTGGAATCGGAAGCCCTCTCCGCAGTTTTGAACGGACTCGGTCTCTGGGGGTATGACCCTCCGGCTGCGTTGAAGCTCGCATCATGAAACCCACTTCCAACAAAGCAAGAAGAATCATGGAAAAAAAAGCACGATCCAAGGTCACTCCGGACATCGCCACCACGATCGATCACCTCCAATATGTGATTCCTCACGCCGATGTCTATTTCAACAAAGAAGACAAGGACTACAACAACACGTTGGAATTTGACATCAGCGTTTACAGCTCAGTCGCCGAACCCGGTCCGGTAGATGCCCTCTACGTCTGGTTCGACTGGAAGAGCGGCCTGACCAAGCACCCTAAGAAAGTCGTGCTGAGCCCCAGAGATGGGTCAGGCGACGACTGGAGCATTGAAGACAGGGGAGGAAAGCCACCGCTACCCGGTATCGAGCAATGGTGGCAGCTGAAGCCCAGCCCTGACATCAATTGGGCCTTGAATAAGCTATGGTCCTTTGACTTTACTCAGCTGCACCCCATCAAGAAGGCACTCAGCAAGTGCTGGATCTTGCCAGATCTCGGCAATGTTTCCAGGTCGGACACCCCGGTAAGCCTATCGCCAATTCCGCAGGTCTTGAATCCCGGCCCTGTCATCAAGCCCTTCCATCTGGTTCCATGGGGCACCGGCCAGGATATCAAAACGGGCGATCTGGTATCCCTCCAATGGGACGTCCAGCCGCCAATGAATGGTCAAATCGAGCTCGGCAAGACATCCATCGAGATAGATCCGAATGTTCTCGACACCGTTAACCTCCCACTCCGAAGCACTGGGGTGCACAACACCGTCAAGTGGCCCGAGGGAGTGCAACCGTCCCTCGAGCTCACCGCGACCAACAACTTCTTGGGAGTCGACCTTCAAAAGAAACTCGACTCGTCCATCATGAGTACACAACGGCCGGAAGTCGAGCTCCATGTGCTCGATGGGGGCAAGGAGGTGGAGGTCGCCAATCCCTCCGGCAGCGTGATCTTGCAAGGACACGTGTACTACGCCACATCGGCGACCCTCACGTGGGACGCGGATTGGGTGCGTGTAGAGCAGAGCGGCACGAAGCTGGAGAGCGGTGGTGAGGTGACTTTCATCACGGACACAGCCCAAGGCGAGCAGGGGCAATTGAATCCCATCACGGTCAGCCTCGAAGTCGACAAGGCGGGCTTGGGGCTGACGTGTGCCACCGCCCGAACCATCACATTCAGGCTGTATGGGAAGGGTGAACCTGAGCCCACCCCCGCAACGGTGAAATACACCGGCCCCTATGTGAACGCCTTGACGGTCTTTCCGGTCTCGTGGAACAGCCACGGTCAGCTGCTTCTGGCAGCGCAATGGGATGTTGGGAAATATGGGGGTAGCTATAACCATTCCTATGACTTCAGCGCGCAACAGGGAGACAATATCAATCTCGAAGAGAAGGGTCTCACCAATACCTCGACGATACTCACCTTCATGCGATGCGTTGCGGAATTCCAAACACCCGGCACAGCAACATACGAGCTGACAGCTTTTGGCAATGAAGGAAACAGTTTCAAGCTGAAAGCGCCACAACTTGATCAGTTGCCACGTCCGTCCAGTCTGCCCAACGCAACCTTCGATCCATTCCCGGAGAATTGGGCCCAAGGCGAAGGGTTTCTTGTCGCCAACGATCCTTGGCAAGGGGATATTTTTTACTTGCTCTACTACGACAATGCTGGACAAGCACACATCCTGCAGGTCGACTCCGGCGGCTTACGTATTCTCAACAACTGGCCTGTCGGCACCACAGGTCAGAAGTTCAGTGACATCAAGACGCTCCAGTCAGGAGTGGTGGAGCTCTTCCTCTTGGATTCCTCCGACATGCCTTCGATCACTGTTTTCAATCCGGCGAATCCCCCCAGCTCTCAGGCCTATCAACTTCCACTTCCCGACAGCGATGTGCCTACATGTCAGCCGCAGTTGCTGGTTTACGGCGGCTGGCCCGATGCGAGTTCGTCCCCCGTGACCAATGTCGCTGCCTTGCTGGTCTCGGATGGTGACAGTCCTTCTGTGTGGGCAGCGAATCTGCGTTGGGATGAGCCGGAATGGAACTTTCAATCTGGCGGGCTGATTCCCGTTAAACCAGGTGCTGGTAGCACGCTGAAGGAGGGTTTTGCTATCTCGAGAGTGTCGAGCTTTCAACGAGGAATGGCCGTAAACGCCCTTCCGCCCTCCGTGCTGGTGACGAACCAAGGATGTTGGAATCTCTACTGGAATCTTCCTGAAATTGATGTCCTCAAGGTAAGCAACAGCATCGTGGACGCGAACGACGGTAGTCTGTTCGAAGATCCCGTGACTCACCTTCCGACTAGCGAGTTCTGGTCTCGCAATCCCGGTTCGACACATGTGGTATTTCCGGGAGACGCTCCGACAAGCACCGAGCTACCATCTCAGTACAACGCCCTTTGGGTTGCCGGCCCCGCCGATCCCTACAACGCTTACTTTGGCTGCACGGACAACAACCTGCGCTTGTATTCGAGCCTTTCGGCGGAGGCCGATTGGAGTCTCAGTCTCGATACCAGCGAGAAGAAGACTCTGGTACCGGCGAGTGGGTCCCAGATCGCGGTATTTTCGAATACCGGGCTCAAGGCGTTCAATGCCTATGGCAACTTACCTGGCGAGCCTTTCCAGCTGACGTTCGGTAGCGAGTTGAAGACAACTCTGGATGAAGTGCAGTTGGGCGGAGACGATCCTTTCGAGATCACCCAGACGATCGTGCAGACGTTCCAGGAGGATTCGGGCGGCGGAGCGTCCGTGCGGGTCGTGTATCTGCAATCGGACGTCTTCCCGAACTACGCCGATATCCAGGTCGGCGTTCCGCCGGCTGCCGCCCCGGACCAACCGCTGGCCCGCATCCGTGGCACGGTCAACGGTGCGCCGTTCGAGGTCGCTTTTGGTGCTGGTGGATTTCTCAGCGCAGCCAGCACGGCACCCCAGGGATTCAACTTCAACCAGGGCGGCCGTCGCGTCGCCTTGGTCTCAGCAGAGGGTCCGAAGCCATCGCCGGTAGGGTTGAGCCTCGACACCACTGCTTCCAAACCCGGTGCAACAAACTATGGTGTTGCGTACTGGCTTCGTCTGCCCGGCGCAGACCGATTTCTCGCCGGGCCGGTGTTTGCAGTATTTGATTGGGGTTTCACCCTTTTTTTGACCCTGACGGATCCACCGGATGGGGATCTGGCCAATGCAGTCAAAGGGAAGAATGTCGAGATCTGGCGCTGGGCCAAGGGCTTGGACCAGTGGCCGGTGCTTCAGGCAACGATTGATAACGATGATCTGGTAGACAAGGCGGTTTTCCATTGGGCTGATAACTCGCAATCTCCCTGGCAGTCCCTTCAAACAGAGCGAGACACCACGAAAGAAAAGAAGAGCTCATGAGAATGAAGATTTCGAACCCCATTCTGGGAAACAAGGAGAAGGCAATGCGATCAAGGAAACTCATGCAACCTTGCGATGGTGTCGCGAATCAACATGCCGTGAAGCGGGTAACTTCGCTGAAGTCGGTACTCTTCTTGATCACACTGGCGACCATCGCTGCCTCGGTGGCACTCTTCGGGGTCGGTTGCACGACCGGCTCAGGCAGCTCCGGAGCTGTACCGACGGCTCTTATTCCCTACAGAGTTCGGTTGGTGACAAATTTTCCGGCTACGTGCAGCGTCATCTTCGAAGCGGCCGGCTTCACGGTCGCGCATCGATGTGGTAAGGCAGACTGCTACCGGCAGATCCAAACCGGCGCCAACATAGGTACTGTTCAGTCAGCGTATGACACTGAGATTGTGCTCAAGGGCTACGATATGACGGCTGAAGTGGCACAGGGGACGTGCACTAGTTTGAATGACAAACACTAGACCCATTCGTTTGGAAACCATTCTAGAAGACTGATCAGGGCTCGATCTCGTCTCGCACATCGAGACGGCTGAGCAGGCGATGCAAGTAGGTGCGGTTGAGTCCGAGGTTCCGCGCTGCCTGTGGCCCAAGATCTGCCAGGCATTGGGATCGGGACGCATCCTGGAGGTTGGCCCAAACGGCAGACCTCGGCCACAGCCTTTCGACCCTGATGAAGAAAACACAACTTCGAAAGGAAATATTCATGCCCGAAGATAAAGACACGTTCGACAAGATTGGATCCAGGATAAAAGAAAGGGGCCAGGGGATGGCACAGCACTTGTCACACATTGCCTCCGCAATGACTCTTGCGTGCATCCAAGGAGGGCTATTGCTCTTATTGGCCGGCCCCGCATTGGGGTCTTCGAGAGAAGCCCCAGCCCCATCGCCTTGCCCTGAGGGGCAAGCCGATTGTCGTCCGACCTTTCATGCGGAGCTTCAGCTGGGCTTGCTGGTCAATACGTTTGCTGCCGATGAGCTCCGAACCTATCTCAATCCCGACGACTCGAGCTCAACGGGTACCGAGCTGACTGCCGGCTTTTCTGTGGCCTACCGGCTAACTGGCCAAGGTTGGCAACCGAATAGCTCCCAGCTCTGGATCTATGGGCGATCCATCTACGGTGCCCGGTCGGCAGACGTGGATTGTGCGAATCATGCAGACCTGGCGGTCTGTAAGCTCGAGGCGTCGCCCCTGGATCCGGACCCTGGTACGGTGGTCGACTCTGCGATTTATCTTCTGACCCATGCTACCAGCTTGGAAGTCTATACCGGCTTGCGTTGGGAGCCGCGGGCCTTCCGGGTCGATACGGATGCACCCATGCGGCCCTATGTGAAGCTCGAGCTCGGCTTCATAAATGTGGAAGGAGCCGGTTCCGGGCTCGAGCGCAACCAGGTAGCGCTGGGATTTTCACTGACCCGTGGCGCATTTATCTCATCGTTCCTAGAAGTCGGCTATGGAGCATCCGACTTTTTTGCTACCAATCCGGGAGATCGCTTCAAGCTCGAGGCCATGCTTCGCTGGCAACTGTCGAAGGGGTTTGGCACCTTTGCCCAGTTAGAAGCCGAGTTTGATCGAGGAACGGGCGCCGACAGCGTACGTTCGATGATCGGATTGACCTACGTTTTGCCGTGGCCGTTGCACAGCTCCGGCTAGTGTCTCGTGCGGAAGATTCCGCTGACTTTCCATCGGCTCTTTCCGCCCCTTGCGGCGTTGGGGCTCCTCGAAAGACCCCCGGTATTCCTGTGTCGCCCCGCCTTGCCAGGAACAGAAACTGCTCGTGGAAACTTCAACGAGCTTTCCGCACGGGCCACTAGATTTTCGCGTTCTGATCATCGGACGAGAGAGGACTGCCACCTGCGTGGATGAATCGCGCTCGATCACCATTTTTAGCTCCATTCCAACGGATTGTTGAATGTCCACCGCTGGATGTCCACCTAATTCTACTTTGTCAGATGACGACCTCGAGCTCGGAAGAGTCGGTGTTCCTGGAGCCAGGTCGAGTGGGTCGAGGAAGACCACGCCGAAGGTGCCGCCGGGACACAGCGCCGAGAGGGAATTCGGAGCCCAATCGGCCGTCGCGACCCTTCGAGACCTGGCGGAAGGAACACCGACTCGACCTCGCGAGTGCATCGGACAAAGTAGAGCTAACAGCCCGTGGTGAAACTCGAACCGCGCTGCGAGCGGCCCTTTCCGCCCTGGGGGCCAGCTCTCACCAGCGAAGATCTGCCCAGCTTCGGAAAGCGGAAGTGGATGTCTCGACGGATGGACTATGCTCGGAAATATCACGCCAGATCTATTCGTTTGGAAGGCAATCTGGAAGAACTGATCAGGGCTCGATCTCGTCTCGCACATCGAGGCGGCTGAGCAGGCGATGCAAGTAGGTGCGGTTGAGTCCGAGGTTCCGCGCTGCCTGGGGCACATGGCCGCCGGCAGCGCGAACTGCTGCCAGCAGGATCTTTCTCTTGGCTTCGACCACGGCCTGGTGGTAGTTGCCGGGATTGCCGGCGGCAGGCTTGCCAGTACGCGGGTTGGCCTTGCCGACGGCGCATTCGAGCACCGCCTCGGGCAGATCCTCCGGTCGGAGAAACTCACCAGCGGCCATCACCACCGCACGCTCCATGGCATTGCGCAGCTCGCGGACATTGCCCGGCCAGTCGTAGGCGCCCAGAGCCTTTCTGGCCGCGCCGTCGAGCCCCCTCACCGGGCGCTTCAGGCGCGCGGCAGACCGGGCGACGAAATGGCTGGCCAGCAAGGAGATATCTTCTCCGCGCTCCCGCAACGGTGGCAAACTGAGAGAAAAGACGTTCAAGCGATGGTACAGATCTTCACGAAACTGGCCTCGGTCGACCTCAGCTGGAAGATCGCGGTTGGTCGCCGCGACCAGGCGGATATCGACTCTGATCGTGCCGCGACCTCCGAGGCGCCGGATCTCCCCTTCTTCGAGCGCCCGCAGCAGACGGGCCTGGAGTCCGATCGGAATCTCGCCGACCTCGTCGAGAAAGAGCGTGCCACCATGGGCCAGCTCGAATTGGCCGAGCCTGCGCTCGACCGCCCCGGTGAAGGCTCCCTTCTCGTGGCCGAAGAGCTCGCTGTCGAGCAAGTTTTCCGACAGGGTCGCGCAATTGATCGCCACGAAGGGATGTTTGGCCCGCTGGCTGTTGCGGTGGATCGCCCTGGCTACGAGCTCCTTGCCGCTGCCGCTTTCACCTGCGATCAAGACCGGGAGGTCGGTGACCGCGACGCGGGCGACCAGGGCCAGGATCTTCTCCATGACGGCACTTTCGCCGACGATGTCGTGGTCGATCTCCGTCTCGCGCAGGCGCCTGTTCTCAGCTTCAATTCGATCCCATCGCTGGACGTTCTCGAGGGCCGGCGAAGCGATGCCGGCCAATGCGGCGAAGAGGTCCAAGTCCTCCTGGCCGAAGAGCGTGTCTTTCCTGGAGGTCTCGGCGTAGAGGACCCCCAATGCGAGGTCGCGGCTCACCAGCGGTGCGCAGAGCAAACCGCGCACGCCGTCGACCCGAGGGGGCTCGGCGCTCTCGGACGGCTCGACGCGGTACAGATCGTTGCTCATCACGGCGATCTTCTCGGAGAGGACTCGTTGATGGAGGGCATCGTTGAGCTGCGGCTCCTCAGTGGCTCCCGCTACGGCGGCCATGTGGCTCAGAACGAGCGCGTCGCCATCGGCCAGCAGCACGGCGATGCGCTCCGCGGGAACGATCTCCAGGGCGAGCTCGGCCAGACGGCAAAGAAAGCTCTCGGCGCCACCGAGCGACTGCATTTCGGCGCTGATCCGCAGCAGAGCCTTCAGCTGCTGCGCCCAGCGGTCCTCGGAAGCCGGCGCTCGATTCGACAAAAATTCGAGACTGACGGCCGCCGGCACCTCGATCGTGCTCTTCAAGGAATAGTCACCGGCGCTGTTGCGCGGCGCAGTGGCCGGTTCGTCGCCACCTTCGATTGGCCGACTGAGATAAAGAAACAGAGAGCTGCCGACTTTGATGAAATCCCCGTCTTCGATCAGGCGTTGCTGCACCGGCACACCATTGACGAAAGTTCCACCGAGACTATCGAGATCCGACAACTCCATGCCTGCTTCACGCCGTCGCATGACACAATGGCGCCGCGACACAGCCTCATCGCGGAGTTGAAGGCAGTTGGAAGACTGGCGGCCGATCGAGAAAGACTCCGTGTCCAACGCGACGGTTTGCCCTTCCAAAGGTCCGGCGACCGCCACCATTCGGGGTGCATGCAGCGAGTTTCGAAACGTCACTTGGGTCATCACTCTTGCTCAAGTATTTTGTTCGTCAACAACTACGACAGAGGAGGTTCCAACCATGGCTTCTGCCTACTCCCTGGATCTGGCTTTCGATCTTCAGCAGCTCAACAATCCTGCCAACGACTCCATGGCATTGCTCAACCACGGTATTACAATCATCGGTGACGTCGGAAATCCGGTCGCGCGACTGCGCCGCCTGAGAGTGTCGGACACAGTCAGCATCACCGTTTATCAGCTGGGTAAAGAGGCGGAGATCGAGAAGTTCGAGATCGTAGATCTCAGCTTCAAGATCAAATTCGATCCCGCGAGGTCGCAGCCGGCCCCGAGCCCGGTCGGCGACGGCCATTTTTTCGAAAGTTTCAAGATCTTCGCTCCCTCCTACGTAGCTCAAACAAGCACAGTCTTCGAGCACTTGAGTCCAGTCTGGTTCGTCGAGCTCGATCCCGACGGGAACCGACCCTACTCGCAGGGCCAGATGCAAGAAGGCGAGCCGAAAGATTTTGGCGCACCGGTTTTCGCCCTAGAGAATGAGGGTGCTTTCTACTTCACCATGCACCTTTCCGTGACCTACAAGGAAAAGGTCAGCAGTGGCCCTGGCCCTGTGCCTGTGCAATCCAAAGTGTTCCGCGTCGACCCCGAGATGATCGTCACCACCGGTGGCGGCACGCCGATCACGGGCAGAATGAAATCTTGAGAATCAGCTCGGCTCAGCCCCCCGATCTGTGAATTGCAGCATCAGTTGGTGATAGCGGACATCTTCTCGTAGAAAGACCAGATCGGGCTCGTCCCGGACCTGAGTTGGAGAAAAACCAGCCTCAAGGGCCTGAGAGAGAGCCCCGAGGGCCTCATCTCGCGCACCGCAGAGCTCGTGGGCCATGGCAATTCGGTACATCTCCGCGGCGGAGCTCGACGCGAGATCCTTGATCTTGCCGAGCTCGGCGCGAACGGCTTCGCAGGCCCCTCTCTTCGCGGAGTTGATCACCAGGCGGCTGCGTAGCTCTAGGCTGCCCGGCTGTTCCTCGAGCAGCCGTCTCAGCAATACCTCGGCCTGCATGAACGCATCGTCAGCCGCCGGCTTGCGGCCGGAAAGTACACGGTATGCGTCGCCCAGATTTGACCAGGTCTTGTCGTCGTTGGGGCCCAATCGAACGGCCTGCTCGAAGGCAGATGCCGCCTCTCGATATTCGCCTTGGAAGAAGTAGAGGGTCCCCAGATTCGAGTACCCCGGCGCGGACGGGCGAATCTCGATCGAGCGCTGGAATTCCGCCACCGCTTCAGACCACTTCCCTTGGTAGTAGTAGACCGCACCCAGGCTCGAATGGAGAAGAGGGTGATCTGGCGCCAGCTCGAGGCTCGCTTCGAAGGCCACTGCCGATGCCTCGTAGGCTCCGTTTCTTTGCAAGATCACAGCGAGCTCGCCATGGAGCTCCCAATCGGTAGGATTGAGCTGGATCGCTTCCCGGTAGAGGTCCGCCGCAGCCTCCTGGTTGCCGGCAAGCGTGGCGAGATCGGCCAGACCCCGGAGTACGTCAGCGTTGGAGGGGTCAAAGGTTCGAAGGTCGATGAGAGTCCGACGGGCAGACTCGAGCTCCCCTCGGGTTATCTGAATCCAGGCCAGCGTGACGCGACCATGAGAAAGCCGGGGGTCGAGATCGACGGCAATCCGCGCATTATCGTAGGCTCGTCGTAACCACGTTGCGTCCGGACTGGCGCGGAATCGCCGCCAGAAGGCCCGAGCCAGGGCGCTATAGCCGGGTGCGTAGCTCGAGTCGATGGCGATGGCCTGCTCGAAATAGTCGATCGCCTGCTCGAGGTAGCCATCCTTGTCGAAGCGCTCGAGATAGCGATTGCCCAGCTGATAGAGCTCGAAGGGTGTCTTGGCCAGCTTGCTGTCGGCGGCGGGTGAGGTGCTGCCGGGGTCGGACAGGAGCCATTTGCGGGGTCCGGGCGCGGCCAGAACCAGGCTGAAGAACGCCAGCACCCAAAGCCCCGTGATGAGCCATCGCCGGAAGCGGGAGGCTGATTTGAGGAGTTTCACAGCGGCGGAGGCGTCGGGTTTCGCCGCCGGCTCGCCACCCTTACAGCCAGGCTCGAGATCGACTCCTGGACGAGGCGGCTCAGGCGGTCCGAAAGCTGTCGATGCATCGCTGGACGCATGCAGATTCGAACGGCTCGGCGGCGGTCCGAGTTTGCTGAGCTGAGGTGACTCTTTGAGGCGTGCCAGGATCTCTTCGACCACGACGGCGTTCTGAGGCCTCAGACCCGGATCTTTCTCGAGTAGTGATTCGACCAGATTGGAGAGCTCCCCAGAAAGCTCGGGACGCAGGAATTGTGGCGATGCCGGCGTCTCGGTCAGGATCTTCTTCTGGACCTGCAGTATGTTTTCGCCGCGAAATGGAGACAGACCGGTCAGCATCTCATAAAGCAGAACTCCCAGCGAATACAGATCGGAGCGGCGGTCGACCTGCTCTCCGCTGGCCTGCTCTGGCGACATCACCCTCACGGTGCCGAGCACTGTACCTCCACGGGTCAAAGACTCGTGAAGCTCTTGGCCCTCCAGTCTCTTGGCGAGGCCGAAGTCGAGGATTTTCGCCTGCCCACTTGGAGACACCATCACGTTCTCGCCTTTGAGGTCGCGATGAACGAATCCTTGCTGGTGCGCGCTGGCCAGCCCCTGTGCAATCTGGTGTGCAAGGTCGAGGGCCTTCTTGACCGTCAGCGTGCCTGTCGCCTGGAGCTCGGCGAGAGACTGACCCTCCACGTACTCCATCACAATGCAATCCCCCGAGGGGTCTTCGAGGATATCGTGGACCTGGACGATCGCGGGGTGGTTGAGAGAGGCCACCGCCCGCGCCTCGAGACGAAATCGGAGCTGCCGCTCCTCGGTCATCGGGGAGTCGGGAAGCATCCGTTTGATAGCAACCTGCCGCTCGAGGCGCGCATCCCAGGCCAGGAAAACCTCACCCATTCCTCCAGCGCCAAGACGCTCGCGCACTTCGTAGGTTCCGATCCTGTCAACCTCCGACTTCACGTCGTCAATCTCGATTTCTACCGCCCCGCAAAACTTGTTGATGCTTGCCGCCCGGGTGACTGCGCGCGAGAAGCTAAGGTGACTGTCCCTTTCGAGGTCTACGGCTCTCCCAGCGGAGTATGGCGTTGGTGCACGAATCCGGGTGCGGTGGCCCTCGGCCCCTTTTCCGCTCCGTTTACGCCGCGATGGCCACAGAGACCGGCCGCCCCAGCTCGAACATCCGATTCAACCCATGACACCCGACCAACGCCTCTCTTTGCTGGGGATTCAGCTTCCGGGATCGAAGTTTACCACCGGGCATCGACTTGAACCGGAAGTAAGGTCTTCTCGACACGACCCTGCTTCCGGTACCCGGACTCTCGCTGCCAGCCGAGACGGCCGACGGCGGCGATCCCTTTCAAGGCCTCGTTTCGTTGCCTCGTCGACACCGACGTGGAGCTTCCGCCAGCTGCGGCGCTTCTTGCCCTTCTCTCTGGAGCTCCACTCACCTGCGCCGAAGATCTTCAAACCGGTTCGAATCCACGATCAAGCGAATCGGGCCACTGGACTGGCACGAAAGCTTCGGGACCTCGACCTCCCGGCCTCATGCTCGGGCCAGTCGCTGGCGATCTTCATAGAGTGGCTGGCAGAAAATAGCCCTCCGGGGCTGGCTCCAAGTCCCGCGTTGATCTCCGAATTCGAAGGAGCGCCACTGCTGTTTTTTGCGATCGTAGGTCTTCCAGTCTCCTACAGGAAGCTCTCGGGCTCGATCTCGAATCGGCTGATACAGCTTGCCGCCGCAGACGTATGCATTGTTCAATGCTTCGCTAGATGCTCCGTGTTGTACCAACCGAAGAAGGAGCGGCAGAAGACCCGCGCGTGTTCCAAGGACTCGAACCGCTCGGGAAAGGTCGAGTGGTACTTCAGCGTCTTGACCTGCGACTCCGAGAAGGCGTTGTCGTTGCTCGTGTAAGGCCGCCTGTGGCTCTTCGTGACCGCAAGATCCGATAGCAGGGCCACCCCCTTCGCCGTCTGAATCGAGCCCCGGTCGGCATGCAGCGTGACCTGATCTGCCTCGATCTCGTGTTTCTCGAACGTCTCGGTGATCAGCTGTTGGGCCAACGCCGACGTCTCCCGCCGGGCAACCATCCACCCCACCGCCATCCGGCTGAACAGATCGAGGATCACGTAGAGGTAGTAGTAGGTCCACTTCGCAGGGCCCTTCAGCCGCGTCACATCCCACGTCCACACCTCGTTCGGCCCTCTCGCCACGCCGGTCGTCGTCGAGCAGCTTGGCCCAGACCTGACGCGGGGAGCTGTCGACGAACCGCTCGGAGTCCAGCACCTCGAGGACTTCCTCACGCTCCGACGACGTCATTGCCAAGGGCGGGCGAGGACAACACCGAGACCCCACGGCCCTCTGCGTCGTCGAGGTCGACCAGCGGAAGAAGGGTAAGCGAAACGACTGGCACTTCCTGGTGCGTTACCTGGAAAGGCTGCCGATCGGATCCACCTACCCGGCCATCGCTCAACGCCTCGACGAGATCGCCCGTCGCATCCGTCAGAAGGGCGCCCACTCCCCCCACCTCTTTGTCGACGCCACCGGCCTCGGGCAGCCGATCATCGATCTGCTGAACGACGAGACCCACCACATCCGCCCCATCACCGGTGTCTACTTCTCCTACGGGGACCAGATGACCAGGGAAGGCCGCGATATCCGTCTCGGCAAGGCCTACCTCGTCAGCCGACTCCAGATGCTCCTCCAGACCGCCCGACTTCACCTGCCGCGAACCGCCGACTCCGAACGGCTGGCCGAGGAGCTTCTCGACTACGAGAATCAGGTCGACGAGAAAGCCAACGAGCGCTACGGCGCCTTCCGCGTCGGATCCCACGATGACCAGGTGACGGCCCTGGGGCTGGCCGTTCATTGTGAGCCACGCCTACCCGGGGTCTATTGAGCGCCGGGATTGGATCCAGATCGACAGCCGGAGTCCTTCTCTGTAGGATCGGTGGTGCGAGCTACTTCGTAGAATCACCCTTCCAGGAGGCCATCGGATCCGAGATTGAAAGCCGCGGATTCCGCCGCTCGGCGGCACGAAATCCGCGGTTTGGTGCCGGAGCTACTTCCTGGAAGACACATACTCGGGAGCGACAGAGATGAGTTTCACCGGGCATCTCGGCCAGGACTCGCCCTACTTCCGGAGGATCTCAACCGCTGCTCGCTTGCATTCTGCTAGGAGAGCATCTGGGTCGATTCCTTTCCTCTCGACTGCCCAATCTTCGGGATCCGTCGCAGCCACCAAATAGACACCGCCCGCCTCGATACGGAAAGTCCAGCCAGGTAGTTCTCTGTCTCTGATTACCATGGTGACGGTAAAATGGCAGGTAGAGCTAGTCGCCCTCCAGTCTTCTAGCAGCTACCTCTAACATCTTCATAAAATCATCCAAGCCAACTTCTCTACAAACCAGATCTTCTGAAACGTCAGGCCCCGGGAACTCAATTACCTTATCGTCGACCCCATTTTCCTGATTGATAAGAGCAACAAACTTTCCGTCGAGGTAAATCTCAACATAGACTTCTTCATGGTCTAGGTCAGTGGCCAGTATTGTGCTGAATCGCCCCACATCAGGCCCTTTGGTACTCATGGATCCAGAAACCCAATGAAGTTTCCATCGCCATCAAATCGGGCACCCCTTCCGGTCACATTATCAAAGATGTCTTGGCCGCCGATCCGATTGGGTCGCACCCTCTGAGTTGAACTCAAGAGAATCTCCTCAAGTACCTGTTGCCCCTGAGCATTTCGAGCCGCTGGATTGCCCGTCGACCTTGGAAATACGCTTCCGGGACGATCTCCATGTTTCTGTAGGGCACGACCGGCGCGCGTCAAACCGTTCCGGTCAAGAAACTTGCCTGAGGCTAGCATGTTGTCAGATGCCGCTGTCCCTCCCGGCCCCCGCACCATCTTGAACCCGACCACACACCCGACGACGGACCCGGCGACCTC
>CAZMEL010000145.1:0-18994 GCA_964565225.1 uncultured Thermoanaerobaculia bacterium | reverse complement strand
TGGCGGAAGGAACGCCGACTCGACCCCGCCAGGGAATCTGACAGAGTAGAATTAGCTTGCAGCTTAGCTGAGCACAATCTAACCCTCCACGAGCTGGTGGCTGTCAGCGGCGGTGAGGTCGAGGCCGTAGACCTTGCGCAGGTCGGTGATGACCTGGAGGCTTTTTTCGCCGAAGGGGGAGCGTCCCTCGAAGGTGTGCAACACGATTCCTTCGAGCAGATCGCCGAGGGAGATGTCGTGGTACTCGGCCAGCGCCTTGAGAACCTTGAGGATGCGTTTCTCCATCCGCACCCCGGTCTGGGTGCGTTCGACGACTCGTTGGCTGCCCTTGGCGGATCCTTTTCTCGGCATGGTGCCTCCTGGCTCAGGCCACGAATCGATACCCTCGGCCGTGGACCGTTCGGATGAATTCGGGTTTCGACGGCGTCGGCTCCAGCTTCTGGCGCAGGGAGGCGATGTGTACGTCGACCGTCCGGGTCTGGGGAGTGGCATCATATCCCCACACCTCGTCGAGCAACGTGTCGCGGGAGAGCACCGTGCCCCGATGCTCGATCAGGTGCACCAGCAGCTTCCATTCGAGCGACGAGAGCTCCACGGGCTCGCCATCCCGGCGCACCTCCAGACGGCGGAAATCCACCGACACCTCGCCGAAGGAGAAGCTGCCGGTGGCCGCGCCGATCGGGGTGCGGGCACGGCGCAGCAGCGACTCGATCCGGGCCAGCAGCTCCATGGTGTCGAAGGGTTTCGTGAGGTAGTCGTCGGCCCCGAGCTTGAGCCCCACCACCTTGTCGACCACCTGGCCGCGAGCGGTGAGCATCAGCACCGGCACGCCGACCCCCTGCTGCCGCAGGTCGCGACACACGTCGAGCCCGTTCTTGCGCGGCAGGTTGATGTCGAGAAGGATCAGGTCGAATCGACCCTCGAGGGCCGCGGCGAGCCCCGTCTCGCCGTCTTCCGCGGTCTCGACCCGGTAGCCCTCGCTGCGCAGCCGATCCCCGAGAGTGAGAATCAGGCTCGGCTCGTCTTCCACCAGGAGAATCCGGGCGGCGAGCCCCGGAGGCGGGTGTTCCATCGTCATGCTGAGTCTCCGTGGGCGGCCGGCAGGCGAAGCAGGAATGTGGTTCCCGCGGCGCCGGTGCTCTCCACCTCGATGTCGCCACCGTGGGCCTCGGCGATCGAGCGGACCAGGCTGAGCCCCAGGCCGCTCCCCGGCACGGCGCTGGCAGCCTTGCCCCGGCCCCGCCGGAAGGGTTGGAAGATCTGCGGCAGGTCGGCCGGCTCGATGCCCGGGCCCCGATCGGCAACTCGCAGCTCGACAATGCTCCCATCGCGCACGGCGCTGATCTGGAGCCAGGCACCCTCGGCCGCATACTTCACTCCGTTGCCGATCAGGTTCGAGAGCGCCCGGGTCAGGGCCTCGCGATCGGCCAGGACCCGTGGTGCCGGCTCTGGGATGTGGGTTTCCACCTCGAAATCGCCGAGCTCGTGCTCCCGTGCGGCGAGGGCTCCGGCGACGATTCGATCGACCGGCACGGGCTCCGTCCGGAGCGTCCGCCGGGTCGACCACATGCCCGCCAGCTCGAGCACCTGCCCCACCATGTTGCTCAATCTCCGCCCTTCCCGGTCGATCAGGCCGCCATATTTGCGCACTTGCTCGGGCTCCGTCACCACGCCATCGGCCAGGTTCTGGCCCGCGGAGCGCAGGGCGGCGAGAGGGGTCATCAGCTCGTGGGTCACTCCGGCGACGAACTCCAGCTGCTGGCGGGCGAGGAGCTGGGCTCGTCTCGTGGCGTAGAGCAGGAAACCCAGGCTGGCCCCGAGCAGGGCGAGCACACCGAGGCTGAGGGCGAGGTTGCGCTGGCGGGCCCTCGCCACCGCGCGATCGAGGGAGCCCTCCGGGTGGCGGGCGATCAGCACCCACTGGCTCTTGCCGGCTTCGTGCAGCCAGCCGCGAGCGAAGGCGCGGAGCCACCGCCCGGGTCCTGGGGCCGAGAGCCCGGGCTCGCCTCTCCCGCCGGGAGGCCCCGGCGACTCGAAGCCCTCACCGCGTCGAGGGAATTCGGGGGAGCTCTCGTCCTCGCGGCTCCGAGGCTCGTTTCCCCGAGGCTCGCCTCCGGGGGGGCCGAGAGCCGGCGGACGAATGCGAAAGAACGGCACCTCACCTTCGATCTCCGCCGCGGGATTGCTGAGCTCGGGCCCGTGTCGGAAGAGGACATCGCGTCCTTCGGCGTCGAGAACGGTGAGCTGGAAGTCGAGAGAGCCTCTGCCCTCCGGTGTGAAATGGTGCGCCACGAGGTCGGGCAAGATCCCTCGTTCGAGGGTTTCGAGGTCGAGCCAGAGGATCAGGAACCGGCTCGGCTGGTCCGCTGAGGCCGACCCTCCCGATGCGGAGGGCCCGCCGCGGAGATCTCGCCAGCTCTGCCGTCGGCCTCTGCGATCCGGCCGCTGTCGTGGCCGCCCCTCCTGGCCCGATCGCCCGTCCGCTCTCGACCGATGCCGAGCCGCTTCGAGCCACGAAAGGGGCGAGATCGGCAGGATCAATGCGGGTCCATCGGCGACGATCGGTTTCGGAAGACGGCCAGAGCCATCGTGCGCCTCCAGCTCGTCTCGCACCGCGCTCAGCTCCGAAGGCCAGGCCATCGCCGCGCCATCGGACCCGATCAGGCCCGACGAGCCGTTCTCTCCGCCCCGCTCCGGACCCACGAGGAACCAGGCCCGGATCAGGTCCGGGTACCGAGCCTCTTCTCGCCAGGTCTCGACCCGCTCGACCACCAGCTCCTCCGGGCTCTCTCCCGTCGCGGAAGCGGTGAGGAGCGCGGACTGGAAATGGGAGAAGAGCCGCGTGATCTCCTCGTCGAAATCCGAGGCGAGCCCCGTCATCGCCCGCCGTAGCCCGCTCTCCGTCCGGTCCCGTTCCCCACGGCTCAGCTCCCCCGTCCACCGATACTGGAGAACCGCCAGCACTCCGAGCAGAGGGAGCAGAAGAACCACGAGCAGCCAAGACCAGGCGTCCCATGCAATTCGGCTCGACATGCCCGGAGTATAGCCAGTGGCATTCGCTGGTTTCGGGGAGGTGGTGGCGAATTTACAATCTCTTACGTTTGCCCGTGGGTAGGGCCGACGGCATTCGTGCCGATGGCCCGGGAGGGCTCGCTTGACGAGAAGGGGAAGGTCTGGCACGCTCCCGCCGGCCCCGGATCCCGCCCCGACACAGAGTCACTCTCACCTCCCCCGGAGACCTCATGCATACCCACCAGGGTTTGTTCGACATTCTGAAGATCCTCGTCCGGCACCCCAGCGTGGTCGGAGCAGAACACTCCTTCTTCCGAGTCCTGCAGCGAGAGCTCGAAGAGCGCGGCGCCAAGGTAACCTGGTACGACGGAATCCTGGTCGCCCAGGGCGAGGATCCGAGCTCCACGAAACTCTCGGCCCATATCGATCGCCACGGCCTGATCTGCACCGGGCCCAACGAGTTCCAATACGCGGCGTTCATCTCCGGGAGGCGCTCCGACCTTCTCGGCAACTCGGTCTCCGAGCAGCTGATGGCCAAGGTCGCCGATCGTTTCCGCGGAGTGAAGGTCTTCGCCTACGAGCCGTGGTCCGGGAGCTACTCCGGAGCCGGAACCGTGCAGGGTGCCTACGTCTGCGAGCATCGGAACAACCTGATCTTCGAGGTCGAAGGGCTCGAGCACCTGGTCGCCGGCACTCCCGTGGCCTTCTCCGATCTGCTGACCGTCGAGGACGGATTCCTCAGCGCCCAGCTCGACAACGTGCTGACCGCCGCACATCTCGTGTACCTCTTCGAGCACGGTTTCCAGGGCACGGCGTTTTTCACCGCCCAGGAAGAATCCGGCAGCAGCTGGCGGTATCTCCTGGAATGGTTTCGACGTTTCGGGCAGCGGACCGACCGGCTCCTCGTGGTCGATACCAGCCCCTTTCCCGATCGCGAGAGCGCCGATCGCCAGGAGATCGTCCTGCGTCGCCGCGACGCCAACGCCGCCTTCCATGCCGGCACCACCGACGCCATCGAAGAAAGGTGCAAGAGCCTCGGCATCTCCTACCTCTTCAAAGACGCCTTCATCGAAGAGCGCAACCGCACCGTTGCCGCAGCCGGCGAACGCCCCGCTTCCCTCGGAAGCACCGAGCTCGGGCGCATCGTCGTCGCGGGCGGTGGCCTCGTCCAGGGCACCACCGTGCAGATCCCGACCACCGGCTACCACACCATGCACGAGTCCGCCTCTCTACGCGCCAACTCCGCCTTCCACCGTCTGCTGCTCTCCGTCGCCGGGGTGGAGGAGGAGAAGCCGGGCTCCCCGTAGACCCATCCTCGTCACGTAGTGGTGGCCCAGCAACTCGTCATCCGGCTCCTCGGCCAGCCGAAGAGTGTTGAAGTCGCGGCCCCAGGCCTGCATGCGATCGAGAATCTCCTCGAGTGAACGTCCGAGCTCCGTGATCTCGTATTCGACCCGCGGCGGCACCTCGGCGTAGACGTGTCGTGAGATGACGGCCGCCGCTCACGCTCAGCGTCGCTTCCACGTTGCAACCCGTTTTTCCAGCCGTAGCTTGCTCGCCGCTCCACTGATGATGTCGATCGCTCGAACGAGGGCGAAACAGACCGTGCTACTGTGGCGATACCGTGAGCCCACAGTTGAGAGGGAAGTGCAACCATGACCCGTAGAAAAGAATCTCTAGCCCCGAGATGGATCCATCTCACGATGCTGCTGCTTCTGCTGTGGGTACCGCCGACTGGCGCCGACGAAGACGGTCACCGTAAGCTAGCGGATGTGGATCGCGCGCCGGGCGGCCTTCTCCTCGGCCGTCACCCGGCATTGCAGGGTGGTACCTCGACACTCCTCGAATTCGAGGACCACGACTTCGTGAACCCGTTCACCGGCGGTGTCGCGTGGGAAACGAGCCAGAACGCCGACGTGCTCTCGATGGAGTGGGCCTTCGTCGGGGTCAGCGAGGTGCTCCCCCTCTGCGCGGGTCCTTTCGACTGGGCGAGCGTCGACGATTTCCTCGCAAGAGTGGCGTCTCGAGGGCACCAGGCGATCCTCTGTCCTGTGTTCTTCGGTCCGGGCTATGGCATCGGGAGCTTCGCGCCCGGCGACCTTCCCGTCGCCGACTTCAACTATGACGGTGCCATTTACGACAACCCCCGGTGGGATCTGGTGGCAACCCAGGATTGCATCTCGAGCTTCATCGACGCCTTCGCCGTGCGTTACAAGAGCGACCAGAGAGTGGCCTATATCCAGATGGGGTTGGCCGACTCTGGGGTGAGCACCACCTCGACGGTGCGCCCTATACAGCCTCCAACTTCCCCTCGATAGCCTTCCAGAAGATCATGATCAGCCACTACCTGGAGGGTTTTGGCAGCACCTCATCGGACCTGCTCTCTTCCCTTTCGCTCGACTCGGCCCAGGAGCACGGCTTCTTCGGCTCGGACGACACCTCGTTCGACGCGGAGCGCATCGGTTTCTTCGATGACAGCCTGCTGATTGCCAACCACGGCGCACCGGACAACTGGCGGCAGCAGCCTCACCCGGCCGAGCAGCTCTTCCTACACAAGCGTCATGGGTGGGGCGGAGAAGCTTTCTGGGATCCCTGCAACAGGAACGGCTTGTGGGTCGTTCCCCCACACGACTGCGGCAACGACGAGAGCCTCGGAGCGCAGGCAGACCGCCTCGGTCTGAGCTATATGCTGGGCTCACCTGCCTTCACGGAGATCACGTTTCCATTCGGGGAGCTCCTGGCGGCCTCGCAGATGATGGGCTACAAGTTTACCGCCACCGAGGTGGTGCGGCTGAGCGCCGACCATCTCGGGGTTACCGTCGAGAACACCGGCGCCGCCCACTGTCCCTACAAGGTGGAGGTGTGCACGGAGCAAGGCTGCGGTGGAGACCTTTCGACCCTCGCACCCGGAACCAACGTCGTGGTCTCCGTGCCCGCCTCGGCCTCCGAGACGCAGATCCTCTTCTTCACGTCTCCACGCCTCGACCCGACCAGCCCGCAGAAGATCCGCTGGAGCAACGTGGGGGCAGACGGCCCTGCGGGCACCCTTACCGTCCTCGTCGAAGCTGCGGAGCAGATCTTCGCCGACGGCTTCGAGTCGGGCTCGACAGCCGCCTGGACGACCTCGACACCCTGAGCTGGGATTGCCTCCCCGGCTCTTGCCTCCCAGCTTCTGGAAGAGGTGCACCAAGGGTAGGCCCCCAAGAACCGAGCTACGCCCCTTACGATTCGGAGGGGTGGGGGCCTGGCGAGCTCTGTTGGGTGATTCCAGGAGCGATATAGGGTCCGGAATGCTGCAACTTGGCGAGATGGGGTGAGCGAGGATGAAACAAGCTGGCGAACCCAGTTGCCAGGCGTCTGGCTCCAGTCTTGGAGCCCTCCTCGAATCTGCCGGCAACGAAGCGCACCAGGTTCTGCCAGGTCGTTCCGGCACCCCAGGCGGCGGCCGTACCGTAGGGGAAGGAAAACGGAAAGTCCATGAGCACGAGGGTCCTGGGCTGGTCAGGGGAGATTTGTTTCCGGAGCCAATCGAGAAGGTGGGAGCGGCGCCAGTACTTCTGGTTGTGAGCGGACTTGGGAATTGGCTCCTGGATGTCGACCTTCCCTCCGGCATCCGGCCAGAAGGCGACCGCAAGGCCGCTGTTGGTCTTGTCGTCGAGCCCGGCGCCGGACCAGTCGATGGCAATGATTTTCTCGAACATGTCGTCCTCCCTTTCCCTGCGAATGCTCTTCACAATTACGGAACCCTGATTCACCAGAAAGGTTCATGATTGGAGCGATTCGGTTGCCAACCCTGCCTCGAGGTTTTCGACGAAGCGACGCAGGGCCTCGAGATCTGCGGTTTCGATCCGGTGCCCGGGAATGACGTCCTCGGTCTCCAGAAGGCCGGCGAGGGGATTGAGATAGAGCGCATTGAGTTTCGGCACCTCTCGATTTTCCTCATGGAGCGTCAAGACGTGAATGTTTATATCCTCTGAGCGGTCCACGAATTCCTGAGCAACGCAGAAACCAAGGGCTCCCCCCTGGTAGAGGATTTCCCCTGACCGAACCTGGGCCTGTCGGTTCTGCTCCCGAAGCTCCTGGACCGGCACCGCCTTCACCGCCGACTCGAACCGGTTGAGCGCTCGACCGAGCTGCATCAGCTGCCTCCATCGAGTCTCGATGGCCTCCTCGTCGAAGGTCTCTCCCGTAGCCTCGAGGAGGCTCGCCAGGGCCGCTGCCACAGCGGTGAGGTCGGAAGAGATCCACAGCCAGGGATGGCGGGAGACGGCGAGGGCAAGGGTGAGAAGGAGTTGGGTTCCCCGGGCCGTCGTCGGCCGATCGGGAATCTCCAGGCTCCAGGCAAAAAGGGCCGCGGTCAGCTCTGGAGAGGCAATGGTTTCTCGAAGCTCGGAGGAGCTGGCGCCTTTGTCGAGCCATCCCTGGGCGGTTTTCTCGGTGTCGGCCAGAAAGAGCTTTCCCCAGATCTGGAAGGTCACGACCAGCAGGTGCTCTCGATCGATCCATCCCTTGCTCAGCCCCATCCGGAGCAGGAGGAAGGCGATCTTCCAGTCTTTGGCCAGGTGCTCCGGTTGGCGCATCTCCAGATAACGGCTCGCGGACATCGTCGCGGCCATTCGGTCGACGATCATCCGCGCCTTTTTGCCCTGCCTCTCCTCCCTCTTGCGCTGCTTGGCTTTTTCCTCGGGAGTCTGTTTTTTCGTTTCGAAAAGCTTCTCCGGCCGATCGACGGGCTCTTCGTCGAGATCCAGCGAGACCGGCTCCTCGGCTGGGTCCGAGCCCTCGGGAGATTCTTCGTCGATACCATAGCCGAACCACTGCAGGAGAAGGGATGGCACGCTGATCTTGCGGCCCCCGAGATCCGCGGGTGACCCGGAAAGGTGGAGCCCGACATCTCGCGTGAAGAGATCTTCCCGGGTAAAGATCTTGTCTTCGGAATTGCGGTCTTTCTCCTCGCGGTTCGTTGCCATCGCGCGGCGAGGGGAGACGTACTCCAGATCCTGGCAGAACACCTCCAGAATCTCTCCCCAATCCCCGACATCCCAGTCGCTCTTCCAGCCCTTGCTCCTCACGACCGACTGTAGAGAGCGGCGATACGCGCTCGCTGCAAGGCTCTCTTCATGATCGATCCAGAGTGGAGAAGTTTCGATTACCTGTCCCGCCGAGGTGCCTCGCAGGGAGACGGAATGCGTATCGGGCAGAGAGAGACATTCGCAGCGCTCGGGGCCGGTGTGTCGCAGCACCTGGACCGAGCCATCGATCACCGCGTGCTCGGGCCTCCAGTCTGCAGGCCCTATGTACGCCATCCGGAGGAGACCGTCCTGATCTCTGGCCGCGAGCAGACGCGGGCCTACAGCGTGGGGCTCTGGGTCCGGTTCCAGAGGACTCTCCGCGGGGAGCTCCAGCGGTTCCTCTCCGATCACGACTTCTTCCAGGATCTCTCTTTCGAGCTGTTCCACGCTCAACCGGCGGACCGCCATCAGCTCCGCATTTCCGCGTTCCCCTTCCAGGGTCAAGGCGGCTCGGGAGCAGTTCGCGCTTCCGGCGAAGAGGGTCACCTCGTCGCCTTGCTGCGCGGCGTAGATCTTGGCGTGCACGAAACACCGCCGCTCGCCCCCGGAGGCAGTGGCTCGGCTGGCCCGCGCCGGCCGGAACGTCACGCCGGCCGGAGGTTGGTCCGGAGCACCTGGTCGAAGGTTCGTCTGCTCTGGATCGGTGGCCACCACAGTCTCGGCCGGATCGAGCGCTCCCGTCCAGCTCCGGAGAGCGGCACAGGCTCGATCGAAGTAGGGAGCGGAGATCAAGAGCCGGTCGACCGGTCCGGGGCCGATCTCGCCGAGGAGGTCCGCGATCAGAGGAGGCCCCGCTCCGAGCCGCCCCAGAAGGCCGGCCGGCGCCTCCAGATCCGCGACCCAGGACCGGGTATTGGAGTCGAAGGCCTCCTCGATCTCCCCCCACAGGCTATCGTTCAACGCCAGACGCTCGACGAGCCGGCGCAGGTAGACCTGGAACGCGGCGATCTCCGCTGTGCCTTCGTCGGAGTCGTAGGACACCCAGACCTCGGCGTTCTCACGCCAGCCCGCGAAACCCAGGTTGCCGCTGCCGACGGCCAGAATGGCCTTCTTACGCCCGGAGAGCAGAAGGGCCTTGGGATGGAAACGGAATCCGGGCTGCATCGCCACCGGCACGACCCGGTAGCGGCGCCCGAGGTTCGATAGCAACGGTGCCTGCCGAGAAAAGGCCTCGGCCGCGCAATGAGCGTCGGCAAACACCGTGAGGCTCGGCGAGCCGCAGCGCCGTAGGGCCGGCAGCAGGAGGTTCTGGAGGTAGACGAAGTCGAGGTTGTGGGTGAGCACGACGGCATTGGTGATGTCCTGCTGCTCTTTGATCCGCTCGAGAAGATCGCTTCTCATGCCAGGAGGCCTCGCTTCGCCATGAGCTGGCGCCCCCGATCGTTGAGCCGAACCGAGCTTCGCCGCCACCGGTCCAGAATCCCCGCGTCGGCCAGGATGCCGAGGACATTGCCCAGGCGATCACCGCTGCGCCCCGCCACAACTCCGGTTCCGGTGGTACAGAGCCGGTCACCGTCGGGGTAGAACCGCAGGGTGCACTTGCCTCCGGCCGCCATCTTGCGCAGGGCATTGTGCACGTGCTCGCCGATAATGCACCGCTCGAGGAGGCGGAGCACGAACGTCTCGAAGCTCTCCTCCTTGGTCTGCTCAGAGATCTCGGCGACTTTTTCAAGGGCGCTGCTCGGGCCCTGGAGACCTAGGGACCGGATGGCGGCGCTCTGCTTCAGGCAGAGCAGAAGCAGTCCCAGCGCAAAGGCCGCACGGTCGCGCGCCGACAGCTTGCGGGCCGCGGCCATGGGCAGGCTCTGGTCCAGCAACGATTCGAAGGGAAGATTCTCGACGACCGAGGCCACAGGCCGGGTGGCCGGAAGTCGCTTCCAGGTGAATCGCTTCTCCAGGATCTCGGCAAGGGGCGCTTCGTCATCTCGCCATTCCCCCCAGACACCCGCGGGGGTCGAGCGAATTCGGGCATCCAGCGTCTCGGCGAACGCCTTGAGGAGGAGCTCCAGGCCGAAGTGTACCCGCCGCCGCAGCTCGTACTCGAACCAGGCGAGCTCGACGTCGGTGGCGTCCTCTCCCCCGCTACGTGCCATCTGATCGTAGGCCCGGCGAATGAGCTGGTCGGAGCTGGCTCGTTCGAGGTCGTTTACCTGCCGCAGCGACCAGTCGATGGTCTGTTGAAACCGCTCGTAGGCCCGAGAATCGATCCGCTCGTCGGGATCCAGAAGGCCCTGACGGAGGATTTCGGCCTCTCCCGGTGTGGAATCGATGCCGTTCACGGAGAAGTGGCGCCCGGCCTCCAGCAGATCCTCCATGCTCAAGGAACCCCCTTCGAGGATCACCTCGCGCAAGGGAGAACGGGAAATCGCGGCTTCCCGAACACGAAAGACCTCGTCGCCCCGTGGAGTGAGGCCGACCGGTAGTGGGGAGCCCGGTGGTGGATCGCCCAGGAGCCCGAGAGAGCAGCAGGGTCTGAAGTAGGTCCCCAGCGACGCGCCACCTTTGCCGACCTCCGGGTCTACGACCCCTTCGGCCTCGAGCGCCTTGGCGAGATCGGAGAAGAGGTCGCTGCCGAGCACACCGTACGTCTCTCCATCTTCGCCCCAGCGTTGTCCGAAGAAGGACGAGAGGAACACGACGATCTCGAAGCGTCTCAGAACCGCGTCGAGGCGGGCCGATTCGAACGTCGCCCGGTCTTCCCCGCGCTCCAGCTCGTGCTGAAGGAAGGCCTGGAGCAGCCACGGCAGCATCGAGAGGTAGCGCCCGCGAATGGATATGGTGGTGATACCCGAGACCCAGAGCCGCTCCAGATCCTGGTCGACCTGGCGAATCCCCAGAACGTCGAGACCCTCGATCTTCTCCCTCTCCCCGGAATTCCAAAAAAGCTCTGCCATCTGCCGGATCCTCTTCTCAGCGCAACCTCACCAAAGCGAGGCGCCGATCCTCCCGATTCTCAAGCCACCGCCGGCCAGTCCCGATACGCGGCCCGGGCCTGCTCCATGACGAAAGGCACGATCAAGGGCTCGCAGCGCGATACGTCAATCCGAACACCATGTCGGTCAGCCATCGGCGAAAGCCCTCGTTGTC
Organism: uncultured Thermoanaerobaculia bacterium; assembly: GCA_964565225.1. Taxonomy (GTDB): domain Bacteria; phylum Acidobacteriota; class Thermoanaerobaculia; order Multivoradales; family J023; genus CAZMEL01. The sequence continues at coordinate 7,823 of CAZMEL010000145.1, read as the reverse complement.
GCTGAACAGTTTGAAGAGTTGGGTGTCGTCTTCGAGCACGGCGGTCATGACCCGCCCGAGGGCTTTGTCGTGCTCGATGCGGGCATTCTGCTTGTCGGAGTTCTGCTGGGCGTTCCGATAGGCCATGTCGGCCGCCACTCGGGCCGGGATGTCTTCGGTGATGAGCTTGTTGACGCGGTCGGTGTCGGTCCACGGGATGTTGCCGAAGTGGTCGTTGAAGTTCTTCAAGATGTTCGACAACCGGTCGAGCTCGGGCTCGGGGCGGTGGCCGCTGCCGGCCGACGGGACGGGGGCGATCATGGCGTCGTCGTCGGGGAGCTGGATTCTCTGCACAACCTGTTTCTCGACCCGGTAGCTGTCCATGTCGATGGATTCGAGGATCCCCTTGGAGAGATCGTCTTCGGACGGTGCGGGCAGCTTGAGCACGAGGAAGTTGAGGAAGATCGAGAGCTTCTCCCACTCGGCGTTGGTGTAGGGCAGGATCGAAGCGAGGAAGCCATAGGTGCGGGTGAAGGCCTTGGCCTTGCCTTTGAACTCCACCTGGCCGTCCTCGTCGAGCTGGTCTTTGTAGACCGCGACGCAGAGGTCGAGGATCGGGTCGAGGTGATCACGGTCGGCGCCGGAGAGGTAGAGGTCGACGAGCTCGTCGACCTGCTCCGTGGCGTAGACCTGGACGCTGTCGAGCTCGGCTTTCAGGTCGTGGAGCTTGTTCGGATCGGTCTCCTCGGCGAGGATCGTGGTGCGGTAGTAGTCGGCGAAGGCTGCCCGGATGGTGTCGACATCGTTCATGAAGTCGAGCACGAAGACGTCGTGCTTCTTGGGATGTGCGCGGTTGAGGCGCGACAGGGTTTGGACCGCCTTGATGCCCGAGAGCACCTTGTCGACGTACATGGTGTGTAGGAGCGGCTCGTCGTAGCCGGTCTGGAATTTGTCGGCGCAGACCAGGAAGCGGTACGGGTGCTCCTGGATCCGCTCGGCGATCTTGCCCGATGGGAAGCCGTTGATCGTCGCTTCGGTCACTTTCGCGCCGCCGTATTCGTGCTCGCCCGAGAAGGCGACGATCGGCCGGTGCGGGCTCTTGCGCTCTTCGAGGTAGTTGGTGATCGCGTGGTAGTACTGGATGGCGCGCTCGATGCCGCTGGTGACCACCATCGCCCGTGCCTCGCCGCCGATCTTGCCCAGGGCCATCACCTGCTCGTGGAAGTGGTCGACCATGATCTCGGCTTTGAGCCGGATGGCGTGATCGTGGCTCTCGACGAAGCGGCGTAGCTTTTTCTTCGCCCGTTTGGTGTCGAACTCCGGATCGTCCTCGACTCTCTTGGTCAGCTTGTAGTAGCTCGTGACCGGCGTGTAGTAGCGCAGCACGTCGAGGATGAAGCCTTCTTCGATCGCCTGTTTCATCGTGTAGCTGTGGAAGGGCCGGTGACGCACGGTGCCGTCGGCCTGGGGCTCGGGCTCACCGAAGATCTCGAGAGTCTTGTTCTTTGGGGTGGCGGTGAAGGCGAAATAGCTGGCGTTCTCGAGCAGCTTGCGCGACTCCATGGCACGGTTGATGCGGTCCTCCGTAGTCTCGTCTTCCGCCTCGGAACCGGCGGTCGACAGCACCGTGCTCATCGCCGCCGAGCTCTCGCCGCCCTGGCTCGAATGCGCTTCGTCGATGAGGATGGCGAAGCTGCGCCCGCGATGCTCGCTGCCGATCGCGTCGAGGATGACGAGAAATTTCTGCACCGTGGAGATGATGATCTTCTTGCCGCCCTCGATGTAGCGGCGCAGGTCTCCAGAGTGCTCGGCGTGGCCCACGGTGGCCCTGACCTGGGCGTATTGCTTGATCGTGTCGCGGATCTGCTGGTCGAGAATGCGGCGGTCGGTGACGACGAGGATCGAGTCGAAGACTTCGCGCTCGCCGCGGCGCAGGCCGATGAGCTGGTGGGCGAGCCAGGCGATGGAGTAGGACTTTCCGCTGCCGGCGGAGTGCTGGATCAGGTAGCGCCGGCCGACGCCTTTGGCAGCCGCGTCGTCGAGCAGGCGGCGTACCAGATCGAGCTGGTGGAAGCGCGGCCAGATCTGAACCGATTTCTTTTTGTTGGTCTTCTTGTCGCGGGTCTCGATCACCTGGGCGTAGTTTTCGAGGATGTCGGTCAGGCGTTCGGGGGTGAGGATGTTCTGCCAGAGGTAGGCGATCTTGAGGCCTTGGGGGGTGGGCGGATTGCCCGCGCCGTGGTTCCAGCCCTGGTTGAAGGGCAGAAACCAGGAGGCTTTGCCTCGCAGGTGGGTGCAGAAGCGCACCTCGTGCTCGTCGAGCGCGAAGTGGACCACGGCGCGCCCGAGCTCGAAGAGCTTCTCGCGCGGGTCGCGATCACGTTTGTATTGCTCGACGGCGTCTTCGACGGTCTGTTTGGTGAGGCTGTTCTTGAGCTCGAAGGTGGCCACGGGCAGGCCGTTGATGAACAGGCCGAGATCGAGGGCGAGGCGGGTCTCGTCGCGGCTGTAGCGCAGCTGGCGGGTGACGCTGAAGCGGTTGGCTTCATAGCGTTCTCGGGCCTTGGGGTTGCCGGGTGAGGGCGTGCCGTAGAACAGGTCGATCTGGTGCGGGCCGTGTTTGATTCCGTGTCGCAACAGGTTGATAGTGCCGCGCCGGGTGATCTCGCCTTGCAGGCGGGCGAGGAATTTCCGCCGCGTGGGGCTGGGGTTGCCGCGCACAGTGCCTGGCGAAACGCTGTCGAGATCGACCCCCGCCGCCGCGGCGGGCTGGGTCGCCTCGAGGAAGGCGGTGAGCTGGGCCAGGTCGACACAGAAGTCGCGGTTGTAGTCCTTTGGGCTGCCGCAGATCCAGCCCGACCCGCCGTAGGGCGCGACCGCCTCGCGAACCTCACCCTCGCGGGGCGGCTCGCACGGAGCTCCGGTCAGCGCCTCGCAGATGAGGCGTTCGAGGCCGCTCTCGCTGGTGTCCGTCTTCATCCTACCCTCCAGAGTCGGACCGGTCCGACTTTTCCCCCTGCTCCACCGGTCGTGTGCCTCTACAGGCGGGATAGGCACTGCAGCCCCAGAAAGGCTTTCCCGCCCGTGGACCCTGGCGCGCCGTGCGCCGGAGCATGGGCTTGCCGCAGGCCGGGCAGGCGGGGCCGGCCTGCTCTGCTCTGCGTGCCTGTTGTCTTTGCCGGTACAACCTCTCGGTGAATCCGCCGCTTTCCAGAAAGCGCTGTCCCTGGCTCCGGAGCTGCCGGTTCAGCAGGTAGACCGCCTGGTGTACGGCGCACAACATGGCGTTGGCGGCGAGCTCGGGCTCGGCCTCGGCCACGAAATCGGCCAGCCCGGCGAGGCCGGCCAGGCGCACCGTGCCGGCCGGTGCGGCGGGAAGGGCCGGGTGATGATCCTCGCGCAGACGTGCCCGCATGGCGCGGGCCTCACGCGACTCCTTGGGCCAGACCCGCAGGCCGCGGTGCACCAGGAAGCTCTCGTAGTCCGGCAGAAGCTCGTCGGCCAGGCTGGCGCGAGCCACGTTGGTGAGCTTCATCTCGCTCTTGCTCGAGGTCGCCGCCGCTCCGCTGCCTTCGCTGATGTTGCGCACACCGCTGCGCGCCGCCTGCACCATCTGGTCGGCCATGCGCCGGTCGCGCGGAAAGAACCGGCGGCAGAACACGACCGTGGCGTCGTAGACCACCGCCGCCACCTTGTAGCTCCGCAGCTTGCGATACCCACCGTGGGGCAGGAGCAGCCTTTCCGGCCCTTCGGTCCAGCTCATGAAGTTTCCTCCGCGGAGGCTTCGCCCGCCAAGTTGTCTTCGCCCCCTGCGTCCAGCTCCGACTCGTCGGATGCGTCCGACAAGTCCGACCTGTCCGACTCGTCCGGCAGACGCGCCGCCGCCTCGCGGACGTCGAGCTTGCCGGTGACCACGTCGGCGATCAGGCGGGTGCGGTATTCTTGGAGGAGGTCGATTTCGCGTTGAGCGAGGGTGGTGGCCTCATCAAGTTCGGAAGCTGCATCGTTGACCGCTCCCAAGATTGCTTTCTGTTCAGGTGCAGGCGGCCCGACGATTGGAATTCTTAAGAACTGTTCGGGATACAAGCGTAAGCGGGAGAATCTGATTCCTGTCGATCGGCAAGTGTACTCGGCGCGATACGGCCAAGTTCTTAGAACAAGATCAACAAATTTCCGATCAAGCACATCGGTCTTTTGGGGTCTATAGACTGCGTATGACGGGCTTACGATTCCCATCTGTTCCGCCACTCCAAGGGCTCCCATCCAGGCCCACATCGTATTAATGACTAGATCTCCTGCTCTACAAATTTTATGGCCCGAGTAAGTCTCAGCCATGAACATCGTGATGTTCTTTTCAGAACGTGGGGTTACTCCGGTTATATGTGAAACAGACAGTAGTTCCTCGGAACCGTCGGTGGACCGTTCGTCGACTTCTCGGAAGTACCACTTTGCCGGTTTCACGTCCCAATGCTCCGGAATCTCCCCAAACCACTCCACCCCCGACGGCTTCAGCCGGACGTCGGGGTCGAGGCCGCGGGTAACGGCGTGGTGGATGATGACCTGCTTCTGCTCCTCCAGCAGCTTGATCAACTTCTGCTTGGCGCGGATATAGCGTCGGATGCGGCGATCCACGTAGTCGAGGAAACGGACGATGGCGGTTTGTTCGGCTGAAGGTGGCACAGGTGTCTTGGTGCCAAGAAAGCGTGTTGGCGGGATCGTGTTTCTAAGCCCAGAGTAGAGCGGGCTAAGCAGCTTTCGATCGTCCATTGCGCGATAGAAATGATCTAAGAAGGCTGCCATTAGCGGATCGGAACACTCAAACACGGTGTACGCACCAGTGATCATGCCATCGTGAGGGGAAAGGCCGACTGTACGTGGTGTCTCCGGAACATCAAAGAGGCAGAAGACGAGATCACCGGCACGGACGTGCTGACAAGTTCCCATATCGGCCGAGAATTTCCCCTTGCCGCTTTCAACGTTTCGAACGATGACGCCTTCTTTGGTGAGTGACAACAACTGATAGTCATGGTGCCGATTACCGACGAGCACTTTTCGGAGGCGCAGTAAAGCACGATTTGGTGGCAGGTTCCAATGCGCAGGCACCCTTCCTATCCAAGGCAAACCAGAATCCTTGTAAGCTGGATAGGGCTGGAGGTTCGCGATCACCTGCTTTCTCCGATGATCTCGGAAAGAAGACCTTCCGTCTCCCGCTCCAACGCCAGGATATCCGCTCGGATCTCCTCCAGCGTCCGCAGTGGCTGCGGCTTGTAGAAGTAGCGCGTGAAGCTGATCTCGTACCCGATCTTGATGCTGTCCTCGAGGTACCACGCGTCGGGTGCGTGGGGCAGCACCTCGCGGCGCAAGAAGGCTTCGATGCCGCCGTCTTCCAAGAGCGGGATCTGCTCGGTGTCCCGCAGGTCCGTGTCGGCCGCGTACTCGACCACGCGTTTCCGGCCAGCGATATCGATCTCGAACAAACCGCGCAAGGGATCGGGCGTGGTGCCGCGCTTGTGGATCTTCTTGATCACCGCGGGCGCCGCCTCGTTGCGCTCGCCAGCGAGCTCCTTGATCTCCTTGGCGCTGTAGGCGCGATCGGGCTCGACACCGGCAACGCGCAAGGGCCGCTCCACGGTGACCTTCCAATAGCCGAAGGCGGCGTTGTCGAAGATCTTCGACTGCTCCGTCTCCTCGAAGGCCAGGAACACGTCGCAGATCCGCTCGATATCGTCCTCCCCCAGCTCGCAGTTCTTTTTGCCCAGGTTCTTGCGCAGCGGTTGATACCACCCGGTGGCGTCGATCAGCTGCACCTTGCCCCGCCGGTGTGCGGGCTTGCGGTTGGTGAGCACCCAGACATAGGTCGCGATGCCGGTGTTGTAGAACATGTTGAGCGGCAGAGCGACGATCGCCTCCAGCCAATCGTTCTCGATGACCCAGCGCCGGATATTGCTCTCTCCTTGGCCTGCGTTGCCGGTAAAAAGAGAGCTACCGTTGTGCACTTCGGCGATCCGGCTGCCGAGCGCCGTGCCGTGCTTCATCTTCGAGAGCATGTTCGCCAGAAAAAGCATCTGACCGTCGCTCGTGCGTGTCACCAGCGAGTACTCGGGGTCGCCTTCGTGCTCGATCAAGAAGCGCGGGTCGCGCATCTCCTTTTTGCCGCCCAAACGCTCGAGATCACCCTTCCAGCTCTTGCCGTAGGGCGGATTCGAGAGCATGAAGTCGAACTCGCGAGACGGAAAGGCGTCGTTCGCGAGGGTCGAGTGCTGGGGGCCGCCGACGATATTGTCGGCGGCGTCGCCCTCGCCCTTGAGCAGCAGGTCGGCCTTGCAGATCGCGTAGGTCTCGGCGTTGATCTCCTGGCCGTAGAGGTGTGTGGCAACCTGCTTGCCGTGCGCCACGGCGATCTGCTCCAGCGTCTCTTCCGCCACGGTCAGCATGCCGCCGGTGCCGCAGGCACCGTCGTAGAGGAGGTAAGTGCTCGACTCGATTTTCTCCGCGATCGGTAGCAGGATCAGCCGCGCCATCAGCTTCACCGCGTCCCGCGGCGTCCAGTGCTCGCCGGCCTCCTCGTTGTTCTCCTCGTTGAATCGCCGCACCAGCTCCTCGAAAATCGTGCCCATCGTGTGGTTGTCGAGCCCGGGATGCTTCACCGACCCGTCGCCGTTGAGCACCGGCTCCGGGGAGAGGTTGACGTCCGGCGACAGCAGCTTCTCGATCAGCGTACCGAGAGCGTCTGCCTTCGACAGCCGCGGGATCTGGTTGCGGAACTCGAAGTTGTCCAGGATGTCTTGCACATTGGGCGAAAAGCCGTCGAGGTACGCCTCGAAGTCGGCCTTGAGCTTCTGCTGGCTGGCGCGAGCCCTGAGGTCACGAAGGGTGAACTTCGAGGTGTTGTAGAACGCCTGCCCCGCGGCCTGGCGCAGGGCCTGGTCCTGCTGCACAATGCCCGCGCGGTCGAGGGAAGCCTTCATGTCGAGCACCAGTTGCTTGGTGGGCTCGAGCACGGCGTCGAGCCGGCGAAGCACCGTCATCGGCAAGATCACGTCGCGGTACTTGCCGCGCACATAGAGGTCGCGCAGCACGTCGTCGGCGATGCCCCAGATGAAGTTGGCGATCCAGCCCAGATTCTCACCGCTCGTTGCCGGCGCCGACTCTGCCCCTCGGCGGGGCGGGCTCAGCGTCTCGGCGGGCGGCCCTGGGCTCTGGCCGCGAGCGTCGGCCAAGAGGTTGTCTTGCCCTTCTCGAAAGCCGACCTCCCCGATCAGGCGCTCGATGATCACCGCCTTGGTCCGCCCGCTGTCGTCGAGCCCGAGCTCGCGACACAGCTCCTCGAGCCGGTCGCGCCGGAGAGTCCCGAGAAAATCGGCCAGCTCGGCCGGTGGCCTGGACTCGAGAGCGCCGAGCAGCAGATCCCGCTTGCGCCGGTCGGCCACATCCAGGCCTGCGGCTTCGAGCGCTGCGATCAGCTCGTCGCGTTTGAGGCCATCCAGAACCTTGCGGATCGACGCCATCCCTCGATCTCCCTTCGTCGAATCTCCGATCTCTTGCAGCGAGCAACGGTGTTCGTCCCCCGAGCCAGTACCCACCGGTCCGGCATCGATGAGAGGGAATCGCGAACCCCGTTGAATCGTCTCGCGGCGCCGGAAGGATACCGCATCCAGGTGGCTCAGAGGTTTCGACACACCTCGGGCCTCGCCCTTGCGACGGCCGCCGCCGATCGTTTTGTTTGGCCAGAATCAGAGCTGCCTTTCGCTGGTAGAGCTGAAGACGGGAAAAAAATGGCATGGCGGCGGGGGTCTACCCAGCCGCAGGGAGCGATGGATGAAACCTTCGATGGAGTCCTGGAC
>CAZMEL010000144.1:0-19087 GCA_964565225.1 uncultured Thermoanaerobaculia bacterium | reverse complement strand
CGGATGCCACCGTGGAGCCGCCCGCCGACCGGCTGATCGACAACGGCAAGGTCTACACCTGCGCCTGGGCCGCGCCGGCGGCCGACGGCACGCCGGCTCCCGATGCACCCTACGGGCCCGACGGCTGGAGCCCGGATGCCGAGGCGGTGGCGATTCTCGGCAAGAGCATCGTCTTCGTCGGCAGCAACGAAGAGGCCCGGGCGCTCGCCGGACCCGAAACCGAGATTCTCGACGCAGCGGGGGCGACCGTGCTGCCCGGCCTGGTGGATTCCCACACCCACGTGGCAGGCCTCGGAGAGCTCGCCGCGCGGGTCGATCTCGTGGGAGTCGAGACCGAGGCCGAAGCGGTGGAACGGGTGGTGGAGCGAGCGGCCGAAACACCCGCCGGGGAGTGGATCCTCGGGCGAGGCTGGGACGAAGGCGCCTGGGCCGACCGCTATCCCACGCTCGAGCTCCTGAGCGCAAGGGTTCCCGACCATCCGGTGGTGCTCGAGTCGCTGCACGGCTTCGCGGTGTGGGGCAACCGGCTCGCTTTCGAACGGGCCGGCATCGACCGCACCACCTCCGATCCCGACGGCGGCGAGATCCTGCGCGACGCCGCCGGCAACCCTTCCGGCGTGGTGCTCAACCGCGCCGGCCCGCTGCTGCGCTCGGCCGTGCCGGAAACGACGCCCGAGCCATTCCGAGACTTCATGCTCGCGGGCCTCCAACGAATGGCCCACGACGGCTACGTGGCGGTGCACGAGGCCGGCGCCGCGCGCCAGCACATGGACGCTCTGGAAGCCCTCGAACGAGACGGCCGGCTCCCGATCCGGGTCTACGCCATGCTCTCGGCCCGTGATGCCGAGCTGTGCCGAGAGTGGATCGAGCGCGGGCCGATCTCCGGAGTCGAAGGTCGGCTCGCCGTGCGTTCGGTGAAGGCCTACTACGATGCCGCTCTCGGCTCTCGGGGAGCCCGTCTCCTCGCCGAGTACTCCGACCGCCCGGGCCACCAAGGCACCAGTGGCGACGAGTACGGATTCGACCAGGAGCTGGTGGCGGCGATGATGAAGGCGGGTTTCCAGGTGGGGATCCATGCCATCGGCGATGCCGGCAATCGCGAAACCCTCGAGTTCCTCGAGAAAGTCATCGGCGAGCACCCGTCCACCCGAGAGCACCGCCACCGGATCGAGCACGCCCAGGTGATCCACTCCGACGACTTCTCGCGTTTCGCACCGCTCGGCCTCATCGCTTCCATGGAGCCACCCCACGCGGTGGAAGACATGGCCTGGGCCGAAGACCGGCTGGGGCCCGAGCGCATCCGCGGAGCCTACGCCTGGCGGACCCTGCGCCAGGCGGGCGCCGGGCTCACCTTCAACTCCGACCTCACGGGCTCGAGCCACGACATCTTCTACGGCCTGCACGCCGCCATCACCCGCCGCAACAAGGATCGCGAGCCGGAGGGAGGCTGGTACCCCGAGCAGAGCCTGACCCCGGAAGAGGCGGTGCGCGCCTACACCGGGTGGTCGGCCTACGCAGCGCATTGGGAGGAATGGACGGGCATTCTGGAGCCCGGCCGCTGGGCCGACCTCACCCTGCTCGACCTCGACCCCCTGGCCGTGGGCGAGCACGATCCCGGCGCCCTGCTGGACGGGGAGGTCGTGGCTACGATCGTCGGCGGCGAGCTCGTCTACGACGCTCGTCGCTGAGCCGAAACCGCGGGGCTCCTCGTGGGCTTTCGACGCGTGCGGAAAAACGAAGGGGTCGTACCGAAGGTGTTAGGATTCTCGAGGAGCTCCAGAAAACCGATGGAACGCTCGGAAGAGGATGGTCATAACCCGTACCTACGAATGCAATGCACCCTCCGGCCCGAGGTCTGAACGGCGATGATCCGTGAGCCTCGACTGCTGATCGTCGACGGCCCACAAAAGGGAGCCACCCTTCCCCTCGGCGAGCTCTGTACTCTCGGGCGCCTGGCCAGCAACACCCTACAGCTTCCCGAAGCCACGGTCTCGAGACGCCATGCCGAGATCTGCCGCGACGGCGAAGCGTTCGTCTTGCACGATCTCGGAAGCCGCCAGGGGACCTTCGTCAACGACTTGCCGATCCGCGAGCGCCGCTTGGAGCACGGGGATCTCCTGCGACTCGGCAACACCTCGGTGCTCTTCCTCCTCTTCGGCTCCTCGGGCCCGACCGCCTCGGAGCTCGTCTCGGGTCAGCTGCCGGTGGAGAGCACCATCGAGCTCTCCGCATCCACCGCTCGGTACCTGCAGCCCATCACCGGACACCTGCCCCGCGAAGGCGGCGCCGAAGACCTGCAGCTCCTGCTCCAGCTGAGCCGCTCCCTCGCCGCCGCCGGAGAAACCGCGGAGCTCGGAAGCCAGCTGCTCGATACCCTGCACGAAGCCCTGCCGGCGGCCCGTGGCGCCTTGCTCCTCCTCGAAGCCGGCGCCGCGGAGCCCGGGTTGGCTCAACGCCGCGGCGACTCGGAAGGAGCGTTCGAGGTGAGCCGCACGGCCGTGGAGCAGGTGCTGCGCCATGGCAACGCCCTCCTGTGCTCCGACGTCGAATCCTTCGATGACCTGCAAGGCGCCGAGAGCCTGCAGATCGCCGCCGTGCGGTCGGTGCTCGCGGCTCCCCTGCCGGGCCGCAAGCGAGTGCACGGCCTGCTCTACTTCGATGCCCCCCGCCCCGCCACCTTCACCCGCTCGCATCTCGAGCTGGTCGCGGCGGCAGGAGCAGTGGCCGGCCTGGCGTTCGACACCGCCAGCCGGGTGGAGTGGCTGCAGCGCGAGAACCGGCGCCTGCAGGATCTCGACCAGACCCACGGCATGGTCGGCGAAGGCCCGGCCATGCGGCGCCTGCTGACGATGCTCGAAAAAGTGGCGCGGGCCGAGTCGACCGTGCTGCTGCTCGGAGAGTCGGGCACCGGCAAGGAGCTCGCCGCGCGGGCGCTGCACCAGAAGAGCCCCCGCGGCGAAGGCCCCTTCGTGGCCCTGAACTGTGCCACCCTCTCCGAAACCCTGCTCGAAAGCGAGCTCTTCGGCCACGAGAAGGGCGCCTTCACGGGCGCCGTGGGCCGCAAGCTCGGCAAAATGGAGCTGGCCGACGGCGGCACCCTTTTTCTCGACGAGGTCGCGGAGATCCCGGTGCAGCTCCAGGCCAAGCTGCTGCGGGTGCTGCAGGAACGGGAGATCGAGAGAGTCGGTGGCCAGCGGCCGATTCCCGTCGACGTGCGGGTGGTGGCCGCAACCCACCGCGACCTGGAATCAGCGATCGGCGAGGGCCGCTTCCGGGAAGATCTCTACTACCGGCTCCAGGTGATCACCATCCATCTCCCCCCCTTGCGGGAGCGCCCCGAAGACATCCCTCTGCTCGTCCGCCATTTCGCCCGCCAACACGGCGAGCGCCTGGGGCTCACCACGGTCGGTCTCGACGACATCGCCCGCCAGGCCCTGCTCGCCTACTCCTGGCCCGGCAACGTTCGCCAGCTCTCGAACGCCATCGAGCGGGCCCTGGTCCTCGGCGATGGCGAGGTGATCCGGCTCGAGGATCTACCCGAGGAGATCACCGACAGCGGCGGAGACGAGCTCGAGGCCGGCGACTTCCAGGCGACGCTTCGGGCGACCAAGAAACGCCTCATCCTCGATGCTCTCGAAGCCACCTCGGGCAACGCCGCCGAGGCCGCCCGGCGCCTGGGTCTTCATCCCAACTCCCTGCGCCGTCTCGTGCGCCAGCTGGGATTGCGGGGAATCCAACCCTGAACCGACCACGGTTGAACCGATCGGTTCAGCCTCCTCTCCGCTTCGTTCACAGTCTTCGTCTCTCGAACCTTCCTCCCGCGAGCCGACCAGGGCTCCGGTGGGAGGTCGAGACGCTCGGAAGCCTGGCACCTCAATTGCTTTCCTCGGGTAGAAACTTCGAAAGGAGCCACGTCATGGCCTGTACCGACCCTTGTACGACGGACACCAAGATCTCGGTCACCCTGAGCCCCGCTTCCGGAACCTCATTGGGCAACTGGAGCTTCAGTCCCTCCTGTTGCGTCAACGTCCCGTATGGTTCCTCCAGCCTCGACATCACTTACACCCTCACCGGCTCTACCTGGAGCTTCGCAGCGGTCACCATCCAGCTGCTCTCCGGCCCCAACATCACCGAACCTTCTTCGGGAGTTACGATCACCGCGCCCTTCCGCGGCACACGGACGATTGCCGGCGGAAGCTACCAGGTCTCCCAGATCGGCTCACAGGGTGGGGATGGCAGTCCCCAGAAGCTCACGATCGAATTCACCAATGACAACGATCAGACGTCCGCCTATACGTACGGTGTGTTCTTGACGGTCAGTGCGAGCGGCCAGCCCGACCAGACCAGCCTCGATCCCCAGGTCGTCCTGGAGATCCAGGACGGGGACATCAATCGATGAGGGCTGCTTGCTGACCCGAACACAACGCGACCTTCCACGCCCAGGCCGAGTTACTTGCCGCTGTAGACCGGATTCGACCGGATGGAGCCTCTCTCGCCCGAGCGACAAGCGGTGGCAACCCGCATCGTCTCGCGATCGGGTGCCAGCTCCACATGCATCGTCTGGGTGCAAGTAGAACCCGAGCTTCCTGCTACACAAGAGCAGGATCCTGCGGTCTCTTTGCAGATGCGATCTTCGAAAATGGTCTCTACGTCCTTGACCTCGATGCTCCGGGCGACGGGGCTCGCCTGGATCGGTGCACCCACGGATTCACGAGCCAGCAGCATCGGAACGACATCGCCGGGCTCCACGTCGGGCAACGCCAGAATCGTCTGGTACAGATCGACACCCGACGCCACGGAGACTCCTCGATACTCGAGAATCACGTCTCCGACACGCAGAGCTTCCCGGTTGGAGTCTTCGTAGAGATAGGCGATGGTCGCGGGCCCCGCGGAATCGGAGGCATCGAACCCGAAACCCGTTCCGATGATGTTCTCGGACGGCGTGTAGGTCGAAGTCTTCGTGCATTCCCCGGCACCGCAGTTCAAGCCGGGGCAGCTGAACGAGCTACAACCGGATGCCGAGGCATCACATCCCCAGATCTCGCAATTCCCGGTTCCGCTGCAGCTGGAAGTACAGGTCACCGTCGTCAGCCCTTGCGGCTGTCCCCTTCGGTCCGGCATGGCGAACACGGCTTCGGAGACCTTGCCGCAACCGAAGGCCAGGGCTTGCCCCTGCACCTGGTCCTCACCGATGGCTCTGTCGGCGCGGGCCAGGTCCGGCACGCCCGAGAGAAGAATGGTCGCCATCACGATCCCAAGCCACGGAAGACTGCGAAATCCAAACATCTCCGATCCCTTCTGCCCGGCGGCCCGGGCTCTCCTGGTTGGTGGTCCGAAGACCTACAGCAGGAATCGAGCCAGGCCCTGACAGCGAATGGATCTCCCTGTTTTTCAACCACTTCGCGAAGGCGAGACCGAATCTGGGGGTGGTCGGATATCACCACGGGTAACAGGCCACCAGCCCCACCTGATCGCCCGTTGTCTCCTCCCGACCCTCGAGGACTCGTCGATCCGAGACCGAGCCTCGTTCAGACACCGGTCGGCGATTGGACTCCGTACCGAGCCAGTGTCTTCAGGTAGCCCGGTTCTCGATAACCGATGGCCTCCAGCTCCTCGATGGCAGGCTGCGCCTCTTCTTCCATTCCCCGAGCGAGTAGGAGCCGAATCCGCAGATCGATCGCTGCCGGTCCGTACGTGCCGCCGGAGAGCCTCGAGATCGCATCGCCAGCGTCTTTCCAGATCTCCTCGGCGGCAGACCGGTCGCCGGCCGCCGCCAGGGCTTCCCCCTGCAGCCAGTCCGCGAGGATTCGGAAGTACTCGAAGGTCGGTGATTCGGAGCCCACGGCGAGGGTGGCGAAGATTGCAGAGGCATTTTCGAGATCCACTCCGGCACCGGCGATCTGCCCGTTCTCCATCGCCAACAGGCTCCACCAGAGCAAGTTTCTCGCCCGGGCATTCAGCCACTGATTGTGCTCGGGCGCCCGTGCCAGGAGCCGCTCGACGATTTCACGCTCTGCCCGGAGATGGCGCCGCGCCGCGGCCGTTTCGCCGGTCCAGCAGAAGATGCGAACCATCTTGTTGTGCATCTGGGCCAGCTCACCTTGCCAGGTGAGGTTCTCGGAATCGTGTGCCACCCTACGCCTGTTGATCTCGAGCCCTCGCTCGTAGTGTTCCGAGGCCTCGCCCAGCATTCCCCGCAACCGCAGCAGATCCCCCAGGTGGGAATGCGCCCGACCCAGGAAACCCAGGAGCCGGAAGTCCTGTGGATCGTTCTCCGATGCCGAAGCCAGCAGATCGAGATGAGCCTGGAAACGGGCCTGGGATGCAACGAGCTGCCCGCGCTTGCGCAAGATCTGCCCGAGCTTGGCGTAGACATGGGCGAGCTCGACCACCAGAGCCGGATCGTGGTCAGCGGCAGCCACCAGGGATTCGAAAACTCTCGCGCTGGCCTCCAGCTCCTTCCCAGCCTGCCCGATCTCGCCTCGCTCTTCGAGCACCGAGCCGAGATTGCTGTGGGAATAGGCGAGCTCCAGCTGCCAGTCCCGGTTCTCGGGATCGCGGCGCACCAGCTCTTTCGAGACCTCCGCGTAGGCTTCGAAGTGCCCCTGGGCAGCCGCCAGGTCTCGCAGCTTGAGATGGAGAAAACCCATCCAGAAGTGGCTCTGGCCGAGCTCGAAGAGAAAGTCTTCGCGTTCCGGATCGATCTCCGTCAGGCGACGGGCCGCTTCCAGCGAGCCGTGGAACGCCTCGTTCGCGGCGGAGAGCTGCCCGAGGCCGAACCGCACCTGGCCGATCTGGTGCAGGGCCTTCGAGCGCAGGCTCGTCTCCTCCGGGCTCAGTCCCTCGGTGGGGCTCTCCTCGAAGTACTCCATGGCACGATCTCCCACCGCCCCGAGAATCTCCAGCCTGCCGATGGGCTGGAGCTTCTCTCGCAGATCCCCGAGCATGAAGTCGATCAGCCCTTCCGCCTGCCGGCGACGGGTCTCCGCCTCTTCCCTGGCGAGCCGCTCCCGGTCGCGGGCTGTGAGGGTCTGCCAGGCGAAGATCGAGACCAGCAGGAGCAGAAGAGAGGCGAACGCCGCTCCGGCGGTCGCCAGGCGACGGCGCCGCTCGCCGCGCTCGCGGGTCTTCCGCCTCTCCGCCTCCTCGTCCTTCGCCTGGCGGCGGGTTCGCAGGGACCGGAGCCGGACGGCCAGCTCGGCAGCGCTCGCGAAACGGAGCTCCGGGTCTCCGTCGACACAGTCCGCCACGTCTTCCACCAGCAGCTCGTCGTCGATCTCCCGCCGCCAGCCCGGCGCCAGGGCGCGGCCGAAGTCGGCGACGATCATCTGGTAGAGCACGACTCCGAGGGCGAAGAGGTCGGCCTGGACGCTGGGTGGCCGCCCTTCGAGGATCTCGGGGGCGAGATATCGCATGGTGCCTGCGCCGGAATCCGAGCCTCCGGATCCGAGGCTGCGGCTGAATCCCAAGGCGGTGATTCCACTCTCGCCGAGACGCCCGGACTCGGTGAGCCCACCGATGCCGAAGTCGGTGAGCCGCGCCCGGGGTCCGCCGGCCTCGGGAGCGATCAGCACGTTGCCGGGTTTCACGTCCTTGTGCAAGATTCCCACCGAGTGGGCGCCGTGCAGGGCATCGGCCACCTGGGCCACCAGCTCCAGGCGTGTCTCGAGCGGCACCCGATCGAGACCTCCCTCGGCCGCGGCCCACTGCGGCAGGCTGCCGCCGGCCACGTACTCCGCCTCGAGGAAGAACGGAGGGTGCTCGAAGCTCCAGTCGAGGATGCGGGTGATGTCTTCCCGGTGCCCGAGGGATTCCTCCAGGAGACGGAACAGGGTGACCTCCCGCTGTAGCGACCGCAGGCGCTCCACCTCGAAGCAGAACTTGAAGACCCGATGCTCGCCGGTCTTGTGGCGCGCCCGCCACACCTCACCGAATCCCCCTTCGCCGAGGCGTTCGTCGAGGGTCCAGTGGGGACGCCGGGGCACCGTCTGCCCGCCCGCCGGGCGCCAGCCCAGCACCGCGGGATCCCCCAGATCCACCTGCCGACGGGCGTCGGTTCCCCCCTCCGGGGCCGTGAGCGGCGCCTTCGACTCCACTCCCACCTCGAAGATCTCCAGCGGCTCGTCGAGCCCGGTGAACGAGTAGGAGCCGTGGGCAATCCAGCGCAGGTCCGCCGCGCCCGGATCGGCGGAGGCTCCACCCCGCCGACCGAGGTCGAAGGCCGCCCGAGTGAGCAACGTCTGGCGCGGCTCCGCCAGCCGCAACACTCGCGCCACCAGGCTCTTCTCCGGCCCTCCCACCTCGAAGGGTTTGGCTCCCCGCGAGACCTCCCGCGGGGAGTTGCGGCGCAAGGCCACCTCCCCGAGGTGAATCGCCGCCCGGGCTTTCAGCTCGGTGCCGGCACCGGCCTCGAGCATCTCCAGGGAACGGTGGAAACGCAGGGCCCAGGCCACCGCGTCCCCGGCGCGTTCGAAAAGGCAGAAAAACCCTTCCCCCTTGTCGATCTCCAGTCCCCCGAGCCCGGCCAGCAGATCGCGCACCTCGCGGTCGTGGCGCGACACCAGCTCTGCCGCTCGAGCCTCTCCGAGCGTCCGGGCGATGGACTCGGCGCCGAGACGCTCCGTGCTCACCAGGACCCGCAGGACCGTCTCCACCTCGTTCCCCTCGCCCGGTGCCGAGGTCGGGGTGCGGGCATCGGCCAGGGTTTCCGCATCGGCCCGGCCCGGAGCCTGTGCCCCGGTCGAGCCGCCGAGAGCTCCCGTCGTCTCCGTCAGGCGATCGAGCTCGGCCACCACCAGGCGGGCGCTCTGGGGCCGTTGAGCCGGATCCTTGGCCAGGAGCCGGCCGACCAGATCTGCCAGAGCCGGCGGAACATCGACTCGTTTCTCCGCCAGCGACGGTGGATCGAAGCTCACCACCCGCTGCAGGCTGTCGAGCAGGGTCGGCCCGCGGAACGGCGCTTCCCCCGCGAGCATCTGGTAGAGCAGGCTGCCGAGCGCGAAGAGATCGGACCGGGGGTCGACCTCGAGTCCCCGAGCCTGCTCGGGTGACATGGCGTACGCCGTACCGAGCACCACCCCGGAAGCGGTCAGGGCTCCCTCGGGGTCTTCTCCGGCGTCGTCCGTAAGGGTCCGCGCGAGGCCGAAGTCGAGGATCTTGGCGTGGCCGGAGGCGGTCAGCAGAACGTTCTCGGGCTTCAGGTCGCGGTGCACGACACCTTTGGCGTGGGCTTCGGCGAGCCCGTCGGCGATCTCTCGCCCGAGGCGCTGCACGGTCGAGAGGTCGAGAGGTCCGCGGGCCAGGAGCTGCAGGAGGCTCCGCCCCTCCACCCTCTCCATGACGATGCAATCGCCGTCTGCCTGCTCGAGAATATCGAAGATCTGGACGATCGCAGGGTGATTGAGCCGGGCCACCGACCGCGCCTCGCGGCGAAAACGGCTCCTCTGCTGCTCGTCTCCCAACTTGTCGGGACGGATTCGCTTGATCGCCACGTGGCGCCCGAGGCGTTCGTCCCAGGCGAGGAAGACCTCGCCCATGCCGCCGCGCCCGAGCGAAGCCTCGATCCGATAGGCCCCGATGCGCTCGAATCCGTCAACCGTCAATCCATGTCTCCCGATGGCTCTCGAGAGACTAGCACGGCCCGTCGCGACATACCGTACCGCTTCGTTCGCGCCGACCCATCCGCGCTCGCGCAATGCCTCGGAAAACCGGCATGGTAAGACTTACGGGCCAGGAGAAAACGCCCATGGCCGACTCGATAGCCCTACAACCAGAATCCAAGAGCTCCTCCGGTCGCCTGAGTGCCCTTCAGCTGGAGCTACTCAAGCTCTACAGCACGGACGTGTCATCCCAGGAATTGTTCGAGGTCAAGCTCCTGCTCGGTCGATACTTCGGCAGCAAGGCAACCCGAGAAGCCTCTGCGCTCTAGCGCCGACCCGACTCCAGGTGCCGACTCCAGGTGCCAGCCAATTCGGAATCTATTGTTTTCAAAGGTTTACGAACACCCTCGGCCTCGGAGAACGACTCAGAGCCGGAACGGACAACCCTGGCAACGGACAAGCAGGGCCGGCCTGCAGGCAGGACGAAAAGGAGGGATCTTCAGTGGGTGGAGGCCAGAGCCCACGGCCCAACGGCCGCGGGCTCCGAAGGCCCTTTCAGGATCAGGGAGAGGTGCTGCTCCAGGCGGTGGTGCCGCCGGACTCGAAACCGTCGGCGAAGATCTGCCCTTCGACGCAGTCGCTGGCGCTCTCGAAGCGCAGGATATTGCTGCTCTGGACCAGGTAGACCTCGCCGTCTTCGTCTTCGCCGAAGCCGAAGACGCTGCCTCCCAGGTTGGCCCATTCGCTGACGCTCCAGTTGCCGGGGGTATCCTCGGTACCGAAAAAGACCCGGGCGCTGCACAGGTCGGCGAAAATGTAGGTACCGCGCAGACCCTCGATGCAGCCGCGATAGCGGTAGCCGCCGGTGATCGAGCAGTTGCCGCTGAGGGTGGGACTGTAGACCATTTCGGGCTCGACGAACGTGCCCGAGCAGCTACCGGGACCGGCGACATCACCCTCGCGGCAGTCCCAGCCGTAGTTCAGACCGCCCGGGCTATCCGCGGCCTCGAAGGAGACCTCTTCCCGTAGGGTCTGGCCGACGTCGGCGATCAGGAGGTCGCCGGTCACGCGATCGAAGCTGAAGCGATAGGGGTTGCGGAAGCCGATACCCCAGATCTCGTCGAGCTCGGCGCTGCCGACGAAGGGATTGTCGGGCGGAATGGTGTAGGCCGGGCTGCAGGTCGGGGTGTCACAAGGGTCGATGCGCAGCATCTTGCCCAGCAGGTTGCCGGTGTCCTGGGCGGTCGCGCTCGAGCCGCCGCCGTCACCCACCCCGATGTAGAGATAGCCGTCGGGCCCGAAGTGCAGATCGCCGCCGTTGCGATTGCCGACGGGCTGGCCGATGGTGAGAATCTCGACACCGGAGGTCTCGTCGGCGTCGTTCGGATCCCCGGCGGAGACCTCGAAACGCTCGATCACGGTGGTCAGCTCGTCGCCGCCGTCGCCATCACGGGTGTAGTGGACGTAGAAGTAGCCGTTCGTGGCGTAGTCGGGATGGAACGCCAGGCCCAGAAGCCCCCCCTCGAAGAAGGCGTCGACCTCGGAGGAAATGTCGAGAAAAGGGCTGCCGAGGAGCCCGGCTCCGGGCTCGAAGATCAGGATCGTGCCCGAGCGCTGGAGGATGAAGAGGCGGCCCGAGCCGTCCCCAGCGTGGCGAACGCCTACCGGTGAGGAAAACGAAACGCCGAGATCGACGAGCTCCAGGTCGGCCGGGGGCTGGGCGAGCGAAAGGGCCGGCGAAAGCGCGAAGAGGCAGACGAAAGGGAGGATGCGAACAAAATGAGTCACGTCAATCTCTCCTCGAAGAAAGAGTGAGTTCCAGGGCGTGCCGAGGCGGCGATCGAATTGTCGGGCAACGGTCGTATTCGGACACCAGGATTCTACACCCAATCGGTAGGGAAGGAACAGTCGATGCATAGAGGGAGACCAACCAGGCGGTCCGTAGGCCTACCCGGCCCGTCGCCGACCAAGGGAATGGATCCGCCGAGTGGCCGGCAGTCCTCCAATCCAGCCAGCCGATGATCCGCCCGACCCTCGGATCGCGCGTTTTCAAGAGAAGCCCCGAGATCGAACCGCCGTGCTGTGGCCTGCAGGCTCGAATTCCAGAAGGAGACATGACATGCCCCCGATCACGGACCCGATGGTTCTGGACGCGACGAACAGGGCTCTGAGCGATCTCGACCCTCCGGGCTCGATCCCTTCTCTGGACAGCGACAAGAAGAGTGACCCCAACTGGTCTTGCAACAACTTCGCGCCTGCGGTCCTCGAATATGTCGAGCAGGCGTCGGGTGGGTCGATGAAAACGACGGAGTATGGAACCGATGCCTCGAAATGGCCGAGCAGCTTCCCGGATCAGAGCTTTGTCAACTTCTCGCTCCAGTTCGAGAAGTCCTCGGCCAACCACAACTTCAACGTCTACTTCAAGAGTGGCGGCACCGGCTACCGCCTCCAGGTCTATCTCGGGCACTCCATTCGCATCAGCACCCCCCAGAGCTCGGCGAGTTTCATTGCGCAGTGGAAAAATCTGACCACCGCCGGCTGGGCAGATGCCTATGAGGCCCTGTTCTACGTAAGGCCCGACACCGCCGACAACGCCTTCGTGTCGCAATACGTCACCGTGCTGACGGCGAGCTGACGAGGAAGGGCCTCGAGGCCAGAGCTCAAGCGACAGCGCCTCTTCGGGCTCGTTCGTCGAGAAGAATCTTCAAGAGCCCGCAGCCTTTCGGCCACGGGCTCTGACCGAAGCTCCGGATTTCGGTAGGGATCAGGAGGAGGTGTTGCTCCAGGAGGTGGTGTCGCCGGACTCGAAGCCGTCGTCGAAGATCTGGCCGTCGACACAGTCGCTGGCGCTCTCGAAACGCAGGATGCTGCTGCCCTGGAGCAGGTAGACCTCGCCGTCCTCGTCTTCCCCGAAGCCGAAGACGCTGCCACCCAGCTGGTCCCACTGGCTGAAGCTCCAGTTGCCGGGAGAGTCTTCGGTACCGAAGAAGACCCGGGCGCTGCAGAAGTCGGCGAAGATGTAGGTGCCGCGCAGACCCTCGATGCAGCCGCGGTAGCGGTAGCCGCCGGTGATCGAGCAGTTGCCGCCGGAGTGGTTGTAGACCATCTCGGGATCGACGAAGGTGCCGGAGCAGCCACCGGGGCCGGCGATATCACCTTCGCGACAGTTCCAGCCATAGTTCAGGCCACCAGGGCTATCGACTGCTTCGAAGGAGACTTCTTCGCGAGAGCCCGCGCCGACATCGGCGATCAGCATGTCACCGGTCTCACGGTCGAAGCTCCAGCGGTAGGGGTTGCGGAAACCGATGGCCCAGATCTCGTCGAGCTCGGCGCTGCCGACAAAGGGGTTGTCGGGTGGAATGGTGTACGCGGGGGTACAGGTGGGGGTATCACAGGGGTCGATGCGCAACATCTTGCCCAGCAGATTGCTGGTGTTCTGGGATGTCGCGCTCGAGGCGCCACCATCTCCCATGCCGATGTAGAGGAATCCATCGGGACC
Organism: uncultured Thermoanaerobaculia bacterium; assembly: GCA_964565225.1. Classification (GTDB taxonomy): domain Bacteria; phylum Acidobacteriota; class Thermoanaerobaculia; order Multivoradales; family J023; genus CAZMEL01. Next base: position 5,989 of record CAZMEL010000144.1, on the reverse strand, counting down.
GAAATGCAGGTCGCCCCCGTTGTGGTTGCCGGCGGGCTGACCGATGGTGATGATCTCCACGCCGGAGGTCTCGTCGGCATCGTTGGGGTCTCCGGCGGAGACCTCGAAGCGTTCGATCACGGTGGTCAAGGAGTCGCCACCGGTACCATCGCGGGTGTAGTTGACGTAGAAGTAGCCGTTCGTGGCGTAGTCGGGATGAAAGGCCAGACCCAACAGGCCACCCTCGAAAAAGGTGTCGACATCGGAGGTGATGTCGAGGAACGGGCCGCCGAGCAGACCGGTGCCGGGCTCGAAGATCAGAATCGTGCCCGAGCGCTGGACGATGAAGAGGCGGCCCGAGCCGTCTCCCGCGTGGCGAGCGGCGAGCGGTGTGGACACCGAGGCACCGATGTTGACGAGCTCCAGATCGCCCGGCGGCTGAGCGATGGCGGGTATCGCGGAGGTCGCGAAGAGGCAGACGAGCGGAAGGACGCGAAGAAAGCTGGTCACTTCATTCTCTCCTCGAAAAAATGAATGAGGTCCAGGGCGTGGAAGGATGGCGAGGGGATTATAGCCCATTGGCTATATAAAGGAGACTCATCCTATCTCGGTTGGGCAGACAACGCGAGCCGAAGACTTCGCGCCCTCCATTGCCGTGGAGCGGAGACAAGAATCCGACGTCGAAAAAGGCCCGGCCGAAGCCGGGCCTCCGAGGATCGATGCCCCGAGAGCTCGGGGCATCGACGAATGCCGATGCGATCAGCCGCAGACCGGCACCTTGTCGGGGCAGCAGTCGCCGAAGGAGGCGCAGGCGTTGTCACACCAGCAGCCATCGGCCGACTGGCCACCGCAGAAACCGACGCAGGAATCGGCCGGCGGAGGCGGCGGGGGCGCATCGCAGACTTCCTGCTTGTCGGGGCAGCAGTCGCCGAAGCCCTCGCACTGGTCATCACACCAGCAGCCATCGTCCGACTGGCCACCGCAGAAACCGACGCAGGAGTCGCCCGGCGGCGGCGGGGGCGGCGGATTGCCGTCGCAGGTCGACGGCACGGCGAAGCCGTTGGTGGGGTTGGTGCTGTTGGAGCCACCACTCACCGCGTCGGTGCCGAGACCGAAGGCCGCAAAGGCCTCCCAGATATCGCAGACGTCTTCACCGTTGAAGTTGTTGGTCGCGGCCTGGATGATGCCATCGCGGGCCTGGGTGAAGGTCGGCGAGCACGCGGTGCTCTTGAGACCCTCGTTGACGTAGAGCAGGGCCCGACTGTTGCCGGAGCCACTCGGGGTGTTGAGGGTGGTGTCGAAGCCGTGCTTGTCGACGAGCGCCCAGTAGACCTCCCAGAGGGCCTGGGCCCAACGGGAGCCGACGCCGTGGGGAATGCCGGCGCCACTGATGGACTCGTAAGTCCAGGTGTTGACCGAGCCGCTGGTCGAGTAGGGCTGGTCGCGGATGCCGGGGCCGCTGTTGGCCTGACCGAAGAGGTACTGGCCGATGCCGCGAGCCTGGGGACCGGTGTCGCTCGAGCGCGCCGTGTAGACCAGGCCGAACCAGTCGCTCCAACCCTCACCACCCTGCTGGCTGTTGTTCAGGCAGCTGGAGTTGTTGGGGCCGCCGACCTGGCGAATCGAGATGCCGTGGCCGTATTCGTGCACGATCACGGGGTTGTCGAGGTCGCCGTCGCGGGCGGGGCTGGCGTTGCCGCAGATGAACATCTGCATCCGCGGGCGGCTGTTGCCCGGCGGGGTCGAGAAGTTCGCGTTGCAGGTGCCGCTGCCGTCCTGAGCCTCGGCACGGACCGAGTCCACGCCCTGGAAGTTGCCGGCGGCGACGTCGAAGCCGTGCCGGTACTGGGTGTCGTGGATGATGTTGTTCCAGTAGAACAGGTTGGCCACGGCCGCCGGGATGTAGTTCTGGGGGCTCTGGCCGAGGTTGATCGGGAAGTCACAGTTCTCGCCCGGACAGGTCGGCTGGGCGCCGGTGCTCGGCGGCGAGTTGTTGCTGTCGCGATCCTCGTAGGCGTGCACGTTGGGGCCTTCCATGCGGGTGACGCCGCTGTTGAACCAGCCGTTGGGCGACGCGGTGCCGTCTTCCGGGTTGCTCACCAGGGTGCGGCCGCAGTCGTTGGGGTTCTCACAGGGGCGCTCGTAGACCCGGTAGGAGGAATCGTTGACCCAATCGAAGCGGGTCCAGACCTTGCCGTCCAGAGCGTCGACATTGAGGTCGTAGTAGTGCTCGCTGTCGGGGGTGTAGATCTGGAAATTCCACACCAGGCGGGCGTCGCCGGCCTGGACCGGCAGCCAGAAGAGACGCGCCACGATGGGCTCCTGCGACAGGCCGCGCGTGTGCACGATGGTGGCACGCTGGGCACCGGGACGGACCTCGCCGAGCTCGATCTTGCCCAACGAGAAGCCCAGGTGCTTGGCGCCGTGGGCCACGGCGTCGGCAGGGCCGAGGCGCGGGCCGACCGCGTTCACTGCCGAGCTCAGCTGGGGCAGGAAGTCGTTGTTGACGCTGAGAATCCGGCCGTGCCGGCTGACATTGACGTTCAGCTGGCCGTTGTAGACCGGGATTCCCTGGTGCAACTGCCGCAGGTAGATGTGGGTGGCACCACTGACGTTGCTGAGCACGGAGTCGGTGACCTCGAAATTCTGGAGATCCGAAGCGCTGAGGCCCAGGGCCTCGGCATTGCGGCCGACCCACTCCATGGCGATGTCCATGGGTGCTCCGGCCTTGTCGCCGGTCAGGAAGCCGGTCTGGTTGTAGAGGGTGCGGGTCACGCCGGTGTTGTTGTCGAGCTCGTAGCCGAGATCGGGGATCTCGCGCTGCAGGCGATTCAGGGCCTGCACTTGAAAGAGATCGGGACCCACGGCATTGGCCGCGTTCCTCTCGATCCGAGCATCGAAGTTCCTCGACCCGTGTTCCACTTCCACGCCGAAGGCGGGAGTGACCACGAGCGCGGCCAGAGCCACGAGGGCCCAACCGGTCCGGGTCTGGCGAAGCAGCTGATTCATACCTAGACTCTCCTCGTTCCGATTCGATGCGCCACGCGGAGCTGACAGAGCACACCCCTGCCGGATCTGCCGATGGCGCCGGTCCTTCGACGCCCGAGGCGGGCTCGAGCGTCTGGACGAATGTCTCTACGCAAACGCTGGGAGGTTTCAGCAAGGGCCGTGCCACGTAGCAGAGATATGGGTAGATTTGCAGAAGTGAGGCGGGCAATAGCCTTCTTCCCGTTTCTCCTGCGCCTTGTCGTCTCGGCCACGCTCGAAATTCTCAGAGTTGAGAACCACTCGAAATCAGGAGTGAACCAGATGAGAACACAAAATCACCAAGAAGGCGCCAGGTAGCACGACTCGACGAATACCATCGGTGCGAAGGCCTTCGCCCCAGCGGCCTGTGAAGCGGCTTGCAGATTCGTACCCCTCCACCTGCTGTTTCTCACAGCTGGCACCCGTCCCGGCGAAGCGCAGCCGACACTCCTCGGCGGTGGGCTCACCGAGGCGCTTTCGGAGTCGAAACGGTGCAGAGCCAGATCGACATTCTCGACGAAGACTTTCGCGCTCTCGCCGGAACCCCGGGTGCCGACGAGGCCGGCCTCTTCGCCGACGGCTTCGAGAGTGGCGACACCTCCGGCTGGTCGTCGGCCGTGCCCTGAGAGCGAGCTTCCCGTTGCGATAGACTCCGCCGATCATGCGAATCCAGAATCCGGTCTCCCTGCTCCTCCTGCTCTCTCTCGCCGCGAGCCTCGCCGGCTGCGATGGCTGCCGGCGCAATGTGCGCGAGAAGTACTACGACTCGTTGACCAAGGTGGGCATCGAGAAACGCGAGCTCCTGGTCAAGCGGGTCGACCGGGTGCGCGACGCCCAGGAAGATGCGCAGGAAGAGTTCGAAGACGCCCTGGAGCAGTTCCAGGCCCTGGTCGGCCACGAGGGCACGGAGCTGGAGTCCATGTACGGATCCTTGAAAGCCGAATTCGAGGATGCCGAACGGCGGGCCGTAGATGTCCGGGAGCGGATCCAGAAGGTCGAAAACGTGGCGCAGGCCCTTTTCGACGAGTGGCAGCAGGAAATTGCCAAGTTCGAGAACAAGACGTACCGACGGGACAGTGAGAAAAAGCTTCGTGAGACCAAGACCCGGTACTCGGAGCTCCTGCGGACGATGCAGAGATCTTCACAGTCCATGGATCCGGTGCTCACCAAGCTGCAGGACCAGGTGCTCTATCTCAAGCACAACCTCAACGCCCAGGCCCTCGGCAATCTCGGCGGCGAGGCCGATCGCCTCAGCGCCGAGGTGAGCGATCTGATCGCCGACATGCAGCGCTCGATCCAGGAAGCGGATCGCTTCATCGAAGACATGACCGGCGAAGAAGGCTAGATCCGCGCCGAAGTCTTTCTTCGAGAAACCCCTCCTTCGATCACGAACAGCTCCACGGCTACAGGCTCCTGGGCGAGCTTCGAGCAACCGCTCGCAGGTCATGGTGTTTCTCCCGCGGTGAATACAGTAAGATCGGCCTGCGCTCCGGACCGCCGCCCCCGGATCTAATCGGGCGGGCCGGCGCCGAGCGTCTCCAACGAACCATTCGGTGCCGAAATCGCGCGGAGCCTGCCGCGGCGACCGGCAACTCACGGCCTGCTCCACGCGATACGGACGTCGGGCCAAGATGCACTCACAGGATCTGGACCATGGGATTCAACTGCGGAATCGTCGGCCTGCCCAATGTCGGCAAGTCCACCCTCTTCAATGCCCTGACCCGCGCCGGCATCGACGCCGCCAACTTTCCGTTCTGCACCATCGAGCCCAACACCGGCATCGTCGAGGTACCCGACCCGCGACTGCAGGAGCTGGCGAAAATCGCCCAACCCAAGAAGGTGATTCCCACGACCCTCCAGTTCGTCGACATCGCCGGCCTGGTGAAGGGCGCCGCCCAGGGTGAAGGACTGGGCAATCAATTCCTCGCCCATATCCGGGAAGCCCACGCCGTGGCCCACGTGGTTCGCTGCTTCGAGGACGAGAACGTCACCCATGTCGCCAGCAGGGTCGACCCCCTGGACGATATCGACACCATCCAGACCGAGCTCGTGCTCGCCGATCTGCAGACCGTGGAACGTGCGCTGCAAAGGGTGAGCCGTTCGGCCAGGAGCCTGGACCCCGACCTGGTCAAGGAGCAGAAGATCCTCGAGAAGCTCGAAGCCCACTTGGCGAGCGGCGAGCCCTTGCGCACCCTCGACATCCCCCCGGAGGACGAGCGACGGATTCGCCACTACCATCTCCTGACCTCGAAACCGGTGATGTACATCGCCAACGTCGACGAAGACGGCTTCGAAGACAACCCTCATCTCGACGCCGTGCGCCAGCTGGCCGAAGAGGAAGGCGCCGAGTGTGTCGTGGTGTGTGCGAAGCTCGAGGCCGAGATCGCCGACCTGGAAGACGAGGAGCGAAACGAGTTCCTGGCCGACCTTGGGCTCGAGGAACCGGGCCTGGATCGGGTGATCCGCGCCGGCTATCGCCTGCTCGGTCTCCAGACCTACTTCACCGCCGGCCCCAAGGAAGTGCGGGCCTGGACCATCCGCGCCGGCTCCACCGCCCCCCGTGCCGCCGCCGCCATCCACACCGACTTCGAACGCGGCTTCATTCGTGCCGAAGTGATCAGCTTCGAGGATTTCCTGCAGTACCGAGGAGAGCAGGGCGCCAAAGAAGCGGGGCGCAAACGTTCCGAGGGCAAGGAGTACGTGGTGCAGGACGGCGAGGTGATCCACTTCTTGTTCAACGTGTAGCGAACCGCCGGGTCGCCGCCTCTCGAGGCTCCCGGCGAAATCCCCCGCCTCGCTTTTCTTCGGCGCGCAACCTCTTTGTTCGCATACATCTGCGCACATTCCCCTTGATGCCTTGATTCTACTCTGTCAGATTCCCTGGCGGGGTCGAGTCGGCGTTCCTTCCGCCAGCCTGGATTTATCCAGGCCAGGCCTCGAAGGGTCGCGCCGGCCGGTTGGGCTCCGAAATCCCTCTCGGCGC
>CAZMEL010000143.1:0-19124 GCA_964565225.1 uncultured Thermoanaerobaculia bacterium | reverse complement strand
GGCCCGTGGCACCAGGGCCGGCCAGACGGCCGGATCGGCTCCCAGGCAAGCGGCGACCTTGCGGGCTTCGGTGACGTTGAGCGAGACCTCGAGCCGGATCCGGTTCTCGCCGCGGACCCCGGGTTCCGAATTTCCCTCTTCCGTGGTCCAGGAGGCCAGGGCGGTGGCGCAGAAGGTTCCGTTGGGACTGGTCTTGGTGGCCGCCCGGGCGAGGTAGGCCACGAGCCGTGACGAGACCAGACGCTGGTCGTGGCGCCAGCGGCTCGGATCTCCCAGGCTTCGAACCCGATCGAGCAACGCCGAGCCCACCAGCCGCAACCCGGTCTCGAAGTCGGGATCTCTCGCCTGCTCGAGCGCATGGCGGCGGGTTCGGTCGAGGTCGCTGCGGAATGCCGCGGGGAATTTCTGCTCCAGCTCCTGGAGCTCCCGGCGGCGAGCGGCAAAGGTCTCCACCCTCCGCAACCGCTCGGCGGACAGCCCATTCCTCACCGCCTCCAGCTGTGACTCGGAGACCAGCCGACGATTGAAGACCGTGCGGCGCAGCGCCACGATGGCCAGGCGTTGCCGGGCCGCTTCGGTGCCGGCGTCGGGATCGGGTGGACCGGCAGCGGCGAAGAGCTCGTCGCCGAGGCTCGGGGCCCACTCCGCGAGCTCGCCTTCGAGCTCGACGATCCCACGCAGGAGCTCGACGGCCTCGAGAGAGGCCAGAGGATCCAGAGATTCGAAGGGGCGGGTGTCGACCCGCAGGAGCACGACAGGAGAGGTCACGCCGATGCGGGCTCCGGGGCGGAATGTGCGGCATGGGTGGTTGCGGCTTGCGGAGACCGATCTTCCCAGTAGTGGTACATCAGGCGCCGCAGGATCGCTTCCGGCGTCGGGTAGATGCCCAGCCGGTTGCAGAAGAGATGGGTGTAGCTCCACGCGAGATAGGCCAGATCCTGGCGAATCCGACCGGTGCGGTGGCCTTCGTACACCTCGGCCAGCAAGGGCGCCACCTGCGAACGAAGTCGGTCGGCCACATCAGCGGCCTCGGCTCCACCCCATTGCAACGTGCGATTCTTGCTCGTTTCCCCATCCAACAACTCTTCGAGCTGCGGACGGAGCTTCTGGTAGTGACCGGCGACTCGTGCGAAGTCTTCGTCTTCCCAGGTGCCCATTTCCCGAGTCCAGCTGTAACCGAATTCGTAGAACTGCAGCCGGAAGGGTCCGCCGAGACCGAGAAGATCGGCGAACAGCTCACCCACCAGGAGCGCCAGCTCTCGTCGCTGGCGAGCCAGCTTGCCCCGGCGTTCGAGGGCCATGAAATCGAAACAGGCGAGGCTATCGTGGAGGTAGATCTGCTCGGCCAGCGCCATTCCCTCTTCGCCGCCGTAGCGCTCTACTTCCCGCTGGTAGTGGGTCATCTCGTACCCATCGACCAGGCCCGAGTCGAGGTGAGGACGGAGCCGCTCCTCGGCGAGGGCCCGGTAGGGTCCATCGATCCACTCGGCGTCTCCGACTACCCGAAAACGCACCTGCCAGGTCGGGTCGTCCATCCTCACGAAGAACAGGGAGTCGAGGGCTTCGTGCTCTCGAATCTCTGCTGCAAGAGGTGCCAAGAAGTCTGCGATGATCGTTTCGTGACGGTCCTGGGGAGCCAGGGCACAAAGGTAGTTGCAGCGTTTCTCGGCCGTTGGGCTCCGTTCCATTCTGTGGCGTCCAATCCAGACGTTGTGTCGAATTTCAGGGGCCTTCCGATCCGCGACGATTCCCGGGCCCACGCGATGGGTTCGAAAGGCCCCGGCGAGCGAGGTCGCCGGGGCCCGAAGGCAGCTCGATTACTGCTCGGTCGACTCCATCATGCTGCAGCAGCGGGTGAGGAAGATCGGGCAGGTGCAGAGCGGGCTCGTGGTCGAGGAACCACAGCAAGGACGGCCCTTGGCCTCGAGGTCTTCGATCTCGAGCTCCAGATTGACAACGTTCATTTCAGGCGCTTGTTGCATGGACGACTCCTTCTGGTTGCGGGATCGCACGGGCAACCCCTAAGAACTGGATCCATTGTTTGGACGCAGGACACATCGGACCACGCAGAAGCTTACAAGGGAGGCAAAGATCGGTCAAATCGTCTGCGGCTTTTCTCGATGCCGAAGCGACAACTTCTAGGGGTGGGAGACCGGAGCTCTTCCCTACCTCTTCGGGTGAAGACAGCGGAGCCGGCACATGACAAGCTGCAACGAAACGAATCGATCGTTCGACATCGCCTCTACTCTTCCAACCCGTTCTTGCGGCCCGTGCCGCCGAGAGGAGATCCCCCGGCATGACTCGAGTCTTCCTCAAACCACGCCCCCTGCTCCTCGCGCTCTGTGCCTTCATCGCCTCGATTCCGGCGGTCGCCGATGCCGATGCGCCTACCGGATCGGCTTCGATCGGACGAGACACCTTCCGCTCCCATTGCGCAACCTGCCACGGTATCGACGCCCGAGGAGAAGGCCCCCTGGCGGAACATCTGCGGGTTCCCCCGGCCAACCTCACCTTGATTGCGCAGCGCAACGGCGGCGAGTTTCCCGACCAGGAAGTGCACAAGATGATTCGGGGAGATCGCGAGGTTCGCGGCCACGGATCGTCCGACATGCCCGTTTGGGGTGATGTGTTCAGCAAGTCCGACCGGGAATCGGCACCGGAAGAAGTCGAGCGAAAGATCGCCGACCTCGTGGCCTACCTGCGCTCGATCCAGGCGGCGGCGGCACCGGCCATCGGCCCCTGATCCGCGGAGCGGAGCCTCGATCGGCGGTCAGCGGCCGCCCGAGCCCAGGTCAGGTCCACCGTTCGAGAATCGACGCCAGCTCTTGCGGCTCGAAGGGTTTGGCCAGGTAGTCGTCCATACCCGCGGCCAGGCACTCTTCCCGATCCCCCTTCATGGCATGGGCCGTCATGGCGATCACCGGCAGGGGGCGAGGTGGAGAGCCGGGAGCTCGAAGCCGCCTTCGACGGATCTGGCGGGTGGCTTCGAAACCGTCCATTTCGGGCATCTGGACGTCCATCAGCACCAGGTCGTATTCCGACGCCTCCAGAGCCTCGAGAGCCTTCGAGCCATCGTCCACGAAGTCGGCCCGGCAACCCATCTTCTCCAGAATCAAAGTCGCCACCCCCTGGTTGACGGGGTTGTCCTCCGCCACCAGGATTCGCAATCCCCGCCCCTCGAAGCTGCCCCAGAGCGATGCCCCCAACCGACTCGGCTCTCCGGATGTGCCGTCCGTCGGCGGCATGGAGCGCCCCTCACGCAGCGGGACGAGAAGCCAGAAACACGAGCCACGCCCCACTTCGCTCTCGACTCCGATCTCCCCACCCATGATTTCCACCAGCTGCTTCGCGATCGAGAGCCCGAGGCCCGAGCCCCCGGCCCGCCGGGTGGTCGAGCTGTCCTCCTGGGTGAAGGGCTCGAAGAGGGAGTCCCGGGTCTTGGCCTTGATCCCGATCCCGGTGTCGCGCACGGCGAAGCGAATCCAGAACGTTGCCTCGCTCTCCACCGGCCTGGGCTCTCGGCGGACCTCGAGCTCGACCGAGCCCTCGGGGGTGAATTTCACCGCGTTCCCCAGAAGATTGCCGAGGATCTGCCGCAAGCGACCGAAATCACCATGGAGCATCCGCGGCAGGTCGTCCGCGATTCGATAGCTCATCTCGAGCCGACGACGACCGGCGCGCGGCCGATGCAGCTCGAAGAGGTCGCGAATCCCGGTCCGCAGGTCGAAATCGTCCGGATGCAGCTCGAGGCGGCCGGCTTCGATCCGGGCCAGATCGAGAATGTCGTCGAGCACTCCGAGCAGCGACTTGGCGCTGTTGCGAATCAACAAAATGTGCTCTCGCTGCTCCAGACCCACGTCTTCCTCCAGCAGCAGGCTGGTCAGGCCGAGCACCGCGTTCATCGGTGTCCGCACCTCGTGGCTCATGTTGGCCAGAAACCGAGACTTGGCCCGGTTGGCGCTCTCCGCCTCGCGGATCGCCCGGGTCAGCTCCAGGGTCCGCTCTGCCACCAGGCGGTCGAGGTGGTCGCGGTGCTCCATCAGCTCTTGCTCGATCCGTTTCTGCTCGGTGATGTCGCGATCGATACAGTTGTAGCCGGTGTACTTGCCCGTCGAGTCCCTGACTCCGACCATGCGCGACTGGATCCACCGCCAATCGCCCGCCTTGGTCCGCAGCCGGTATTCGACCTCCATGGACTCCGTTCCTTCCGGATATCGAGCAAAGAAGGCCTCGGCCACCCGCTGATCGTCGGGATGCACGATCTCCCGCCAGATCTGAGGATTGGCCGCGAATTCTTCGAGGGAATAACCGGTGATCCTGGCATTGGCATCGTTGAGCATCGACAGGGATCCATCGAGCCCCTGGAAGTACACCATCTCGTCGACGCTGGCGATGAACGAGCGAGCCTGCTCCTCGGAGGTCAGGACTCCGTTCGTCCGCTCCCGAGCGCTGCTCGTGCTTCGGCTGGATTCCGCCTTCCCTGCACGGCGAGTCATTCGACGCTCCGATCTGCCCTCTTCCCCTCCAAAGGGCGAAAATCTGGACGGTCCACACCAGCTGCCTCCGTGGCTCGAATCCTCGGCATTTGCATCGAGGGTTCGACCCATGGTTCCACCTGGGGGGTCGCGAGTGCAACGAGCGGCCCACCAGAAGATGGAGAACGATGGCCTCGCTGGCATGCGGCGAGGTGGTGTGGCTCCATGAATCCAGAGGATATCAGGCCATTCCGCGTTTCCGGCCATGGGCTCCGGGAAGACGATGGAACCGGGGGCCGGACCCTCCGAGAGCCCTCCTCGCCGATCAATCCAATCCCAGCTGCGTCATCCGGCGGCGAAGTCCCTTGCGCGAGACCTCGAGCGCCTCCGCCATGGCGTCGAGATCTCCCCCGTGGCGAGCGGAGGTGCGCTCGATCTCTTCCTGGCTCAGATCCCGGGCCTTGCGGACCCGCGGCGACCGCTCGATCAAAGCGTAGAGAGAGGTGCGAGAGACTCCGAGAGCATTGGCGGCGGGCTGGATCCGGAAGCCGTGGTCGCGAAGAGCCGCCAGCATCTCGCCTTCGTCCACCTCGGAAGGATTGCGGTAGCTCGGGTGTGGTTTCGCCGGTTCTTCCCGTGGCGGCTCGGGAGGCGATCTCGGCGGCTGGAGCGGTGCCTCCCCTTCGAGACCCACCTCGCAGACCTCGAGCGTCTCCTCCACGGCTTCCAGCTCGAGCTCTCCATGGCGTCGCCACTGGACGATCGGATCCGCCAACGGGTGATCGCTGCCGGAACCGGGCCGGGCGGCCTCGAACGTCCGGAGGTCGAGGAGGGTCTGCCCGGGCCGGGCCCTGTCGGCCAGAGCCTCGGCCACCCGCCGCTCGCGAAACGATTCCGCCGCCCGAGGGTCGGCCACGGGCTCCTCGAGCGGAAAGATACCGGCTCGGCCGTACAGATCTCGGCCCGTTTCGTTCCGGATCTCTCCGAGACTCTGGTGGTACTCGAGAGCGAAACCCACGGCGCTCTTGGCGTCGGGGAGCAGAGATACGGTGGTCTCTCGTCTCTCCCCCGTCAACCGCAGGGGACCGGCGGGCAGAGTCTGCCCTTCGTATTCCGCCAGGAGACTGCGCAGGATCCGGTCGTGACGCGACCGGAGGCGAGGCTCGAGGGCTCGCGAATCCAACACCAGCACCAACACCAGCACGACTCCCTGCTCTTCCCCACCGCCGGTGGTCGGAAACGGCTCGGCACCCGCGCTTCGAGGGTCGACCCGCGGCGGAGCGGGGACCAGCCGAGCCGCGAGCTCGGGGGGCAGGCGCAGCTGGGGCTCCCCCCGGTTGTAGAGCAGCAGCTGCCGGGCGACGTTGCGAAGCTGACGCACATTTCCCGGCCAGTGGCAACGGGCGAGGGTCGCGACCACGGAGGCCGGCAGCCAGGGTTTCGGCGACCGGCTCGGGCGAGGCCCTTCGCCGAGGGTCTCGAGCTCGAGGTCGAGAAAATACAGCAAGAGGAGCCCGAGATCCTCCAGGCGATCTCGGAGCGGCGGCAGGTGGATCTCGAACCCCGAGAGACGATGAAAGAGAGGCCCACGAAAACGTCCGTCGGCGATCGCCGATTCGAGGTCGGCATCGGTAGCGGCGAGCACCCGGACGTCGACGGCCCGCTCGGCGCTCCCACCCACCGGACGGATCTTGCCCGTCTCGAGGGTTCGCAGGAGAAGAACCTGGACCTCGGTGGACGCCTCGCCGATCTCGTCGAGGAACAGGGTTCCACCGTCGGCCCGGGCGAAGAGCCCCTCGCGATGGCGGTCGGCGCCGGTGAATGCCCCCTTCCTCGCGCCGAAGAGCTCGGCGGCCGCAAGGTTGCCCGGCAACGCTCCCATGTTCACCGCCACGAACGGCCCGTGTCGACGCGGTGACCCGGCGTGGATCGCCGACGCCACGAGCTCCTTGCCCGTTCCGCTATCACCGCGGACCAGACAGAAGACCTCGAGATCCGCGATGCGCTCGATCTGCCGACGTACCGAACGGATGGCTGCACTCTCTCCCACCAGACCCAGCTTCGCCAGATCCGGTGGCTGGATCTCCAGCTGCTTCAAGAGCAGGGTGACCCGATCCGCCAACACCAGCACGATCCCTCGCTCGAGCTCCGGCCCGCTGCAGCGGTGCCGGAATCGCAAGGGCTCACCGTCGACGAAGACCTTGAGCTTGGCCAGGGAATCCTGGAGCACGACTCCGCCACCCTGGAAAAGCTCGATCTCCAGGGGACTGCGGCTGAGACGCGGGTCCATCAGGGCTCTTCGCTGCTCGCCATCCGGCGACGCGAACAGGGGCTCAAGCCGGGAAAGAAGGTTGACGTGCCGCGGCGAAGAATCGAGATACGCCACCTCTCCCACTCGCTCCAGGTCGGGATGGCAGAGGATCACGAGACCGGGAATCCGCAGGACCGGGGCTTCGAGCCCGCCGGTCATCGAGCCCGTCACGGTATCCACGTGGCCCCAGGTCTCACCCGTCACTGTCTTGGACACCCCGTCATCCTACCAGCTCGCCGGGCCCCACTTCCGCACCCATGAAAAAAACGCGCGGAGCTCTCGCCCCGCGCGTTTTTCTCGACCAGCTCAGGCCTGGATCAGAAGTTGATCCGGGCCGAGACACCGAAGGCCCGCGGCTGGTTGGTGAGGTAACCCACCCGGGCCAGGGTGCCGCGCTCCTGGTCGAGGGCGAGGAGGGCGACCTCGTCGGTGACATTGTTGACGAAGAAGGCCACGTCCCACTTCTCGTTGACGAAGCCGAGCCGCAAGTTCAGCAGGTCGTAGGACGGCAGCTCGGGATCGAAGCGGAAGGTGTCGGAGGTCAGCGGACCGCCGATGTTGTTGGGAGCGAAGGCCAGCAGGTTGACGATGCCGAAGCCCGCCGCCTGGTCGCCGATCTGGGTGAACCGCTCCCCCACGTGCTGGAAGGTGCCGTTGACGTAGCCGGCCCAGCCGTTCTTCATCTCCCAGCGGTAGTTGGCAGCGATCGCCGCCTGCAGCTCCGGCACGGTCGGCAGGCGGTTGCCGGCCTGAATACCGGAAACGATGCTCACGTTGCCGTTGGAGTCGGTGGAGGTGAGGGTCGAGCCCAGCTCCGAGTCGGTGTAGCTGGCGGAGATGGCGATGTCGAAGAAGTTCGTCAGCTGGGCGGCGAACTCGAGCTCGATACCCCGGCTCTCGGCCTCGGGCACGTTGAAGACCACCCGAGAGGAGCAGGATCCGGCGGTGACCGTGGCCTGCAGATTCTCGATGTCCATGTAGAAAGCGGCGATGTTGAAAGTACCGCGGCCACCCATGACCGTGCGCTTGGCGCCGATCTCGTAGTTCCAGAGCTCCTCGTCTTCCCAGGAGTCCCGGCCGCCGAACGTCACGAGGTCTTCCGGGGTGCAGAGAGGAACATTGAGGGGGTCGTTGATGCCGCCGAGACGGAAACCCTTCGACACCTGGGCGTTGAGCTGTGTGTCGTCGTTCACCTGGTAGCTGAGGATGAAACGCGGAGCGAAATCGTCGGCCGTGGTCGAGCCGGTGGTCTCCCCCGGCGCGGCGAAGATGCCGTCGAAGAGCTGGACCCGCTCTTCTTCGAAGTCGTACCAGCGCAGACCACCGGTGAGGTCGAGGCGATCGTTCACGGCATAGGTCACCTCGCCGAAGACCGCCAGCTGGTCGAAGTCGTAGTCGAGGTCGGAGAAGAACAACACGTCTTGCGCCGCCCCCAGCTGTCCGGCGGTGGGGATGCCCGAGAGGTTCGTGAAGCCGTTCACCAGCAGGCTCTGGCCGTACTCGCGCTCGATGGTGCTGTAGAAGGCACCCACCACCCAGTCGATCCGATCGGCCGCCCCCGAGAGGCGCAGCTCCTGGGTAAACATCTCGGCCACGGTGGCGTCGTCGAGGGGAGCGTCGAGGCTGTAGACGTTCTCCGGCAGGCCGATGGAGCCGCCGGTGATGCTCGCGGTCAGGGCGGTGGCGTCGCGCACCACCAACACGTCGCGGTCAGTAAAGGAGGTGACCGAGGTGAGGGTGACGTTGTCGAACTCGTATTCGATGTTGAGATCGAGGAGCAGGAACTCGTCGGAAAAAGGCTCCTCGATCTGGGTGAACTGCTCGCGCTCTCCGAGATTCACCGCCGGCCGGGTGGTGGTGAAGGGGTTGGCGAGGATGTTGTAGTCGTCGGCCCGGTTCCAGCCGTCGGTCTCGACTTCCTGGTAGATCAGGCGCGGGGTGATGGTGAGGCGTTCGTTGGGCTCGAAGCGCAGGGCGATCCGGGCGCCGGTGCGCTCGCCGCTGTTGACGTCTTCGTTGATTCCCAGGCCCGGCTGTACGGCGTCGATGAAGCCGCCGATGCTGTTGTAGTACGCGGCGATTCGGAAGGCTGCCTTCTCACCCATGGGTGCGTTGGCCGCGACCTTGATCGAGCCGCCGAACTCGCCGTCGGTGAAGGTGCTGGCGGTGAACTCGCCCACCGCTTCGGTGGTCTCGAGCTCGGGCTGATTGGAGATGTAGCGCACCGTGCCCGACAGGGAGCCGGAGCCGAAGAGGGTCCCCTGGGGACCACGCAGAACCTCGATTCGATTCATATCGAAGAGGTCGATGTCCGGGGTGAAGAGGGAGAGGGAGATCACCGACTCGTCGAGGTAGATCCCGACCTGTTCCTTCACACCGGGCTGGTCGCGCACGATCTGCCCGGCGGAGACACCCCGCATGGCGACCTGGCTCTGACCCGGTCCGAGATTCTGGACACTGAAACCGGCGACGTTGGCCGACACGCCTTCGAGGCTGTCGACGCCGCGGTCGCGAAGCACTTCTTCCGTGGGTGCCACCACGGAGAAAGGAACATCCTGCAGCGACTCCTCCCGCTTGCGGGCGGTTACCGTCACCTCTTCCGTGAACGCCTGTTCGTCGGTCAGGGTCTCCGACTCCTCCGCCTCCTGCGCGGCGACGGGCATGGCGATCACCGCGGATGTGTAGACAAAGCTGGCCAAAACAGCTCTTGCCGCGAAACTCCTCATGATCCTTCTCCTACGTCTGGGTTTCGAATCTCCGGATTCTTTTTTCGTCGACCGTTTTCGTCAACGGGCTGCGCAGTCCGACGGATACCAAGAATCGGAGTTGGCCAGGGCTTCTCTGACCCTGTCCATTCAAACCAAACCGAATTCCGCCTCAGGCTGCTAAGGGCAACAGATTATCCACCATTCCCTACGCCTTTTCTACTCTCGTGTTTCTTCCGCAGGCTCGATCAGATCCCTGGCCAGCAAATGGTCGCGGAGTCGGCCGAGATTGCAGAGTGCTGCTCCGGGGTCTTCCCCGGTGACTCCGACCATGCCCCAACGCCCGGGAATCGAAGCCACGGGCTCGGCGAAAACCCCGTCCGGACACCAGGCAGCCACCTCGTCGGCGAGGGTCCGGTGGTCGGTGCCGGGCCGCGGACGGTAGATCCGGGTCACTCCCGGTGGCTCGCGCTTCGCCGGGCCGAACCCCGCCGCCCGGGCACGGGCGAGAAAGGCACGCAGACACTCGGCGCCGGTGAAGGAAACGTTCAAGTCCTGCACTCCGAGCAGGGCGGCGTCACCCCACCGCCCTCCCACCGAGCCGACGGCAAAATCGACACCCGCCAGCACCAGGCCTCCTCCCTGCCGCACGAAGGCGCCGTGGAAGTCCGCGAGGAACCGCTGTAGAGCCAGGTAGGTGCCGGCGGAAACCCCGAACGCCTCGCAGCTGCTCTCGTCGACCATCACATTGCCCTTCCACGACGTGCCCTCCATGAACTGCAGGGTCGCCCCCGGCGCCAGCGCCGCGCCGCGCACGTGGGCGGAGAGGGCGGTGATCAGCTCCTCGCCGGCCACCACCGTTCGCCCGTAGGTGACATGGGCCTCCAACACGTAGTCGTCGCCATAGGGCCAGGCCTCGCGGGCCAGACGGCGCAGGGTCGGCTCGTCGGCGAGGTCGATCCCGGGCAGGATCCGGGCGCCGTCTCCCGACTCCGAGGCCTTGAGGCAGCCTCGCTCGAGCCCGTGGCGACGCCGCAGGAGAGCCGCCGCCGAGACGATCTGGCTCTCCATCTCTTCCCGGCTCCGTCCGGCTCGCTCGAGGGTGTAGCCGGGGATCGTCGGCACCTCGAGATCCAGCGCCCGGGCCAGCTCGCAGAGGCCGCTCTCGGCACGGAGAATCTGGCCGGGCGGCTTTTCTGCCAGGCCCGCCGGCATCTCCAGCGCCCTGGCAACCGTCGGGTGCAGGGTCGCCTTGCGGTTCCACCGTTCCGAGACCCGAGGGTGGTTGGCCTCGAGAGGCAAGAAGTCGAGGCCGGCGGCGCGGGTCAGCCACAGCAGGAAGATCTGCATCTCCGCCTCGAAGGCGTAGAGCCGGACGATCGGCTGCCGCGCACGCACCCAACCCACGAGCTGATCCATCGCCGGAATCCCTCGCTCCACGTGCTCCGCGGCCACCGCCAGCAGGGCGTGGGACAGGTAGTAGTGGCCGAGGTCCGGCAAGCTCACGGCCTCGGCTCCGAGCACCTCCACCGCCGCGCGCCAGGGCAGGGTGCGCCCCACGGCGAGATCTCCGGGCCGCGCCAGGTACACCGATCGAGACTCCTTGTAGGTGGTGAAATCACCTCCGCGAGCACCGCAGGCCAGGGCTTCGAGATCCCCTTCGAACGTCTTCAGCTCGGGGGTCGTCGAATGCAGCAGGAGGGCCGGGCGCTCCGCGTCGGCGGCAGTGGCCGGGCGCAGCACTCCTTCCACCTCCGGGCCGAGGGCGTCTCTCCCGAAGCCGAGCAGACGACGGCAGATCTCTTCGATCCCCTCGGGCGAGAGCGTGCGCGGACCGGTACGCAGCCCGACCCAGGGAATCCGGCGCCCGTCGTCGTGCTCCACCGCCCAGCTGCGACGCTCCCCGGTCATCGGGTCGGGCGTCGACCGTGGCGTTTCGAGGACCCGCATCAGGAGTCGATCCCCGCCCAGAGCCCGTCTTCGCCCAACAGCTTCTCGCCGGCCTGCAAGACCTCCGGCTGCGACCGTCGGCGGACCTCTTCCCGCCGGGCCAGGCGGTGGACGAATCCTTCCATCGCGGCGAGCGCCGCTTCGACGTCTCCGGGCAAGACGGTTTCGTCCGGATGGTGGCTCACGCCGCCGGGACTGCGCACCAGGAGCATGGTCATCGGCATCCGCCGAGCCATGATCATCGCGTCGTGGCCAGCACCGATCGCCAGCCGTTCGGCGCCCACCCCCGCGGCCTCTCCGAGCAGGTCGGAGAGGGTTTCGTCGGCCTCGACTCCGTCCTGCCGGCAGAGGAGCTCGTGCTCGAGATCGAGATCTCGACGCTCGGCGATTTCCCCACAGGCGGCCAGCAGGCGGGCCACCGCATTCGACAGCACCCCGCGATCGGGGTGCCGCAGGTCCAGGCTGAGCTCTACCGCGCCGGGAATCACGTTGCCGGCTCCCGGTTCGGGGCGTAGCTGACCCACGGTCGCCACCAGCCCCTCCCGCTCGCGACCCAGGGCCTCCACCGCCAGCGCCGCTTCCGCCGCCGCCGGCAGGGGATCGCGCCGAAGCTCCATGGGTGTGGTTCCGGCGTGTCCGGCGTAGCCCTCGAATCGCAGACGCAACCAGCAGGAGCTCGAGATGGCCGCCAACACGCCGAGAGGCTGCCCCAGGTGCTCGAGCACGGGCCCTTGCTCGATATGGGCCTCCAGGTAGCCGAGCAGATGTCGAGTGCCGTAGCGATCATCGAGACGCTCCGGATTGCCTCCCCACGATCGGATCGCTTCGAGAATCGAGATTCCCGCCTCGTCGCGACAATGGAGGAGCCCGGGATCGAGCTCGCCGAGCAGCGCCCGGCTGCCGAGAAAGGGCACTCCGAACCGCAGACCTTCTTCGTCGGAGAAGGCCACCACCTCGACATCGAAAGGCAGGGCCTCGCCGCCGAGACGCTCCGCCAGGCTCACCGCCAGCAGGACACCGAGAGTCCCGTCGTACCGCCCGGCATCGCGCACGGTGTCGAGATGGGAGCCCAGCACCAGCAGCCCGGGGTCGTATCCGCTCCGGGCGCCCGCGGAGGCGCTCCGCGGGCAGCGCAGGGTCCCGATCAGGTTGCCGGCATTGTCGAGCTCGGTCTCGAGCCCGGCTTCCCTCATCCAACCACCGACGGTTTCCGTGGCTCTCCGCATGGCCTCGGTGAGGAACCCGCGGGTCAGCCGCCCGGGCTCTTCCGTGATCTCGCCCAGCTCGACACAGCGCTCCAGAACGCGCGCGGCCTCGGAGACGAGGGGTCGACACCCCACTTCTTCTTCCATCATGGTTCTTCCCCAACGACAATTGGAAAGTATCGAGCCGAATTTCTCCCCGACCCGCGCTCCGCTTCGGCCAGATCTTCCCGATTTCACTGCCAGCGAAGGGAAGAACAAGGCTATGGACAAATGAATCGTCCAACATCATAGAACACAACTCGCTCCCTGTGGCGGACATCGCCGCATCTTGGGCATCGGATCGAGAATCCACTAGAATCGAGAGAAGTCGGGTCGTGCTGCGTTCGCCGGTGTTTGCTTGAATTCTGATGTCGAGGGAGAGACGAAGATGAGTCGAGAAGGCCTGGAACGTTCTCCGGAAGCATTCGGCCGGGCTCCGGTGCTCGTGAGCCTGGACGAGCCGCCGCCCGAGCCCGTCGACCCCGGTTCCAGCGTCGTCGACCCCGCGGCGCCCCTCGCCACCCTCACGGCTAGACCATGAGCGAGCAGATCGACCCGAAACTCCTGGCCCGTCTCGAGGAGGCGAGCGAATCCGACGAGCTCGAGGCCTTCGTAGTGGTTACCAGGGACCCGAAGCCGGTTCTCGGAGGCTGCTTTTCTCTCCGCGAGTCTCCCCTGGCTCCCGACGAGCGCGGTGCGGGCGGCCCCCGGATCGACCGGGTCTGCCGGCGCCTCGGCCACCTACCGTCCAAGGTCCGCTTTCTGCCCCGACTCGGGGCCGTGATGGTCAAGGGCGACCGCCGCTTTCTGCGCGAGCTGCTGGTCGAGCAAGCCGTCGTTTCCGCCACCACCCAAGACGACTCGGACTTCGATCTGGGTTGATCCCGACTCTCTACGAGGATTCCTGCATGTCGCCCTCTCACCGCTTTCTGGCCGCCGTCTGCCTTCCACTGCTGTTGCAGGTCTCCGCTTCCTCGGCGGCCGGCGACACGCTCCAGCCCCTGGCCGAGCTCGACGTCTTCCAGCTGGAGTACGCCTCCGATCCCCAGATCTCGCCCGATGGCGAGCGCGTGGTCTACGTGCGCAACTCGATGAGCGTGATGAAGGACCGGCGGCAGACGCGCCTCTGGCTGGTCGACGACGACGGCAGCAACCACCGCCGGCTCGGCCCGGGGGAGCTCCAGGAATCCTCGCCCCGCTGGTCGCCCGATGGTCGGCAGATCGCCTTCGTCGCCCGCACCGAGGAAGGCAGCGAGATCTTCGTGCACTGGATCGAAGAAGGGCAGACCAGCCGCCTCACACAGCTTCCCCGGACCCCCGGAGGGCTGGCCTTCTCACCCGACGGGCAGTGGCTCGCCTTCTCGATGTTGGTGCCCGAAAAACCACCCAAGCTGGTGGAGCCTCCAACCAAACCCGAAGGAGCCGAGTGGGCGGATCCACCGAGGGTGATCGAGCGGGTGAAGCACGAGGCCGACGGACGAGGCCACCTCGAGACCGGCTTCCACCATCTCTTCGTGCTGCCGGTGGAGGGTGGAACTCCCCGCCAGGTGACCCACGGCGACTTCCAGCACGAGGGAGCGCCACGCTGGACCCCCGACGGCGAGGCGTTGATCTTCTCCGCCAACCGCGACCCCGACTGGGAATATTCCTTCGTCGACTCCGAGGTCTATGCCGTCTCCCTGGCCGACGGCACGATCCGCGCCCTCACCGACCGCAATGGACCCGATCGCGATCCCGTCGTCTCCCCCGACGGCTCCCGGATCGCCTACGCCAGCTATGAAGATCGGGTCCAGACCTACCAGGTAGCCGATCTCTTCGTGATGAACGCCGACGGTGGCGGCAAACGATCGTTGACCGGCGAGCTCGACCGCAGCGTCTCGGCTCCGCTGTGGTCACCCGCGGGCGGGCGGATCTTCTTCCGCTACGAGGATCGCGGGCGCACGAAGATCGCCGCGGTCGACCTCGAGGGCCGCCGGGAAGAGCTGGTCGACGACCTGGGTGGCACCTCCCTCGGTCGCCCCTACCCGGGAGGCTCCTTCACCGTCGCCCGCGACGGCCGCTCCCTCGCCTACGTGGCGATCGATCCCGCGGGCCAGCGCCCCGGAGATGTCGCGATCTGGCGCGACGGCCGGGGCAGCCGCCGGCTCACCGACCTCAATCGCGACCTCCTCGACCATCGCGAGCTCGGCGAGGTCGAGGAGATCTGGTGGAAATCGTCCCACGACGGGATCGACATCCAGGGCTGGATCGTCAAGCCGCCGGGGTTCGACCCGGCAACGAAGTATCCGCTGTTGATGGAGATCCACGGCGGGCCGATCACCAACTACGGTCCGCGATTCGCCGCCGAGATCCAGCTCTACGCCGCGGCCGGCTACGTGGTGTTCTACGCCAATCCCCGCGGCAGCACCGGCTACGGCCAGGCGTTCGGCAATCTGCTGCACCACGACTACCCCGGCAACGACTACGACGACCTCATGTCCGGGATCGATGCCGTGCTGGCCAGGGGTTACGTGGACCCCAAGCGGCTCTACGTGACCGGCGGCAGCGCGGGGGGAATCCTGACCGCGTGGATCGTGGGCAAGACCGAGCGCTTCCGCGCCGCCGCAGTGGTGAAACCCGTGATCAACTGGTACAGCAAGGTTCTCGTGGCCGACAACTATTACTACTACCACGACTACCGCTACCCCGGCTCGCCGTGGGAGAACCCCGAGACCTACCACCAGTACTCCCCCATCTCCCGGGTGGCCGACATCGAAACCCCGACCCTGGTGATGGTGGGAACCGCCGATCTGCGAACCCCTCTATCGGAGTCGAAGCAGCTCTACCACGCCCTCAAGCTACGGCGGATCGACACCGCCCTGGTCGAGATCCCCGGTGCCGCCCACAACATCGCCGCACGCCCCAGCCAGCTCATCGCCAAGGTCGCCCACGTGCTGGCCTGGTTCGAGCGCTACCCGTGACCACACACGCCTCCGAGCTCGGCGTATTGGGCCTCCCGGACTGGTAACATCTTCGGCCATGGAACCACACTCCGAGCATCGAACCGAGCGCGCTCTGCTCGAGGTCGAGCGGATCAAGGATCTCGTGCGGCCGGTCGTCGAGTCCGAATCGGGTCTTCTCGGTCTCTATCTCTTCGGCTCACGAGCCTCGGGAGACATGCACGAGACCTCGGATGTAGACCTCGGAGCCCTCTTCGCCAGCTCACCCGATGTGTGGAAGCTCTTGGGACTCGAAGATCGTCTGGAACAAGCCGTCGACTCGAAAGTCGATCTCGTCGATCTCGGGAAGGCCAGCGCTTTTCTCGCTCTCGACATCATCCGAGGCGAGAGGATCTACTCGTCCGATCCCGTGGCCTGTGACCTCTTCGATCTCTACGTGATGCGACGGGCGGCCGATCTCGCCCCTTTCGAGCGAATGAAACGCGCTTCCACTATGCGCAACCCCGCAGAAGGCGGTCGATGAGCCCGGGCCGAGTCAAACGATCGGTGGTTGCAGCCAAGGTTGCGTCGATCCGCGACCTGGTCGATCGAGTCGAGAGCTTGCCACTCGAGAGCGCAGAAGCCTTTCTCGACGACGACCGGATGGTCGCAGCTGGCGAATCCTACGTCCGCCGTGCGCTCGAAGCACTCTTGGACCTGGGCCGCCATCTCCTCGCCAAGGCTTTCGGGTACTCTGCGGTCGAGTACAAACAGATCGCAACGGCTCTGGGAGAACGGAAGGTCCTCACCCCTTCCGAGGCCGCCCTCTTGCGCCGCATGGCGGGATACCGCAATCGTCTCGTGCATTTCTATGATGCGGTTTCGAGCCAGGAGCTCTACACGATCCTCAGCGAGCATCGTGGAGACATCTTGCTCGTCGCTCTGAAGCTCGAGAAATGGGTCGCTGAGCATCCCGAGCGGATCGACGACTCCCTTTGAGCCCGCGCCGAGGCCGCTCAGACCCGCTCGGTGAGCTCGATCAGCTGGCGAAGCTCTGCGGCAAGATGTGGATCCCAGGCTCCCGCAGCCAGCTGCCAGGCCCAGCTTCCCTCGGCGAGCCCCGGGGTGTTCATGCGCGCGGCGCCGTCGAGCCCCAGGAGATCCTGCATCGGCACCACCGCCAGCCTGGACACCGAAGCGAAGGCACAGCGCACCAGGGAACGGGCGATCTCGTCTCCCGCAGTCGGTCCGAGGTAGGTGAGCACCCGCTCCCGAATCTCTTCGTCGAGCCCCTGCCACCAGCCCACCGTGGTGTCGTTGTCGTGGGTGCCGGTGTAGACCACCGAATGGGGAGCGAGCCGATGCGGGGCGTGCTCGGAGCCGATCTCCCCGAACGCGAAGTGCAGCACCTTCATGCCCGGCAAGCCCAGAGCGTCGCGCAGCTCGTGCACGTCGGGTGTGATGTCGCCGAGATCCTCGGCGATCACCGGCAAGGTTCCGAGAGCCTTCTTCATCGCCTCGAACAGAGGCCTTCCCGGACCCGGCTCCCACGACCCACCGATCGCCGTGGTCTCCCCCGCCGGCACTCGCCAGTAGGCGGCAAAGGCGCGGAAGTGGTCGATCCGCACTCGATCGGTCAGCCGCAGATTGGCCGCCAGGCGCGCCGTCCACCAGGCGTAGTCGTCGTCCGCCATGCGGTCCCAACGATAGAGCGGATTCCCCCACAGCTGGCCGGTCTCGGCGAAATAGTCCGGCGGCACGCCGGCCACCGCCCTCGGCTGCCCGGCTTCGTCGAGGTCGAAGAGATGGGGCAACGCCCACACCTCGGCACTGTCCTGCGCCACGTAGATCGGCAGGTCTCCCAGCAGCTCGATCCCCCGCGCCGCCGCAGCCGCCCGGACCCGGCGCCACTGGGAGTCGAACAGGAACTGGACGAATCGATGGAAACCCACCGCTTCGGCCTCGTCCCGCCGCGCCCGCTCCAGCGCCGCCGGCTCTCGCCCCGCCAGCTCGGCGGGCCAGGTCCACCAGCTCTTCTGCTCGAAACGATCCCGCAGAGCCGAGAAGAGGGCCCAGTCGTCGAGCCAGCCGAGAGAGTCGGGAGCGGTACCGAACGCTTCGAAGGCCTCGCGCCGTGCCTCGTCCGCCGTCTCCCCGAAGCGTCGCCACGCCCGCCGCAGCAGCTCGAGCTTCCAGGCCGCCGACTCGCCGATTCCCTTGTCTACGGCATCCTCCCCTTCCCCGAGACCCGGCGCCGAGTCCAGCTCCCCGGCCTCGATCCAGCCGTCCTCTACGAGGCGCTGCGGTGAGATCAGCTGCGGATTGCCGGCAAAGGCCGAGAGACAGTTGTAGGGCGAGAGCCCGAGAGCCGGGGGCCCCAGAGGAAGCACCTGCCACACAGTGAATCCCGCGTCGCGGGCCCAATCCAGGAAGCCGTCTACCTCCGGCCCCAGGTCCCCGAGCCCGAAACGGCTCGGCAAAGAGGTGGGGTGCAGCAGCACACCAGCAGCTCGTCTTTCCATGCCTCGAATGGTAGCCGCCCTCGCCCCCGACTCCAACTCACCGCTACGCAGCCGCCTTCAACCACCTGCCTCGCGAAACACCACGCAGTAGTGGTCCGCGTCGTCGGGCCAGTCCGCGAAGCTCTCCACCACCTCGAAGCCATCGCCGGTCATCTCGGAGATCAGATCTTCCATCGTGATCCCGTGCCCACCTCGTTCGGGTACTCCATCGAGCCGGCTCCAGTCTGCCTGCGGTGAGAGATCCACCACCGCCAGCCGCCCGCCCGGTCGCAACGCGCGGCGCAGACTCTCGCGCATCGCCTCCGGATCCGTGAAGTGGTGGTAGACCAGGCGCAGAAGAATTCCGTCGCAGCAGTCGTCCGGTAGGCCCGTGTCGGTAGCGCCGCCGGCCACCACCTCGATATTCTCGAGATCGAATCCCTCCGCCAGCTCCCGTAGATCCTCGAGATCGTCGTCGTCGACCTCGGTGGCGAACACCCGGCCGCCGGCCCCCACGGCCCGGGCCAACCCCTCGGCCCACTCTCCGTCTCCCGCTCCCACATCGGCCACCCGCTGCCCCGGAGCGAGCTCCAGAACCTCGGCGATTCGCTCCTCCTCACTCGCTTCCGCCTCCCCGGGCGCTCGATCCTTCCAGCCGCAGCCGGCAAACGCCGTGGCGGAGATCAACCCGAGGCCGAAAACGATGGTCAGGCGGGAGAGGGGGAAGGTGCGCCGAAGAGTACGGTGTGTCATGCCCTTCAGCTACGGCGCGAGATTTCCAAAGGTTTCCGCCCTCGTTCCCTCGGCTCGTGACGATTCTGTAAAAAAAGACGGCCCCGCCCCCGCCGGCAGCCAGACCGGCAGAGGCGGGGCGATCGGAGGTCCCTCGACGCTACGGACAGGCGGCGAAGGCGGTGGTATCGGTCGTGGCGTTGGCGATGCGCCCGAGGGGATTGACATAGGTCTTCACATCGCCGGTCATGGTGTCGGTCACCCGCAACGTGTACTCCACGTTGGTGC
>CAZMEL010000142.1:0-19209 GCA_964565225.1 uncultured Thermoanaerobaculia bacterium | reverse complement strand
CCAGAGGGCCGAAGGGATCCGGTCGCTGAGCTCCGGCCCGGCCATCCGGACCCAGAGCAACATTCCGAGCAGGCCGATGGCGACGGCGAGGCGACCTTGCCAGGATCCAGGCAGATGCACCAGGCCGAGGACGCCTCCGCCGAGCAGCAGCAGGAGAGCCGTCGCCCAGAGGCCGAGGATCTGGCCGTAGGCGACCAGCGAGAGGGCAACGAAGGCCCGCAGTCGCCAGGCCGCGGGCACCAGCTGGTAGACCGCGAAGCCGGCCGTGGCCAGCAGCAGGAGCTCGAGCGCTCCTCGAGTCTCGAGTCGGAACGAATGCGCCACACCCACGAGCAGCGCCAGCTGCAGCAGGACCCAACCCCGCAGGGCAAACGATGGAAGAGAACCAGGCGCCGGCTGCGGGGCGACCGGAGAGGGGCTCAAGGGGAACCGGCCGCCAGGCACTCGGCGATCAGGGTGTCGCGCACCACGGGGGCAGTGGCGGGCTCCCGGTCGACCCCGTGGCGGCCACCGGGCAGCAGTCGCCAGGTCTTCTCGGAGGTGACGGCTTCGTAGAAAATCCGCGCCTGGGCGGTCGATTTGTCGCGCTCCGCCTGGAGGAAGACCAGCCGGGTTCGCTCGTAGGACAGATCCCGAGGCGCGGCGTCGGTCACCAGGTCGCTGGTGCGCATGGCGGCCCGCGCCTCCGCGGTGGAGTGGGCTTCCTTGCAGAAATCTCCTTGCCCTTCGAAACCCAGGATGAAGTCGGTCATCCGGCGGCCATTGTCCTTCCAGCGCTTTTCCTTCGGGAGCCTGCCTCGACCGAAGCAGTAGTCGGCGGCGCGCACCAGGGGGGGGCCTCCGGAGAGCACCGCCAGGTCGAGGGTGTCTTCGAGGCCGAAGACGGCCAATCCGTAGGCGAGTTGCAGCGCCGCGCCGCTGTTGCCCTGGGCGCAGAGACGCGAAGGTCGGTCGGCCCGCTCGGCGGCGATCCAGCGGACGATTTCCGCCGTTCCACACAGGGCGTTGGCATAGCCGGCTCCCGCGGCGCCACGGCCCCAGCCCTGGCGTCCCCCGCCCCACTGGATCTCGAAGGTTTCGAGGCCCGCTTCCCGCGTAGCCTCGAGAGTCGCCTTGCGCTCCGGGTAGTGGTCGTAGGCCTGGGAGCCGAAGACTCCGGTGGCGAAGACCACCGCGCCGCGGGGGGCCTCGACCTCGGTCTCCCGAACCCGCGCTTCCCGCGCCGCGATTCCTCCGCAGCGGATCTCCAGGTCGTGGCACAGGGAGTCGCCGCAGGGCCGTGATCGCAGGACTTCCAGCGGGGAGGTAGCGGTGCTTGCGCCCGCTTCCTCGGCGGCGAGGGGCGCGGTGAGGGAGAGGCCCAGGAGCAGGAGCCAGAGCCTCAAAAGAACCAGTCTCCCACCACCACGGTGTCGTTGCGCTGGAGCTCCACGTCGGCTTCCTTGCCGTTGCGGATCCTCTTGAGGTTGAGCCGGATCTGTTGTTCCTCCCCGCTCTCGAGGCGCCGCTTGATGAACACGCTGGAGAGCTTGGCCCGTTCGTCGGGGCCACCGGCGGCGGTGATCGCCTGCAGCAGAGTGATGCCCTCGCTGGCCTGGTACTCCACCGCGCCGGGATTGCGCACCGATCCGGAAACGTAGACCCGGAAGCGGCGATCGAAGGGAACCACCACCACGTCACCCGGCCGCAGCGGGATGTTGAGATCGGGATCCCCTTCGTTCATCAGGCGCTCGCCGTCGATCTCGAGGCGGACCTGCTGGCCGGTGGCGTCGCCGCGCATGACGTAGATCACCCGGCCGGCGCGTTCCCCTTCGCGGCCGGTGAGCCCGCCGGCCTCGCCGATGACCTCGAGCAGGGTCTTGGTGCCGAGCATCTGGTAGACCCCGGGACGCTGGACCGCGCCCTGCACCGAGACGCCGCGGCTCATGAACTCCTCGACGAAAAGTGTGACCTGGGGATCTCGGACGAGGTCGCGCTCGCGCAGGCGCCGAGCGATCTCGCCCTCGGCTGCCTCCAGGCTCTTGCCGCCGATCTCGACACTCCCCAGGAGAGGAATCGACACGGTTCCGTCGCGCAGCACCCGCACCTTGCGGCTGAAATCGTCGACCCCGAAGACCTCGAGGCTCAGCAGGTCGTTGGGGCCGATCCGGTACTGGGCGATGTCGGCCGGCGGACCGGTGGTCGTGGTGCCGGTCTGTGGTGCCGCGAGGCCGGCCGAGGTCGCGGTCAGAGCCACCAGGAGCGCCGCTGCGAGGTGGAGGAGGCGAGAGTGGAGCCACATCGATCGAGGTCCCTCAGCCCCAGGGGGACTGGTTGCGCTGCCCGAAGATCAGGCCGGAGCTGATGGTGGTGACGTCGCGGTCGAACTGGGGAAGGTTCGAGTCGTATTCGGTGCGCGACGCCTTCACCAGCAGGGTGAAGGGGCCGAGCTCGACCTGCAGCTCCCCGGCCCAGCCGTCGAAATCGTCGAGCCGTGGCGCGGCGCTGCTGCCCTCGAAAGCGGCGAAACGGTTGCTGCCCTGCTCGTAGCGCAGGGAGAGACCGGCCCGCGAGCCGAGACTGATCCGCGGTCCGGCGGCCCAGGATTCGTCCTCGAAGTAGGCGAAGTCGCTCTGGAAGGAGTAGACGAGGTTGCGGTTGCCGAGCACCTCGAGCTGTACCGGGCCGCTGAGCTGCCAGCCCAGGCGCAGACGCCCGGAGAGCTCGTCGAAGTCGGGAAAGAGGCTGGCGTCGCCTTCCGCCTCGAGAGCCCGCAGGGCGAGGCGGGCGCTGGCGGCGAGGCGGGTGCCCTCGAAGTCGAGCTGGAAGATCGGCGAGACCCCGGAGTTGGCTCGGCGCTCGTCGCGGTCGAACTCGACGTCGGAGAATTCCGCTCCGAATCCCAGCGTGAGGTTGTCGCGGGGGCGGAAACGTACGCCGATCCGGCCGAGGAGCTCGTCGCGATCGAGCACGCCGACGCTGGGATCGAGGCCGACCTCCTCTTCCTCGAATCCATAGGCCGCCAGCGACACGCCGCCGAACACCGCCAGGCCGCGTCCGACGTCGAGCTCGAGGTCGATCTTGCCCACGTCCTCGGTGGTGTTCACCCGGTCCTCGAACTCGCGGCTGAAGTACTTGGTGTCGTCGATGTGTTGGAAGGAGATCTCCAGGTCGACCGGCCCGGCGCCGCCGAAGAGCCCCGCCCCATACCGCCCGTTCACTCTCCGGCGCTCGTCGAGCTCCTGCCAGAAGACCACCTCGGGCAGGACGTGGGCGGCGAACGTGAGATCGGTGGCCACGGGGGTGTAGGCCCGCAGCCCGAGGCCGGCGATGGCCAGGTAATCGGAGAGGATCGGCTCACGGGCGCGGTTGCCCACGTTGTCGTCGTACGAGAGCTCGCGCAGAGCCAGCCACGGATCGAGGGAGAAACGCCCCCGCTGCCAGCGGGCGTCGGCCACGGCCTGGTCGAGCAGCGCGTCCATGGACTCGAAGTCGTCTTCGAAATCCGCGGCCGATGTGTACTGGGAGAATTGCGCCCCGGCGGGGGAGGGAGCGCCGCCGGTCACCAGGATCAGGACCGTGAGGACAGCCGAGATCGTCCGGAGCAGCGAGAGCGAGCGGATGTCAGATGGTCTTCTCATTTCCCTTTCCCGGCGGCGGGCTCGCGATCCAGGGCCCGCCGATAGATGTCCAGGGTCGAGGCGACGACCTCCTCGACCGAGAGCTCTTGCTCGACCTTCCGTCGGCCGGCCTCGCCCAGGGCTCGGCGCAGATCCGGATCCGTGAGCAGAGATTCCAGGGCCTCGGCAAGGGCAGCGGAATTCCCGGGAGGAACCAGGAAGCCCGTTCGCCCGGGCTCGACCGCCTCGCGACACCCCGGCATTTCGGTCGCCACCACCGGGCGGCGGCAGGCCGCCGCCTCCAGCAGAACCGTCGGCACGCCCTCTCGATAGGTCGTCGGCAGGCAGACGATGGCGGCTCGGCGATAGACCCCGATCATATCCTCAGTGAAGCCCCACCATTCCACTCCGGAGTCGCGGATCCCCTCCTCCAGCCATTCCTGGGGGACGGCGTCGGGGTTTCCGGGATCGCGATCCCCGACCAGGGCCCAGCGGGCGTGGATCCCGGCCCGGCGTAGACGGGTCGCGGCCGCCACGAAGTCGGCGACTCCCTTGCTCCACAACAAACGTGCGGGCAGCACGACCAGAGGGTGCGGCTCGCTTTCTCGGGTCTCCGCCGGCAGGTCGAAGCGACTCGTGTCGACGCCCGAGCCCAGGATCAGGTGCGCCCGATCGTGGTCGACGAGGCCGGAATCGAGGAAGTGGTCGCGGTCTCCCGGGTTGAGGAAGATCAGCTCGGATCGTCGGGTCCCGCGGGCGAGGGCGATTTCGAGAATCCGCCGGAGGCCACGTGCGGCGAGGGTCCGGGAAGCATAGAGAGAGCCGAGCCCGGTGATCGAGCCGACGGTCGGAATCCCCCCGGCGAGACGTGCGGCGAGGGAGCCGTAGAGAACACACTTGAGAGTGAAGCCGTGCACCCAGCGGGGACGCTCGCGGCGGAAGATCCGTACCAGGTGAAATAGAGAGGCGAGCTCGGTCCAGGGGAGCAGGGAGCGCCGCCGGAGAGGGAATTCGAGAAGACGGAAGCCACGGCTGCGCAGCCGCTCGGAGTAGGCGTCTCGCGGCGCCACCAGAGTCACGCTCCAGCCTCTCGTTTGCAGGGCCGTGGCGAGCTCGAGCTCGAAGCGGTAGAGGAACCAGGAGGTGTTGGCCACCAGCAGAACCTTGCGGTTCTCCTCGGCTCGGGGTGATGGCAACGGCATCGAACGGATGCTATCGCATCGTTGGGCCGGCAGCGGGCCGCACCTCGGAGGATCGAGGCTGTCGCAGCCGACTCTCTGCAGCGGCCCTGGTCGGTTTCGGCAAGAAATTTCGCAGTTCTTGAGGAAGACGAAAAAGAACAGGTCTCGAACGACCACCGCTAGAAGGGAAATCAGACATGAATTGGACCTCGACGAGCTTCCGTTCCCTCCTTCCTCGTTCCGTCGACGGAGGCCGATGCCTTCGCCGTTGTGCTGGCTCCGCACTGGCCGGCTTCTCGCTCCTGCTTCTCGCCGGCTGCCGGGTCGTGATCCTCTCCGGACCCTCCGAGGTCGATGTGGGTGACACTGTG
The DNA here is from genome assembly GCA_964565225.1 of uncultured Thermoanaerobaculia bacterium. Taxonomy (GTDB): domain Bacteria; phylum Acidobacteriota; class Thermoanaerobaculia; order Multivoradales; family J023; genus CAZMEL01. The sequence goes on along the minus strand of CAZMEL010000142.1, from coordinate 14,058 downwards.
GTCTATGTGCTGGAGCTCGGTTCCAACCAGGGAGGCCAATCGGGCGCGACCCTCTCCCTCGACGTCCTGGTGCCTACCGGCTGGAGCTTCGTCTCCGGCGCCTACCAGGGATTGCTCGGAGGGGAGGAGACGTCTGGCCCCCTGCGCCTTGGCGGAGCCGAGACCTGTTCCAGCTTGCAGGATCCTCCGACAGGTTTCCAGCAGCTCACCCTCGGTCCCGGCGGTACATTCGGAACGCTGAGCGAGGACGAGGGGACGGTGACCCTGGAGTTCCAGGTGCTCGACCAGCCTTCCGGGGCCTATGACATCCGCTTCGTCTTCGGAGGAGAAGGGGACTTCGGTCCCGGCTGTAGTGCCGTGACTCGCAAGCGGATCAACCGGGAGGATCGTGCCCTGCTGGAGCTCGAGCAGGTGATTCGAGATCCCGCCGGGGATCCGATCGGGACGGGTAGGATCGAAAGGCTCGTGGCCAGCTCCGACTCCCGCGACCTCTACTCGTTCCGCCGGCAGGACGTGGTCGACGACGTGGTGATTCCCGGAGCCGTGAGCCTCTACCGCCGCGGTGGGGCCGGAGCCCTCGGGGGCACCGGTGACCTGGAGCTCGTGGAGGGTACATTCGACAATGCCGAGCTGCCCCTCGGCGATGTCATGGATGCGATCCTAAGCCCCGACGAGCGGCATCTCTATGTGGTCGATGTCGACAGCGACGAGCTGGGTCTCTTCGAGCGTGTCCCGGCCACCGGCAGCCTGAGCTTCGTAGAGAGTCTCCCCATCGCGCCGCGGAATGTCTATCGGCAGCAGCTCGCCATCAGCCCCGATGGCCTCTTCCTCTACCTGGGTGACCTGTTCCAGGCCGAGATCGCAATCTTCTCTCGAGACCCGGGCACCGGGGCTCTTACCCCTGCGGCTCCTTTCGACCAGCTGGTCACTCCACCTTCGGCCCTGGTGTTGGACCCGACCGGCTCTTTTCTCTATGCCGCGTTTGCGGAGGAGGACAAGCTCCTGGTCTTCGCCCGGGAGCCGCGGGGTGGAGGGCTCGTCCGGGTCCAGGAAGTGGTGAACGGACAGGGGGGTGTCGAGGGTCTGGCGAGCCCTTCGACTCTCGCCCAGAGCCCCGACGGCATCAGCCTCTACGCGGGTGGAATTCTGTCGAAAGATGGAGCTTCTCTGGTGGCATTCGAGCGAGATCTCTCCACCGGTGCGCTCACCTTTCTCGACGCTTCTCCGACGTTCCCGCCGATCTTCTCGAACGAGCAGGCCTTCTCCGTGAGCCCCGATGGTGAGCAACTCTTCGCCACGCTACGTGCGGCCCTGGTCGTGTACCGCCGAGCTCCCGACGGGAGCCTCACCTTCGAAGACTCGTATGAAGACGGTTACTTTCTGCGAGATCTCCTGCTTTCCGCCGACCAGCGCCACCTGGTGACCAGCAGCCGCATCGACCGCGCTCTGCTGAGCTACCGCGTCTCCGGCAGCAGGGTCTTCACCGACGGCTTCGAGTCGGGAGACACCTCGGCCTGGACGTCGACCTCGCCGTAACCTGGACCTTCCGGAAGCCGGCCCAAGGAATTCCCTCCTCGAGGTCGTGCTCCGGAACCGGAGGCCGGCTCGAGGGGTGCCTCGGCGGAACCGGTCTCGTCCCCCGGATCGATTTTCTGCGGGCCGGAGAAGAAGCCGAGCAGCAGGGGGACGGGCTCCTCGCCCGCGCGGTCGATCATCCACTCGCAGGCGCGGACGCAGTCGCCACATTCGAGGCAGTGGTTGCGGCCCGGTGCGCCGTCGAGGGAGAGGCCGGGGCGGGGTCCGGTGGGGGCCATGAGATCGCGGGGGGCGAGGTCCACGGGGCAGACGTTGTCGCAGGCGTTGCACTCGATGCAGGTCTTGGCCTCGTTGCGGAAGTAGACGCCGAAACGTTTCGAGGGAGAGACGAAGGAGTAGTAGAGCCCGATCGGGCAGGTGCTCTTGCAGAACTCCCACCGCCACCAGCGACCATGGGCGAAGGCCGCGGCGATGCCGATGCCGGCGAGGCCCCAGGCCATGAGCCGCTCCTCGACGTTGCCAGCCCAGAAGACCCGCAGGTCGACCCACCAGGCCATCACCGACACCACCAGAGCCGCGCTGAACAGCCCACCGAGCGCGGCGTGACGCCAGCGTTCTCGGCGTGAGATGCGGGGTTTCTGCAGCGCCTCGCTCCAGCGGTTCAGCTGACCCACCGGGCATCCCCAGCCGCAGAAGAGGCGGCCCCCGACCACGTTGACGAGGAAGGTCAGCACGTAGGTGGCGCCGATACCCACGATCACCCCGGCGAGCCCTTCCTTGAAAGTGGCGGTGCGGAAGAGGAGGGCGTGGTGGCCACGCCACAGGTCGACCCGGGCCAGGCCGCTCAGCGGGACGAACGCGAGAAACCCTAGAGTGAGGCTCATGCCGAGCGCCCGCCACAGGTCGTAGCGGTGCGAATGCTCCTGGATCGCCTTCTGGAGCCGCAGGCGAAGGGTCGTTCGAGAGCGCGCGGGTCTCGGCTTTTTCTTGGTCTCGGCCATGGTATCCCCATCGCCACGGTACCAGGAGGCGCCCGTCAGGAAAACACCTGCGGGTAGGGGACGTGCCCACTCTGGGGTGTTGCTCAACCTACCCGTGTGGGCAGTGTGACGCCCGTAGGCTCGGTGGTAGAAAAATACACGTCACACACAATTGTCAACGATCAGGATCGCTCGAAGGATCCGGATCGCTCCTGCCGGCCTCGATCGATGTCGAGCGCCTGCATGTCGCCCCGAGGCACCAACCACTCCATCAGGATCGACGAGAATGGATGCCAAGACCCGCAATGAATTGATCGCCCAGCATCGTCGTGCCATCGAAGAGCTCGAGACGAGCGCTGCCGCGGCTCCGGCGGAACGAGGATGGCCACCGAAGGGACCCTACTGGCTCTGGCACGTGCTCGTGGGCCTGATGCTGGGAGGTCTGGCCTCGATGGTGAGCCTCGTGGCCAATGTAGCCGGGGCGCCCTGGTTCGGCCGCCGGCCCCTCGAGCTGATCCGCGTCTACCTCACCTTCCCCATGGGCTCTCGGGCGCTGGAGCAGGAAGAGGGAGTGGTGCTCTTCATCGGTTGCCTGCTCTATCTGATCACCGGCGCCCTGTACGGAGTTCTGTTTCATTTCCTGATGACCTTCGTCTTTCCCCGGATCTTGGGATGGAAACGTTTCTTGCTCGCCTCGGGCCTCGGGTTGGGGCTGTGGATCGTGAATTTCTACCTCCTGTTGAGCTGGCTCCAACCCCTGCTCCAGGGAGACAACTGGATTCTGCGGCTGGTGCCGCCCTGGGTGGCGGCGGCGACGCACCTGGCCTTCGCATGGACTCTGCTGGCCGGAGAGTCCTGGGGGCGATTCGAGGCCTGGGTGCCGGGGCGGAATGTCGTCGGAGAGGTGTCCTGACCATGAAGGGCTTGGCAAATATCTTCGCAGAACGATCCCGATGGCTCCGTCTGCTGTCGTGCCTCTGGCTCCTGCTCGTCCTGGGGGCTTGCGCCGTCGAGCCGCCGGAGGAGTCCGTGGCCGAGCCCTCGGCGACGGGGGAGCCCGGTGCCGAGGAGGCCGCCGCCGCACTGGAGTACCGGGAATGGGAAACGGTGCCTCCCGGTGAGTATTCCGAGTACAACCAGCGAGCGAACCTGATCCAGCGAGGCCACCGGGTGTACTCGCGGTACTGTGTCGGCTGCCACGGAGAGTACGGCGACGGTGTGGGCCCGGCGAGCCCCCGGCTCATCACCCAGCCGCGCGACTTCACCTCCGGCATCTACAAGTTTCGTTCGACCGATTCCGGCAGCCTGCCGCTGGAGGAAGATCTCTACCGCACGGTCACCCGCGGGTTGGCCCGGGTGAGCATGCCGGCGTTTCCGCTCTTGCCGGAGAACGACAAGATCGCGGTGATCGAGTACATCAAGGCGTTCTACCCCCGCTGGGAAGAGGAGAAGGACCGGCGCCGAGTGGTGCCGATCCCCCGCGCACCCGAGGATCTCGGAGACGATGTTCGGCGTCTGCGCGGGCAGGCGGTGTACCTGCAGACCGGCTGCTGGAAATGCCATGGCACCGACGGTCGCGGCGAGGGGGCGACCCAGACCGAGTATGTCGACGCCTGGGGCCATCCGCAGCGTCCCTTCGATTTCACCCGCGGCGCGCTGAAAGGTGGCAACTCTCCGGAGGACATCTACCGCACCTTCCACACCGGCTTGCGGAGCATCATGCCCTCGTTTGCCGGCGACACCCTGGCGGCGGTGACCGCCGGTGGCTTCGACCTGGGAGATGTCGAGCTGCCGGCGGCCGAGCAGCAGGTGCTGGACACCGTGCGTGACGAGTTCCCGGCCGATGCCGAGGCGATCTTCGGCACCATGGAGGACGCCGAGCGGCTCGAGCTGGCGGAGCGCAACAGCTGGGATCTGGTGGCCTACATCCTGTCCTTGCGGCGCTCCACCTCGACCGCCCCCGCGGTGCTCGGGCCGATGGCCTCCCGGACCCCTCTCGAGCAGACCGCCGAGCTGAACATGCAACGACCGACCCAGACGCGAGGAGAGACCAAGCGATGAGCCAATCGAGCTCTCAAGAGAGCCCTCGATCCGCCCCGGCGGCCAACGAGCCCCCCTGGATCGAACGAGGCCTGGTAAAGGGGCACCTGATCGCGGCGGTCACCTGGCTGGCCATCGCCATGTTTGCGGGGTTGTTCTACTCGCTGCAGCTGCTGCAGCACTGGCCCCTGCCGAAGATCGAGGTGCTCTCGCCGGGGCGGATCCGCATGATCCACACCAACCTGATCGCCTTCGGTTTCCTCACCAACGCCTTCTTCGCCATGTTGTGCTGGACCGTGCCGCGCCTGACCGGCCAGCGGCTGGCCGCGCCGTGGCTGGGCAAGGCGATTCTCGGCGCCTGGAACCTGATCGTTCTGGCGACCTTCGTCGGCCTGCACCTCGGAGAGGCCCAGGCGGTGGAGTGGGGGGAGACCCCGGTGTGGGTCGATCCCCTGGTGGTGGTAGGCGCCATCCTGGTGTGGATCCAGTTCTATACGCCGATCGTGAAGACGAAGGAGAAGTCGCTCTATGTAAGCCTCTGGTACTTCACCGCCGGCTTCATCTGGCTCGGGCTCACTTACATCATGGGCAACTTCTTCCCGCAGTACCTGGTGGCGGGCAACGCCGCGGGGCCGCTCCTGGGTCTCTACATCCACGACCTGGTGGGCCTGTGGGTCACTCCCATGGGTTGGGGCATGATGTATTTCTTCGTGCCGATCATCCTGCGCAAACCGATCTGGTCCCACGCTCTCTCCCTGGTGGGCTTCTGGGGCCTGGCCTTCTTCTATCCCCTGCAGGGTGTGCATCACTTCCTCGGCTCGCCGATCCCGATGTTCGCCCAGTACTCGGCGGTGGTCTCCACCATCGCCATCGAGATCGTGGTGACCACGGTGGTGATCAACTTCTTCATGACCTGGCGGGGGAGTGAAGGCTCGTTGCGCGAGAGCATTCCCATCCGCTGGTTCTGGCTGGGGGCGCTCAACTACTTCATCACCTGCCTGCAGTGTGCCTTCCAGGTGACCCTGACCTTCCAGCAGGTGATCCACTTCACCGACTGGGTGGTGGGGCATGCCCACCTGGTGATGTTCGGAGTCTTCAGCTTCTGGATCTACGGCATGATCGAGCACCTCTGGCCCAAGCTCACCGGCCACGAATGGTGGAGCCCCGCCCTGCGCAGCTGGAGCTTCTGGCTCTCTGCCCTGGGCCTGGGGGCGATGTTCCTGACCCTCACCGCCAGCGGATTGATCGAGGGTTTCATGTCGATGCACCTGGTGCCGCGGGAGACGATCCTCGCCACGGTCCGGCCTTTCTGGCTGGTGCGTACGATCACCGGCCTGAGCATCCTCGGTGGGTTCTCCTGTCTGGTCTTCAACATGGTGATGACCGCACGGGCGGCCCGGATCGCCCACGTGGACACCGAGTACGCTCCGTACGAACGATTCGACGACGAGGAGGTGACCGTTGGAGCGGTTTAGCTTCATCTTCATCGTGGCGGGCCTGCTCTTCTTCGCCCTCGCTTTCGCCACCAGCGCCTGGATGCCGATGCTGCCGGTGCGCAACCTGGAAGTGCGGACCGTGGAGCAGTTGGCGTCCGTGCCACCGCTGGAGTTCTACGAGCTGGCAGAGCAATACCCCGAGGCCTACCACACGGCGTTCGGTGACCAGGCGCCGGAAGCGGCGTTCGAGGAGGCCCTGCGGCTGGGTCACAAGATCTATGTCGGCGAGGCGTGTTGGCATTGCCACTCGCAGCAGATTCGCCCCTGGGGCAACGACGAGGCGCGCTACGGACGCAAGAGCTACCCCGAGGAGTACCACAACGAGCTCAACATGCCGCCGCTGTGGGGAACCCGGCGCATCGGTCCCGACCTGATCCGGCGGGGCGGCAAGCAGTCCAACGACTGGCACGTGGCGCACTTCTACCACCCGCCCGACGTCAACCCCGTGAGCGTGATGCCGAGCTATCCCTGGTTCTTCGAGGACGATGGCCTGACGCCGAACAAGAAGGGTCTGGCGATCATCGCCTACGTCCAGTGGCTCGGTAGCTGGGAGCCACGGGTGGAAGAAACCGTCTACGAGATTCCCTACCTCGAAGAGGTCTATCCGGAGTCCGAGGTACTGGTACCTCGCAAGGCGGTGGAAGAGCCGCCCGCCGGGGAAGAGGAAACGAGCGAAGAGGAGTTCTGGGGCGAATGAGCGTACGAGACACCACCCGACCCGATGCCGGAGCCGCACCGGACCCGGCCTGGGACCTCACCGAGGCGCCGGCCTCACCGAAGACCCGCCGTTTCCTGTGGGTCTTCAGCGTGACCATGGTGGCGGTGGCGGGCACCGCCTTCGTGTTCAAGCTGATCGAGTTCTACGCCACCGCAACGCAGCAGGGCTCCGAGGCGCTGGCCTCGTTCCTGATTCCGGTCCTGAACTATCTCCTGGTGGCCACGGGTTTCTTTTTCCTGTTCTTGTGGGCCTACCTCACGGGGCAGTTTCGGGATGTGGAGCGGCCGAAGTATCGAATGCTGGAGATCGAGGCCGAGATCGAGCAGCAGGAACGGAGGAGTCGGAGATGACGAAGCCCGAGAACGAAACCCTTTCGCACGAGGCCCCGGTGCCTCCCGAGGGCCGATTCCGCCGCCACCGTTTCCTCGCGTACCAGGGCTACGCCTTTCCGTGGTACGCCACGTTGCTCTGGATCTCTTTCTTCGTCGGCGGCTTGCTCTATCTCGTGAAACACCTGCTCCTGGAATAGCGGCGCCATGGTCTCTAGCCGCAGCGCGAGCGGCTGCCTGCACTGCGGGCTCCCCGTGCGCGTGGGGCGTTCGCGGCGAGCCTCGGATGTGCCTCGCTTCTGTTGTCTCGGCTGCGAGATGGTGCACGGGCTGGTGGCAGCGGGGCCTCGAGAAGGCGGGCAGAGCGCGGCGAGCAGTCTCTTTCTTCGCCTGGGCACGAGCCTCTTCCTGACCGTCAACCTGATGGCGGTCAGCGGGCTGGCGTATTCCCGCGAGGTCTTCGGCCCGATGGCGGAGGCGGTCGGTTCCGAGAAGGTGCTCACCGACCTCTTCAACTACTTTTCACTCTTTCTCGCTACCGGCGTCCTGTGTCTGCTGGGCCTGCCCCTGCTCCTGCAGGCCGGGCGCGCGGTGGCGGGGAAGGCCGGTAGTGCGGCGGGAGGATGGATCAGCTCCCGCTGGCTCGTGATCGTGGGAGTGTTCTCGGCCTACGGGTTGAGCCTTCTGCACACGGTGCGCGGCACGGGCAGCCTTTATTTCGATACCGCGGCGGTGGTGCTGGTGGTCGTCTCCCTGGGCCAGCTGCTGGAGGCACGCGCTCGTCGGAAGGCTTCGGCCGCGGCCCTGGATCTGCTGGCCGAGCTGCCCGAACGGGTGAAGGTCGAGCGCCCAGACGGGGTTCGGGAGATCGATCGGGTGGATCTGTGCACCGGCGACCGGGTGCTCCTCACCAGCGGCGACGGGGTGCCTGCGGACGGCAAGGTCGAGAGGGGACTGGCCCGGGTCGACACCTCGAGCCTGACGGGAGAGTCCCATCCGGTCGGGGTGGAGGCGGGAGATCCTCTGCTCGCCGGGAGCCTGGTGGTCGACGGCTCCTGCCTCCTGCGGGTGACCGCCGCCGGTGGAGACACGGCCCTGGCGGCGATGGAGAGGACCCTGGAACGGGCCCGGGCGGTGCGGCCGCCCTTCCAGCGCCTGGCCGATCGGGTAGCGACTGTTTTCGTTCCTCTGGTGGTGCTGCTGGCCGCGGGGATCCTGTTCCGCTTCGGAGCCGCCGGAGATTTCGGTGAAGGGCTGCTGCGAGCCCTGAGCGTGTTGTTGATCAGCTGTCCCTGCGCGCTCGGTCTGGCGGCACCCCTCGCCAGCTGGCACGGGCTCCGGCGAGCGGCTTCCCAGGGAATCCTGGTGGACTCCGCGGAGACGCTGGAAACCGCGGCCGCCGTCTCCGAAGTTGCGTTCGACAAGACCGGGACCCTCACCCGGCACCGGCTGGTGGTGGCGCGGACGGTCTCGGTCGAAGCCCTCGAACCCGAAGAAGCCCTGGCCCTGGGCATCCGTCTCGAGAGCATCAGCAGCCATCCGCTCGCTCGGGTCTTGCGGGCTTCGGCGTCGGAGGTCGCTGGACCCTCGCCCGAGGGCTCGGAGGAAGTGCCGGGGTTGGGGGTCCGCGGCACGTTGGAGGGTCGACGCCTGGGCCTCGGCAGCGGGCGCTGGGTGCGCGACCTGGGGCTCTCGGTTTCGCCACTCTTCGTGAAAGAAGGAGAGACCCGGGGGGCGCTCTACCTCTTCGACGAGGAGAAGGTGCTGGCCCGGTTCGAGCTCGAGGAAGAGTTGCGAGACGACGCCTCCGAGGCGGTGCAGACCCTGGCCCAGCTGGGGCTGCGCTGCAGAATCCTGAGTGGCGACAGCAGCGGCTCGACCACGAGGATCGGGCAGATATTGGGGATTCCCGCCGAAGGGGGACTGCTGCCGCGCGGCAAGGTAGAACGCCTCGAGGCGATGCGAGCCCGGGGTGGAAGTCGCCGCCGGGTGGCGATGGTGGGCGATGGCCTCAATGACGCCCCTGTGCTGGCCGCTGCGGACCTCGGTATCGCCCTGGGGTCGGCGTCCGAAGGCTCGCGCCGCAGCGGCCGGGTGCGGCTCACCGACGACCGGCTCGATCGTCTGCCTCGCCTCTTCGTGTTGGCCCGAGACGTACGCCGTACCCTGCGCTGGAATCTGTTCTGGGCCTTCGGTTTCAACACGATCGGCCTGGCCCTCGCGGTGTCGGGCCGCCTGACCCCGGTCTTCGCGGCCCTGGCGATGGTGGCCTCGAGCCTGGTGGTCGTGCGCCTGTCGAGCCGCGCGGGCGCCCGGGCGATACCGCGCGCCGCGAGATCGGTGGCCGTCGGAGCGCCAGGGGTAGAGCCCGAGCTGCCGATGGGAGACCCCGTGCGGGGCCTGGCGTCCGGACTCGAATCGCGAGGTGAGGCATGAGCCCGGGCCTGGAGCTCGGCGCGGTGCTCTGGGGCTTCGCCCTCTTCGGCTTCGCCGGCAGCCTGCATTGTGTGGGGATGTGTGGCCCGATTCTGCTCTCGTTCGCCCGGCCGTTGCAGGGGAGCGGCCACTGGATCTCGTTCGCCGGCTACCAGGCGGGGCGAATGTGGACCTACGCCCTGCTCGGGGGTATCGCCGGCTGGGCCGGTGGCAAGTGGCAGGAGGGTGCGGCGTTGCTCGGCTGGCAGCGCCCCCTGGCAGTGGTCGCGGCTCTTGCGCTCCTCGGCCTGGGGATCTGGAGCGCTCGAGGAGGGCTCTCGGGGCGCTGGCTCGCCGGCTGCCGCGCGCGCCTCGGCGGAGGGCTCTTGCCGGACCTCGGGGCCTGGTTTCGCGATCCTCGCGCGGCTGCACGGCTCCTGGTGGGTGCGCTGATGGGGTTCCTGCCCTGCGGGCTGGTCTACGGGGCCCTGGCCATGGCGGCGATGTTGGGAGATCCCCTGCGCGGAGCCCTGGGCCTCTTCGGTTTGGGGTTGGGGACCCTGCCGGCCCTGGCCCTGGTGTCCTGGGGAGCGCCGCGGATCCCCAGCGGGCTTCGCCGCCTCGCGGGCCAGCTGCATGTCTATCTCTTCGTCTCGCTTGGAGTCCTGCTCCTGGCCCGCGCTCTGCTGGTCGCCCCGGGGGCCCACGGGCACTGATCTCCGGCGGCGTGGCGACCCGCTCGGCCTGGCTCCAGGGAGGCCGACGCTTGGCAATTCGAGTCTCGGAATCCGACGAAGCAGAGGGCCGGTGATAGGGTCGAGGCATTGCCAAGAGATCTGACCGTTCTCCACCTCTTTGCAGGAGCCTGCTGATGGATGTTTTCCGAACGTACGGGATGGCCCTGTTGCTCATCGGTGGCCTGGCGCTGGGTCTGGGAATCGGCGCCTCGGACCATGTCGACGAGCTCGACTTGATTCTTCACGAGGCCGCCGACCTCACCGGTCTGCTGGCCTTCACCAGCCCGGAGCGCCCGGGTCACCTGGTCTTGATCATGGATGTCCACCCCTTCGCCAAGGAAGGCTCGAAATTCGCCGAGGACGTGGTCTACAACTTCCGTCTGCGGGAGGTGGATTCCGTAGGTGCGGGGGGCATGATCGACGTGGCGCTGCGTGCGACGGAGGAGCACCGGATCTCGTGTCGCTTCGCGGGGGATCCCCAGGTCGCGACCTGCACGGCGGGGTCGGAGATCGAGACCCAGGTCACCGTCGACGACACCAGCGGCGGTCCGTCGGAGGATCTACGGGTCTTCGCCGGTCTGCGCTCCGATCCGTTCTTCATGGATATCCCGGGCTATCTCGCCACCATCGCCTTGCAGGGCGCGGTCGACCACCTGCCGGAGGAGCTCCGGAAGCACTTCGACGACTCGCCGGCCGACGCACCCCCCGGAGTGTTTCGGTTCAGCGGCAAGAACACGGGCCAGAACACCAATGTCCTGAGCCTGGTCGCGGAGGTGAATGTCGAGAACGTCTTCGGTCCCGAGGCGGGCCCGATCTTCGCGGTGAGCAGCGAAACCCTGCGTGCGGATTCCTGAGGAGAAATGGTGATGAGCAAGAGAGCTCTTGGTGCCCTTTGGATCTCGGCCGGGCTGACGCTCTGGCTTGCGGGTTGTGCCGAAACCCACGAGCACGGACCGGACGGGGCGGCCTCCGGTGCGCCCGGCACGGGTGGCGAGCATGCCCACCGCTTCGATCGACTCGGTCGAATGGAGATCACCAACACCTACCTGCGGGAACACAAAGGTGCCTACAACCAGGAAGATGCGTTCGCCATTGCCGCGGAACGGCTCGAGATCTATTCCCAGATCCTCGACCCGAACCTGAAGGATTTCGATCGTATGGACGGGATCGACGACTGGACTCCCGACGGCGGCCCCCATCCGATGACCCGTCCCCTGCTGCAGGACTATTTGCTGGTGGATGTCAGCAAACCGTGCGACGTGGGCTCTCGCAGCTATCTCGACCTCGAAAAGGCCGTGTTGCGGGGTACCGAGGCCACCACCTGCGGCGGCCGGGTTCCCAACGACCAGGCTCTGGACGTGATGCTCACCCTGATGGTGAATGGGCCCGATCGCGACGAGCCCTGGCGGACCGACCAGGTCGAGAAGGCCACCCGACCCTCCACCAACCAGTTCCCCTACCTGGCTCCACCCAATCCGTGAGACGCCCCCAGGCGCCCCGTCGAGGGACGTGTGCTGGTAGTGGTCGATCGACCGGTTGTCCGGATCCGGCCCGCGGCGGGGTGCGGCTCCGAGCAGGAGGCGTGTTGGCGCGGGGTCAGGTAAAAGATACTAGCTCTGCCACCCGTCCCGTGACCTCTCCCTTGCTGCGAGCGAACTCCCGGTCCTGAGGGCGGATCACCATCGGCAGGCTGTTCTTCGGTTTCATGGTGAAGGTCACCTGCAGGTCGAGTCGGTTGCGAGGTAGCATTTCCAGCCGGTAGCGCTGCAGAGTGCTGCTGACCACGATCTTGAGCAACATCTCGACGAAGGCCATGCCGAGGCATTTGCGAGCGCCGTAGCTGTAGGGGAGGTACTCGAAGGGGGTGGGCCGGATCTCCTGCCAGCGGGAGGGCAGGAAACAGTCGGCCCGGGGGTAGATCGCCGGGTCGCGATGGGTCATGAAAGGGCTGATCACGACCTCGGTGCCGGCGGGAATCGCGAAGCCTCCCAGGCTGGTGTCGCTGGTGACCCGCCGCCAGAGCAGGATCGCCGGGCAGAGCACGCGCATGCTCTCGCGGATCACCTGGTCGAGGACCGGCAGATCCTTCCAGATCTGGTCCATCGTGGGGGGCCGCCCGCCGAGCCGGGCGTCGAGCTCGTCCTGGAGATCGGCGGCCGCCTCCGGGTGCTGGGCGAGGAGGAGGAAGACGAAGCCGAGGGCGTTGGCCGGAACGTCGTGCCCGGCGAGAAAGAGGGCGAAGGCGTTGCCCACCAGGTGCCCGGTGCTGAGCTGCATGTCGCCCTCGTCGTGGGCGCGGATCATCATCGACAAGACATCGTCGCCGGGAGTGCCGGCCTCGCGCTTCTTGCCGATCTCCTCGCGGATCACGGCCTCGGCACGGCCGACGAGCGCGAGAAAGCGCCGGTAGGGGGAGCCCGGTAGATCGATCGGAATCATGCTGACCGGCGAGAAGAGGGCGCGGGCGGTGTCGCGGGCCACGGCGGCCAGGGTCTGCTCGTCCTGGCGGGGATCCTGGCCATAGAAGGTCTTGCTGGCGATGTCGGCGGTCAGGTCTTCGAGCTCGTCCACCAGCCGAACGGTCTGGTCCACCTGCCACGACGACAACATCCGCTCGGTGAGGGAGACCATGTCGTCGTAATAGCTCTCGAGGTGGTTGCGGGTGAGCGCACCGCTCATCAGCCTGCGCTCGGCGGCGCGCCGGTCGCGGTTGGCCGCCACCATATTGTCGCCGAGCCAGTCGTGGCCCGGGGGCGAGCGCAGGAAGTCGCTCTCGAAGACATCGGGCTGGGTGAGCACCTCGCAGTTGCACTCCGGTCCGAATCCGAACACGGTGCTCGCCTGGCGTCCGTCGGGCCGAAAGACGAGGGGAGAGTTACCGCCCTGGACCAGGCACGAGACATTTCCGAAACGGTCGCGCAGCCGGTACATGTTGCCCAGGGGGTCGCGAAAGTGGCGTCCGACATTCCCGCGCCATCCGAGAATGGGCATCGGGTCGGGGCCGGGTGGGGAAGGGAGAGGATCGGGCTCTTTGGCGGCGGCCGGCGAGTGAGAGGACGAAGGACGGCCCGAGAACGGACACGTACCTTCTTTTCGGAGCTCACGACCAGCGGAGACCTCGGGCATCGTCGGATCCTCCCATCACGGACGATTACTTGAGTACGTCTATGATCTTCCTCCCTGTTCCCCTGCTTGTCAACGGTCGGGGTGGTCAGGACAGACCCACGACCTCGCCATCGACCAGGTCCATCTCCGCCGCCTGCGGAACCGCCGGCAGGCCGGGCATGCGCAGCACCGAGCCGAGCAGGGGGACCACGAAGCCGGCCCCGGCGGAGAGCACGACCCCGCTCACCGCCACGTCGAAATCGCGAGGCCGGCCGACTTTCCTGGCGTCGTCGGAGAGGGACATGGGCGTCTTGGCCACACACAGAGGGAGCTTTCCGTAGCCCATGCGCTCGATCCGCCGGAGGTCGCTGGATGCCTGGGAGGACCAGGCCACCGACCGCGCGCCGTAGAGCGTCTTGGCGACGATCTCCAGCTTCTTCCGGATCGGCGTCTCGAGGGAGTAGAGCGGTCGGTACGGCTCGGTGGCCTTCTCCGCCTGCGCCACCACTTTCTCCGCCAGGTCGGTGGCGCCTTCGCCACCGAGGGCGAAGCCGTCGGAAATCGCGAAGGGAACCCCCCACGCCTCGCAGGCCTCGCGTACCACGGCGACTTCGGAGTCGTCGTCGCTGGCGAAGCGGTTCAGGGCCTCCACCGGGGTGCGGCCGAACTCGCCCACGTTCTCCACGTGTTTCTCGAGATTTT
>CAZMEL010000141.1:0-19328 GCA_964565225.1 uncultured Thermoanaerobaculia bacterium | reverse complement strand
TAGAGGGCATCGAAATGGCGGCCCATGTAGGTGGCCTTGTGGCCGGATGTCTCTTCTGCCTGGCATTGATTCCTCGTGCCCGCACCGGTGCGGAATCGGAGGCGAGGTCGGGCTCCCGAGCGGTGAGCCGGACCTGGGGGCGGATTCTGCCGGTGGCTCTCGCCGGAGCCGTGTTGGTAGTGGCCGTGGCAGGAGCCCTTCCCAAGGATGCCGTCGTGATCCAGTCGGTGCTCGAAGAGCTCCAGGTAGTGGAGAAGCAGGTGCTCGAAGCCTATTCCGAGCTCGCCGACGCCGCGCAGGAGAACCGGCTCAGACCCGACGAGCTGTTGACCCGGCTCGATCGGGAGATCCTCACCCCGTGGAGCGAGATCGAACAGAAAGTGCAGGCGTTGGAGGGCGAGGCTCTGCCCGAGAGGTTTCGCGTCTGGCGGCAGGGAGCCCTCGAGTATCTGGCGACCCAGAGGGCTTCGTGGGAAGAGCTGCGGCAGGATCTAGCGTCCCGGGCGATCGGCGACGAACCCGGGTCGGGAGATGGAATACCGGAGGTTTGATGTCCGACGCATCGCGGCAACCCGACGAAGAAACCGCGGAACCCGGGATTCCAGGAGGCTGTGCCCGGCACCCGCAGGCCCCCGCGGCCTATGTTTGTGACGGCTGCCAGACCCACCTCTGCGCTGCCTGCATCGACGAAGGCCACCGCCTGAAGATGTGCAAGCTCTGCGGCGAGATGGCCCTTCCGCTGGGGCGCGAGCCCGGTGGTCCGGATTCGTTGCGCCAGGTGGTGCGGAGCTCCGATCCGACCCGCCCGGGGCCTCCGCCCGAGATCTCGCTCTCGGAGGTACTGCTCTTCCCGATCCGAGGAATCGGTATCTGGCTCTTGGGGGCCTACTCGATTCTCGCCGTCTTGCTGGAGCTCTTGGGGGCGTGGCCCGTCTTCAGGCTCGTGATGTTGCCGGTTCTGATCGTCTTGCCGCTGATGCTGGGGAGCCTTTTTCTTCGGATCATCCGCACCACTGCGGCAGGCTCGAACGAGATGCCCGACTGGCCGGAGTGGGACCTGCAGGAACGGCTGGAGGACGTTCTGAAGCTGGTGTCCGTGTTGCTGGTGTCGACGATTCCCGTGTTGCTGGCCCTGCTGGTCGCGGGTTGCCTCGGCTCCGATACGGCGCCCCGCTGTGTGGTCGCGGGATTGATCGGCAGTGCCGTGGGCATTCTCTTCGCCGTGGTGGCCCTCGGTGCCGCGGCGATCTACGACGACCTCACCGCGGCCTTTCGGATCGACCTCCACATCCAGGCGATGCAGGTCTTCGGCAAGAACTTGTTCTTTCTCGTCGCCTTTTCGATGGTGCTCTATCTGCTCGGCGGTGTCGTATTTCTCGTGGTCTCGCAGGTGCCGATCTTCGCCGGTCTGCTGGGGCTCGCGGTGAACACCTACTGCCTCTTCCTGGGTGCACACCTGGTGGGGCTCCTGTTCCGCCGCCACGAGTCCGAGATCATCGCCGTCTACATGGAGTAGCCACGGCCCTCCCTCAGCAGCCCTGGCCCCAGTCGACGACCTCGAGACCGTTCTCTCCACCCAGCCGATAGACCACCTGGTCGTTGACCCGCAGCAGGTCGGGGCGGCCGTCCCGGTCGGTGTCGAAGGCGCCGGTCACGGAGAAGCGCTCGAGGGATCCGAGGAACGGCCCGCGGGTCGCCTGCATCTCCAGGCTCAGCCGGTACGAGGAGCACCACCGGCCGTCGCCGATGTACAGGGGCTCCTCTTCGCCGCCGGAATCGAGGAAGAGGACGGGAAACTCCGCCTGGCCCCTGGCGATCTTCGCGGGATCCAGGTACCCGTCCGCCGGGAGGAGAGTCTCCAGGTGGTGTAGGCGGAGGGCGAGGATCACCAACGCGAACCCGTTCGCCGGGTCTCCGAGCCCGATTCGAAGCTCGGCGAGGCTCGCGATGTCGTCGTTCGTGATCCGGCTCGCGGCGGCGGCGTCGGAGGCGCGGAGATCGAGCCGCTCGAGGCGTGGCTCCCACCGTTCTCTCGGGGTGCCACCCTCCTCGGGCGTTGTCGATTCCGAAGCCCGTTTCGGAGCGGATACGGCGAGGGGGGTCGGCAACACGATCGTCTTGGTGTCGCGATCGAAGAGAACCGGGAAACGCCGGAGCTCGTCGCCGGGTACGGCCAGGTCCGGGCACAGGGGGAGGCTCGCGGTCCAGCGGTCCATGGCCTCGGCCTTGCGAAAGAGCTCCACCGACTCACCGGGGACCCGGTGGCAGGTGGTCTCGCCACGCCGCACCACGCTCTGCTCGCGATGGGGACCGCGCAGGAAGGCGACCAGGCGCTGGACGGAGCCCTCGCTGGTGGATGCCGAGGGTTGGATCTCGAGGCGGTCGCCGACGAGCTGACCACGGAAGATCCAGGTGCGCGCCTCGTCGAGCGCCGCGTATTCGGCCACGGTGTGGATCCGGTAGGCCCCGCTCTCGCAGTTGCCCAGGCTGGAGACCGCGGGCAGGAGACACGAGGCGAGCACGAGACCTTGGAGCCAGGTGTTGGAGCTCGTCTTCATGGGTGCAGCATGACGTCCGAACATGGCGAGGATGTGGCAGGAATCAACCCGCGAGAAGGCGGTCTCGGCTGACGTTGGAGATGATCAGGCGCCGCTTGCCCCGGCCGGTGAGGGGGATCTCGTCGACCCACTCGAAGTCCACGGCGAGCTGGCCGCGGGTGGCGCGGTCGATCTCTCGCCGCACGGTGGCCTCGATCGGTTGGCGGTTGCCCTCGCCGCGCGGCACCAGACGCACCCGGATCCCCGCGACTTCGTCTTGCACGATCTGGTAGCGATGGATCTCCTGGAGGTTCTTGAACAACACGACGAAGAAATGCATGACGAGAAAAGTTCCGTCGGCCACGGCGATCAGGTCGGGCACCCGGCCTTCGATCTTTTCGAGCATGGGGAGAGTCCGTCCGCAGGTGCAGCGGGCGTCGTCGGGAGCGGCGGCTCCCACGTCTCCGAGCTCGTAGCGAACCAGCGGCATGGCCTCGTTGTGGAATTGCGTGACGACGATGCGTCCGAGCTCGCCGGCCTCTGCCGGGCCGTCCTTTCCGAGGATCTCGAGGAGGGCGTTCTCGGGGTGGATATGGTAGCGGCTGCCGCTCTCCGCACATTGGCTGGCGACATGGAATCCCTCGCCGCCGGCACCGTAGTAGTCGGTGACCCGGGTGCCGAGGGCCTTCTCGATGATCCTGCGGTACTCCGGGTCGAGAGTATCGCCGGTCGAGGTGATCCCGACCATGCCGGGTGGCTCGAGCCCGCGGTCGAGCATGTAGCGCGCGAGCACCAGGAGCGAGGAGGCGAAGGCGTTGATGTGGGGTATCCGGTCGCGGATCAGCGCCCGGGCGATCCGTTCCGAGTCCTGGTTGTCGGCGTTGAAGGTGAGGTAGGTGCAGCGGAAGAGCTTGTCCTGCAGCTTCTTCTTGAAGCCGAGCCGGGGATTCAGGTTGATCGCCAGGTAGGGATCGCCCGGGTGGTAGCCCGACCAGCGCCACATGCGCAGGCGCAGGGCCCAGAACCAGCTCTCCTGCTCCATCGAGCGGTGGAAGACCATCGGCGAGCCGGTGGAGCCGCTGGTCCGGCAGGAGATGATCTTGCCCTGGTGCCCGGGCAGGGGAAAGGCATCGGGCGCGGCGGCGAAATCGGCCTTGGTCACCACCGGCAGGCGATCGAGGGCGGGAAACCTCGACGCCGGCCCTTCTCCTGTCCGGTATTCCCAGAGGTGGCGATAAAAGGCGCTGGCCCGCCGGGTCCGGGCGACGGTTCGTTCGACCTCGCGTTCCTGGCGTCGTTCGATCTCGTTGCGGTCGAGGTGCTCCGACTCGAGCAGGGAGTCGAGCTTGGAGGCCAGGGTGGTGCCGTTCAGGCGGTCGAGCAGGGGGAAGATCCACCGACCGAAGAATCGACTGTAGCCGTCCCAGGGCGGGATCTGCTCCGAGGGTCTGGTCATGGTCGCTCTCCCGGAAAAGGCGCGGCGGAGGAACGGATGGCGGGCTCCGCCGGTGGCTGGCGTTTCCCAGCGGCTCCCAGGGCCCGCCGCAGGCCCTCGTCGAACCACCCGGAGAGCCGCGCTTCGAGCACCGTGTTGGAATCACTGCCCACCCCCAGGCGGTACAGGCGGTGCAGCGGCACGCCGGGCCGGTTGGAGCCTCGGAGCGTGGTGCAGGCGGCGAGGAAACGGGCGCGTTCGAGAAGCCGAAGGGTCGACTCGTTCCAGTCCTCGGCGGCGCCGTTGGGCATGGCGAAAGTGGCCGGCTCGATCCCGATCTCCTCTTCGATCCGGCGCCGGGAAACACGGATCTCGAAGTCCTGGACCTGGTCGGGCAGGGTGGAGAGAATCGGGTGGGTCACGGTGTGGGCCCCCATCTCGATCCCGTTCGCCGCCATTTCGCGTACCTGTTCCCAGGTCATGGGCCGGGCTCCGGGCCGGAGATCGAGGTCGAGCTCCAGCAGGCTGTCGACAACCGCCTCGCGCATCTCGGGCGCCACCCGTTTCAGGCGCTCGATCTCGGTACCCGGCGCGGGCTCGGCGCCGAGCGCCTCGACCAGGCGAGCCCGGGTGCTCGGCGGCAGGGGCTCGTCTCGCCGTCGCAGGGCGTCGAAAGCCCGGCGACCGAGGTCGAACCACAGGGGACGGCCATCGAGGAAACCGGTGGTGAGGTAGATCGTGGCCGGGGTTTCCATTTCGCGCAGCACGGGCCAGGCGCTGCGGTAGTTGTCGAGGTAGCCATCGTCGAAGGTCAGAGCCAGCAGATCCTGATCGAGAGGGTGATCGGCTCTCGTCGCGGCGGCCAGCCGCTCGGCGGCTTCCGCGACGGTGCAGATCCGATATCGGGACGAGAGGAACTCGAGGTGACGCCGAAACCGCTGGGTGTGTACCGTGCCTTCTCGTTCGGCTTCTCCCGAGACGTCGTGGTACTCGAGGATGTAGACCCGAAAATCCTTCCGGCGGCGTCGGCGCAGCCGCAGGGCGGCGTTCAGACCGCTGGTGCGGGCGAAGAGGGAGACCGCGGCAACGGCGAGGCGGCGAGGTGTGATCATCGGCCTCCGCCCGCGCCGGGCTCGGGAGGGGTGGTGGAGTCGATCATGGAGCGTTGCCAGAGCTCCAGGTTGACCAGGCCCCACAGGAGCTCACCGTGATCCTTCTGCCCCTGGCGGTGCTCGTCGACCCTTCGGGCCACGGCTTCCGGCCGGAACAAGCCCCGATCGCGGGCCCGTTCGTCGACGATCGAATCGAGGGCCTTCGAGAGCACCCCTCCGGGGCGGAGCCACCGGGAGACGGGCACCGCGAAGCCGGCCTTCTTGCGATAGATGATCGAGTCGGGCAGGTGCGGCGCGGCGAATCGTTTCACCAGGTATTTGGTCTCGAGACCGCGAAGAGTTGCGGCCACCTTCAGCCCCGGAGGCACCCGCGCCGCCAGCTCCACCACCTTGTGATCGAGAAAGGGAACCCGCCCTTCGAGACTGGCGGCCATGGACATCTTGTCCATCCGGCGGAGCAGGGATTGGAGATACGTCTCCTGGTCGAGTCGCAGCACCCGGGCCAGGGCCTCGGCCGGGGGAGCCGGCTCGCAGCCGGGGCGCGACGCGAAGGCGGCCTCGGCCAGGGCTGGGGTGAGCACCTCCGCCGCCCGTGCCGGGGAAGTGAAGAGGGACAGGCCGTCGATCGCCGTCCCTCGCCGCGGGTGCAGGACCGTGCGGATCCGCTCCCTTTGACGCTGGGGCAACCCCCCGGCGAGCAGGGATAGAGCGCTCTGGAGGCCGGGCAGACCCAGCGGCAGGCGATCGAGCAGAGCCGGCAGACGATACCGGGTGTAACCGCCGAAGAGCTCGTCGGACCCCTCCCCGGTCAGCACCACGGTCACTTTTTCCTTGGCCAGCCGGCTGAGCCGCAGGAGATGGACCGAGTGGGGATGGTTGAGCGGCTCGTCGTGGTGCCAGATGGCGAAGGGGAGGTCGCGGGCGTAGTCCTCCTCGTCGACGAAGAGCCGGTGGTGCCGCGTTTCGAAACGCCGGGCCACGATGTCGGCGTAGGGGCTCTCGTCGAAGGCGGGGTCGTCGAAGCCCACGGAGTAGGTGTTGAGCTGCTGCGGATCCTTGCCGGCGACCAGGGCGGTGACCAGGCTCGAATCGAGGCCGCCGCTGTTGAAGGTGCCGAGGGGCACGTCGGCCAACAGGTGGCCATCGATCACCCCGTCCATGAGCTCGTCGAGCTGCTCCCGCCAGTGTTCTTCCTCGCTCTTGCCCCCGCTGCCGACAACGGGGTAGGGGAGCTGCCAGTAGAGATCCCGACGCTCGGAGCGTCCGTCGGCGACCAGGCGTTCGCCGGGGGCCAGGCGCTCGACGCCGCGAAAGAGGGTGCGGGTGCCGGCCAGGTGGCGATGGACCAGGTACTCGGGCACCGCATCCCCGTCGACCTCCCCGCGCCACTCCGGGAGCGGGAAGAAAGCCTTGATCTCCGAGGCGAGGGCCAGGGTATCGCCCGCGCGGTAGAGGTAGAGGGGTTTGATCCCCAGCCGGTCGCGAGCGGCGAGCAGGCGGCGGCGGGCGGAGTCCCAGAGGACGAAGCCGAACATCCCTTCGAGATGCTCGACACACGCCTCGCCGTAGAGGTCGTAGAGGCCGAGGATGGTCTCGGTGTCGCTCGAGGTGCGGAGCTCCACGCCGCGTTCCTCGAGATGCCGGCGCAGGTCGCGGTAGTTGTAGATCTCGCCGTTGAATACCAGGTGGGCATCGCCGGCCCGATTGGCCATGGGCTGGTGCCCACCTTCGAGGTCGATGATGCTCAGCCGGCGAAAACCCAGAGCCGTCGAGCCTTCGACCCACAGGCCGGCGTCGTCGGGGCCGCGGTGTACGAGGGCGTCGCGCATGGCCACGATCTCGGCCTCCCGCACCGGGCGGCCATCCCAACGAAAGAGAGCGGCAAATCCACACATGGTGACCGGCTCAGCTCCTCTCCGCGGCCCGTGCGGGCTGCGAGCCCGATGTCCGAGGGCGCTCTCGGAAGTGTCGCATGGCGTCTTCGAGCGGGGCATCGGCGAGCTCCGGCAGCTGGCCGGATGGCCAGTGCAGCTCGAGCCAGACCGCGAGGTTGAGGAGTCGCCACAGCTGGCGGGCCAGGAGATCGTCGTCGGGGCGGGCTTCGAAGCCTCGGTGCAGCTCGGTGAGCGCAGAGGGCTCGATCAGCTCATGGATGGCGGCCTCCGGAGCCAACAGTGCCCGGCGCACGAACGAGGAGAGGTCGCCTCGCAGCCAGGTGGCGAGAGGGACATCGAACCCGCGTTTCTCCTGCTCCAGGATCGCCTTGGGAACGATCGGCGCCAAGGCCTTGCGGAGCACCCGGCGCGGCGTTCCGTGGTGGAGCTTGAAAGAGGTCGGCAGGACTGCTGCCGTCTCGATCAAGGAGAGGTCGAGCAGCGGACACCGCCCCTCGAGGGAAGCGGCCATGGTCATCTTGTCGACCTTCATCAACAGGCCGTCGGCGAGAGTGGTGCGACTGTCGACGTAGAGCAGACGAGCGAGAGGGTGCCAGCTCGCCGTCTGCTCGAAGAGCTCGCGATAAGGCTCGGCCAGGGCTTCCGGGCGGCTGGCGGGGCGTAGGGAAGGGCGCAGCAGGCATTGCAGCTCGCGATCCGTCCACAGGGCGAGCCAGGCCCGGGAACGCTGCTCGGCCGGCAGCCCGGCGATCCACAGCCGTTTGCGCTGCCGGCTGGGGATCCGGCTCTCGAATCGGGAGAGAGCCCCGAGCAGTGGACGAATGCCGGGCAGGCGATCGAGGCGGGACAGCCGCTCGGCGTGCTGATGGTGCCGATAGCCGGCGAAGAGCTCGTCACCACCTTCGCCGGTGAGCACCACGGTGATGTAGCGCCGCGCGATCTTCGACAACCCGTAGGTGGGAATCGCGGCCGGATCACCCGCGGGCTCGTCGTTGTGGAAGCTCACCGCCTTGAGCAGAGCCGGGCTGCAGCCTTCGAGCACGAGCTCGTGGTAGTGGTCTTCGAGACCGAAGATCTCCGCCGCTCGCCGGGCATTGGGCCATTCGTCGAGCTGGGATTCTTCGAAGCCGATACAGAAGGTGTGGAAGGGTTGTCCGGTCGCTTCCTTCATCAGGCCGACGACCGCGCTGGAATCGACTCCACCGCTCAGGAAAGCGCCGAGGGGCACCTCGCTCATCAGCCGTTTCTCGACGCCGCGGCGCAGCTGACCGCGCAGCTGCTCGGCGGCTTCGTCGAGGCTCAGCGCCACCGGCTCTTCCACCGGGGCGGGGAAGTCCCAGTAGCGCCGTTCCTCGATCCGCTGCCCCTCGGCCTCGAGCAAGGCCCCGGCCGGGAGCTTGTGGATGCCCCGGAACAGGGTCTCTCGGCCCACCACGTAGCCACATTCGAGATACGAGCCGAGAGCCTCGGTCTCGACCTTCTTGGCCATCAGGCCGGTGGCGTGGAGCGCCTTGATCTCCGAGGCGAAGAGCAGAAACCCTTGGCTCTTCGCCCAGTAGAGAGGTTTCTTTCCCACCCGATCGCGCACGATCAGCAGGCGACCGCGACGCTGGTCGAATAGGGCGAAGGCGTACATGCCCTCGAGCTCCTCGACCATGGCGAGGCCGAGCTCTTCGTAGAGATGGAGAGGAACCTCGGCGTCGCTGTCGGAAGAGAAGCGGTGGCCCCGTTCGAGCAGGTCGTTCTTCAGCCCCTGGTAGTTGTAGAGCTCGCCGTTGAACACCAGGGCGAGCTCGCGGGTCTCGTTGAACAAGGGCTGGTGCCCGTTGCCGACTCCGATGATGCTGAGCCGGCGCATCGCCAGGCCGAGCCCCGGGCCGTAGTGCTCACCGCTGTCGTCGGGCCCGCGGTGGGTCATCTCCTGGTTCATGGCGCCGAGGACCGGCGGGATCGGCCGGTCTCCGAGAGCGAAGATCCCCGCGATTCCACACATGGCTCAGGCGACCTCGCCGTATCGAAGAATTTCTATTCCCGAAAGAGTCGAACGAGGGCCGCCGGCCATCGGATCTATGAATCCCATCTGATCATTATACGCCGGCCTCCCGACCCTGTGCCCATCGCTCTCGCGCCGCCTCGCAGGTCGCCACGACTCGTCGGGCGTTGTCGCGCCAGGAGAGGGAGCCGTGGGCGCGTTCGGCCGCGGCGGCTCCGAGGCGCGTTCGGAGCTCGGGATCGTCGATCAGACGCAGCACCGCGGCGCTCAGGGCCTCGGCGCTGCCGGGCTCGAAGAGCAGGCCGTGGATCCCGTCGTCGATCAGCTCCTCGAGGGGGCCCTGGCGCGGGGCCACCACGGACCGACCGGCCGCCATCCATTCGAGGGCCTTGAGCGGGCACATGTAGAAGGCGGCCCGGGCGACCACGCCGATGTCGAAGGCCGCCACCAGGTTGGCCACGCGCCGGTGCTCGACCCGGCCGGTGAAGACCACCCGCGAGCCGAGGCCCGCGGTCGCTTCCCGCAGGCTCGAAGCCTCGGGACCGTCACCGACGAAGAGGAAGCAGGCATCGGGCCGTTTCTCGCCGACGTCGCGGGCCAGAGCGGCGAGCAGGTCGGTTCCGTGCCAGGTCTCGAAAGAGCCGACGAAGCCGATCACCGGCCCGCGGCGGAACGCGTCGGGAAGATCGGCGTCGGGCTCGACCTCGGGACGAAAACGGGCGATATCGGCTCCGTTGAGGACGACCTCGACCTTCGACGGGTCGAGCCCGTGGGCGTCGACGAGGAACGACTTCAGGGCGCCCGAGACCACGGTCACCCCGTGGGCGGCCCGCAGCTTCCAGCCCTCGAGCGCCTCCGAGAGCCGGGGGATGTGCAGGTATTGGTCCATGAACAGGCCGGCTTCCGCCGCCGGGGCGTTGACCTCGAGCACCAGGGGAACCCCGAGCCGCCGGGCGACCACCACGCAAGACGAGGTGATGTGGTGGTCTCGCACCAGCAGCACATCCGGCGGATCCGCGCGCAGCCGGCGGGTTTCCTCGAGCACGTAGGGCAGGTTCCAGAGCAGCTCTTTGGGCTCGTGCAGGAGGTAGCTGAAGCGGCGTTTCAGGAGCTGGCGCAAGCGGCCGCCGAGGCCGGACCTGGCGGAGCCTCCGGGCTCCGAGTCGTCGGGGGCCCGGTTCATGGCGTGCAGGTCGACCCGGTGGCCGAGGTCTCGCGCGGCCTCGCTGAACTGGCGGGCGTGGTGCAGCGCCGTGTCGCCGCCGTAGAGGTAGTGGAGATACGCCAGGAACATGGAGGAAGGGTCCTGCCGGCCGCTCAGCTTTCGTGCCCCGGAGCGAGGAGGCGGCGGTAGAGGGCCTCGTAGCGCTCCACCATGCCGGCGGCGGTGAAGCTCGACTCGAAACGCTGGCGGGCAGCGGCTCCGAGGGCCGCCCGGAGCTCGGGCTCTTCGACCAGGCGTTCCAGGGCATCGGCCAGGGGCGAGCTCTGCCCGGTGGCCACCACCAGGGCCTCGCGCTCGTGGCGCACGGCGTCGAGATGGCCGGGGATGTCGGTCACGGCGAGACAGCAGCCGGCGGCCATGGCTTCGAGGAGGGCGATGGGCAACCCCTCGTAGAGAGAGCTGAAGACGACACCGTCGACGGCCCGGAGGATCGCCTCGACATCGGGCCGGAATCCGGCGAAGACGACATGTCGAGCAATGCCTTGCTCCCGCGCCTGCTCTTCCAGCTCCGCCCGTAGCTCGCCGTCCCCGAGCAGCACCAGGCGAGCGGGAGTGTCGGCGTTGCGTTGCACGAGCTCGGCCAGGGCCGAGAGCAGGAAGCGGTAACCCTTCTGGGCCGAGAGGCGACCCACCGTGGCGAACAGCAGGTTGCCGGTCGCAAAGCCCAGCTCTTCCAGGAGCTGTTTGCGCTCGAGGCCGGGGCGGTCGAAGGTGGGGGGCTCGATTCCGTTGCTGATCACCTCCATGCGCCGGACGGCTCGGGGATAGGCTTTCTCGACGTTGGTCCGGACCGACTCCGAGCAGGCGACCGCGCGGCGGCTGTTGGCCAGCAGGTGGGGATACGCCAGCCGCTGCAGCCGATTCCAGCCCTCGGGGCCGATGTGCAGGGTGGTCACCATCGGGATCCGGCCGTTTCCTCGGGCTGCCAGATAGCCGTGCAGGGTGTCGCCGAAGAGGTGGGTGTGCAACAGGTCGACGCGGTCGTGGCGCAGGGCGCGCCCGAGGCTGCGGACCCAGAAGGGATCGAGCTTCGGGAGATGGCGGGGCAGAATGCGGACCCGGGCTCCTGCCTCTTCGATCTCGTCGCGAAAGACCCCGTCGTCGCAGCTGTAGACGAGGTACTCGAGGCTCGGGTCGCGCCGCCCACGCAGGATCGAGGCGATCACCTTCTGGGCGCCTCCCAATCCCAACCCGTGGATGGCATGAGCAACTCGCAACCCGGCCTCCCTGCAACGACTCGCACGAAGAGAGTGCAAGGCGTGTCGTTCCAAGTCTCGGAAGCTGCCAGGGTATCCCAGGCCCGGCCGGGTCTCAAGGGTCGTGGGCGGCACCCACCGATTCGGGGAGGCTCAGCCGGTGGTCCGGGAATCGTGCAGGTCGAGTGGGTGATGGTGTGGTGGATGGGGCGAGAGCTGGTGTAGATCTTGCTTAGTGGCTTCCCTGGAACAACGGCTGGAGGCTGAAGACAAGGCTTGGACGGGCCTACCGGAGGATTCGTGTCCTGATTGGGGGACACCGCCTGGCTCCGGCCGGGCTCGGTTGGCGAGAGGAGAACGACATGATCGAGATTCTCACCGCTTTCGTCGGGCTGGTGACCGGCCCGCAGCTCGTGAGCTTGCGGGTCGAAGAACCGGTGGCGAAGGTCGAGGTTCGGGTCGACGAAGAATGGCTCGGCACGTTGACCGCGCCGCCATGGGCGTTTCGCCTCCAGCTCGGAGACGAGGTTCGGGTGGTGAGGGTCGAGGCCACCGGGTACGATGCCGAAGGGCTTGCGCTGGGCAGCGATGAGCGGTGGATCAACATCCGCTGGCCCGAAGCCGGGCCGAAAAAGGTGTCGAGCCCGGTGATGGTCTCGCTTCTCGGCGGGGCCTCGGATCTGCCGAGTCGTCGGGAGATGGCGAGCTGGTTTCGTGCCGGCGACGAAACACTGCGCCTGGCGCCGGGCCGAGATCCCTTCCCCGATCCGGGGCCTGCGGAAGTGGTGGTGGTGCTCGATCCCCTGGCGCCTCCCTGGTTCGGGCACCTGGTGGAGCTCTTCCCCGAGAAATACTACGAAACGTCGGGAGGGAGCTGGCCCGAGCTCGAGCGGCTGGAGCCCGAGCTGCGCCGGTCCCTGGTGGGGGAGAAGACTTCGTTCGTGGCCGACCTACAGAGTTGGTTGAGCGCGGAGCCCGCCGCCGCGCAGAAGGTCATCGCAACCCTCCCCGACTTCTGGAACCAGCTCCACGAGCTCTCCGGGCTTCCCGAAGGGACCCGACTCCGCTGGGTTTCGCCGCGGGCGGCCGGCGACTCGAGCACGGCGGTCGAGAGAAGCGTGTCGACGCAGGTTCACGGGGCCGACGGCCTCGGCCTCCTGCGCCTGGCGCGAACCGCGAGATCGAAGGACTTTCCTCTGCGCTTCGCCGATGCCGTGGCGACCCTGGGGATGGAGCTGGCCGCCACGGGCACGCCACGAGCCCTGATCCTCCTGCGCGCCGGCTCACCCGACGGTGGGAGCCGGTTACGAGCTTCGGCGGTGCATCGATACCTGCAGGCTCTCGGGGTGCCGCTGCTGGTCTGGGACATCCGCCCCGACCTGCCCCGGAACGGATGGCCGGAGCCCCGCAGCGTGGGTTTCGCCCTGCCGCCTTCCGGCGAGGCGGTGGACTTCGCACGTGCTGCACCGGCCTATCTCGAGCTTGCCCTGGCGAACCGTGAGCTGAAGGCGCTTCTCGAATCCCAGCGCGTGGTGTGGCTCGAGGGGAGGGTGGCGCCGGGTACGGTGGAGCTCGCGGACGAGGCGAGGGGGTTCGAGCTGCTCTCCGAAGCCATCGTCGGCGAGCGATTCCGGGAGGAGGGGCGATGATCGAGATCCTGACGATCTTCGTGGGGCTCTATACCGGGCCGCAGGCCCTCGAGCTCAGTGTCGGCCCCGAGGTGCACGCGGTAGAGCTTCGCCTCGACGGCAACAAGGTCGGGCGGATCGAAGCAGCCCCCTGGAAGGCCCCGGTGGATCTCGGAGAGGCTCTGGCGCCGCATCACCTGAAGGCTCTGGCTCTCGACTCCCGTGGCCGAGAGCTGGACCGCAGCGAGCGTTGGATCAACCTCTCCCGGGGGACCTACGGGGCTCGTCTGGAGCTCCTGGGAGACGAGCCAGGCCAGCCGGAAGCGGTCGGCGTGGTGTGGGAGAGCCTGGGTCGCCGCCGGCCCCGCCAACTGCTCGTTCGCTTCGACGGTGTCGAGATCCCGGCACCGGATCCTCGCCGGGTCGAGCTGCCGGCCTACGACGCGAATCTGCTACACGTGGTGGAGGCGGATCTGTACTTCGGCCCGCAGGACGTGACCCGGATCCAGGCGACCTTCGGCGGCTTCCTGGGAGCGGCGCTCGAGGCCGAGCTGTCATCGGTGGTGGTGGAGGCGGAGGTCTCGGCCCGTCGGCTGGTCCGGGTGGCCGGAGAGAGGGTTCGGGTCGGCGGCCGGCCGGCGCGCCTGCACGGCGTGGAGGAAGGAAAGGCCGAGGTCGTATTCGTGATCGATCCGGCCCTGGATCCCTGGCTGCAGGCGATGGAAGAGCGAGTGCCGGAGCATCGCCTCGGCGACTTCGCCTCCCTGGGCCCGGACGGGCGCCTCCGGCTCCTGGGTCCGCGAGCGGCTCCCTTGAGCGGCGAGCAGCTGACGGCGGCGATGTTCCGCGGCATCGCGCCGGGGGAGCCGCTGGGCAATCTCCTGCTCTCGGGCCTCGAGGCGAAGATTCCGGAGCTACCCGTACATTTCGCCGACAGCGTCGCCCTCGCCGGCCTCGAAGCCCAGGCCAGCAACCGGCGGCGGGCGGTGGTCCTGCTGCTCGGAGAGCCGCGAGCGGACGGCAGCCTGTTCGAGCCCGCGGCGGTGCGTTCCTTCCTGCAACTTCTGCAGGTGCCGCTGCAGGTGTGGTCGACGGTGGGGAAGGGAGCCCATCCGGAGTGGGGAGAGGCCATCCATCTGCCCGTGGATCCCGACTCGCTGCACGATACGGGGCCGCTGCGGACGGCGATGCGAGGGCTGCGCCGGGCCCTGGACGACCAGCGGATCGTGTGGCTGGAAGGGCAACACCTGCCGCAGTCGGTCTCGGTGGTCCCGGGGCCGGCGGAGATCTTCCTGGCCGGCGCTCAACCGAAGGGAGAAGCTCCGCGGTCGCGGAAATAGGGATTGGCACCGGCGGCGTGGTCGGTGGTGTCGAGCACCCGGGCGACCTCGGGAACCCGGTCGCGGATGGTCGTCTCGATTCCGTGTTTGAGGGTGACATCGGCCATGCCACAACCCTGGCAGCCACCCCCGAGGGAGATGTAGGCGGTATCCCCCTTGACGTCCAGGAGCTGGACACTCCCCCCGTGGCTCGCCACCCCGGGATTGATCTCGGAGTCGATCACCTGCTGCACGGCCGCAGCCACCGGGTCGTCCCAGCGGCTGTTGGGGTTGTCGAAGTGGAAGCCCGAGCGCAGCCCTCGCTGCAGGAAGTCGATCCGGACCCCGTCGAGCCGGGGAGCACTGGCGGCGTCGATCAGGAGCGAGAAGCCGTTGGCATCGACCCGCAGGTGCTCTCCCTCCACCGTGTGGCGGTCGACGATATCGAGCCGATACTGAAATCCCTCGGCGCCTCCGCCCGAGAGCGCCAGGCGAATGGCCAGGGATTCCCGCTCGGAAGCGGGCTCCGACTCCAGGAATTCGAGAAACTTCTGCCGGGCCTTGTCGCTGAGCTCGAGCTGGATCTCGGACATGGACGAATCTCCTGGAAACACGGGTTGGGGATCGGGCCCTGCGGGCGGCCCTCCGGGGTCGAACGTACGGGCCGGTCGCCGGACCGGATCGATATCGTAGCAGCCGTCGACGAGCCGACCTCAGCCGATCACCGGCAGAGAGCGGCCCTTCTTGCGGATCTCTTCGACGACGTCGGCCCGTCGGCGGGCGGAATCGTAGATGCCGAGGGGGCTGCCGGTCTCCTGGAGGGCCGAGCCGGGGCAGAAGTTGAGAGCCTGACCCCAGGCTCCTTCGCGGTCGATCATCGCCTTGACCTCTTCGGTCTGATGGCGGACGACGGCGAGCTCCCGGGACTGTTCCCAGATCTCGCGGACGGTGCTCTCGTGCAGGTTGCCGACCGGCTGGCGCCACTGTACGCAGGGGTAGACATTGCCGTAGGGGTCGATCGCCAGGCCGCCGGAGCCGGCGCCGCAGTGTTTCTCGGGGCCGGGAGCCGGGAGCAGGGCGTCGGCCTGGCGCCCCACGGTGACACCTCTCGCCTCGGCGCCAGCTGGCGTTTCGTCTGCCGTGGCGCCGGCTCGGGTCTGCAGGGCCAGCAGCTTTTCGACTCCTTCCCGCGACGGTGCGATGTGCAGGGGCGAGGTGTCGCCGTCGTCCCGCGGAGTCACCACCGGGTCGATGTGGAGCGGCAGACCGAGATCGCCGGCCAGCTGCATCATGCTCTCGATCTCGGCCTCGTTCCAGGCGGTCAGGGTGCAGTTGATCTTCACCCGCAGCCCCAGCTCCGTGGCCTGGCGCAGATTGGCGACCAGGGTCTCGAAGCTCCCGGGCACCCGGGTCTGGCGGTCGTGGGTCTCGGCCTGGGCTCCGTGCAGGCTGGTCTCGACCAGGAACGGATCGACCTCGTCGCGCAGGCGACGGGCGAGCGGGCCGCGAAGAGCGTGGCCGTTGGACTTCACCCGCACCACGAAACCGAGCTCCCGGGCCCGCGCCCCGAGGGTGAAGAAATCTGGATGCGCCAGGGGCTCCCCGCCGCTGAGCACCAGGTTGAAGACCTGCATCGACGCCAGCTCTTCGAACAGAGCGAAGTATTGCTCGCGGTCGAGGGGGCGTCCCTCGAGCTCGAGATCGTTGTAGCAGTAGAAGCAGCTGAGATTGCAGCGATAGGTGAGCTCGAGCAGCACCGAGAAGAGGAGATTCTGTTCCCAGGTCTTGCGGACGATTCCGGCGAAGTCCACTAGCGAGCCTCCTCGACCTCGGCGACGGTCAGCTCGTCGGCTTCGAGCAGACCCCAGAATCCGCCCTCGCGGGTGAAGGTCAGCCGCCGGCTGGGGACCGCGGCGAGCAGGCTCTCGATGGTCGCCATCAGGTTGCTCAGCTGGAAGGGGTCGCCGTTGACGAAGGGCGAGCAGGCGAGCAGAAGGCCGGTCGCTTCGGCCTTGCCGAGAGTCTCGAGGCGGTTGGGGTTCCCCTTCGCCAGGGCGACCAGGCGGCCCAGGGGATGGTGGCCCGTGGGCAGCTCGCGGTTCCGCATCTCGCCACCGAAGGGCAGGGCCTGGACCACGAACCCGCCCTCCGGCGCCGGCAGCACGGCGTTGCCGTCGTCGCTGAGAACGGTTCGGCCTTCCCGGGCACTGAGCTTGGAGAGGGTGGATTTGCCGTTGCCGCTCTGCCCGGGGAAGACATACGCGGAGGAGCCCGCGGCTCCGGGCGTGACGACCCCCGCGCTGTGCAGGAGCAATCCGCCGAGATGCAGGAGCCGGTAGGCGACGAGAATCCGGAAGTAGTTCTCGAACAGATCGGTGAAGGCGCGACCCTCGGCCACGGGGGTCCAGATCGCGCCGCGATGTCCCTGGTTCCAGTCGACCGATCCCATCCACTGGTGGGCGGCCAGTCGCAGCCCCCGGGGCCGGTAGTCGACGTCGATCAGGATCTTCCAGTCGACCCGATCGAAGGCCAGGAATCGATCGCGATCGGCACCCAGCACCATGGTCGTCACGCCGGGTGCCTCCGCGGTGGCGGCGACAGCGGCCGAAGAGCAGCAGGATCCGAAGAGGTTCTCCAGGCTTCTCGCCTGTCCGCTGCTCAGGCCGAGAAAATAGTAGGGGCCACCGGGCAGATCGAAGAGCAGGTCTTCGGTTCCCCAGGGCTCTCCCGAGAAGTCTTCGGGGAACGAGGAGGGGTCGGCGAGGCAGGTGTTACCGAAGCTCATCGCCGGGGGCTCGGCTCCGCAGGTATGGGCGAGAACAGATCACGGTAGGAAAGCTCCTCCGATGGAAGGATGGAGCGGCCGGAAGTCATTCCCTCGGCCACGGGGACCCTGACGGGATGAAGAATTCGCCGCCCGAGTATAACGCGACCTCGCCCGGGGGGAGCCCGAACGTCGCTGCGGAGCGTTGCGAGCACGGCGAGCCGGTACGTGGGCGACGCCTCAGATGCTGGTCTCGTGCATCATCGGGTCGAAGAGCACGCGGAAGTAGTAGTTGCTGCCGTAGAAGCAGAAGTTGCTGACCCTGGAGGTGTAGACACAGGCGAAGTCGTCGATCTGGCTGCCGAAGAGACTCTTGTTGCCCCCTTGCTTGAAGAGGGATCCCCAGTAGGGATTGATGGCTTTCGAGATCCGCAGCTGGAGGCGTTGGAGGTGATGGCGCATGGCCTTGTGCTCCTGCCGCAAATCGGCGTAGAGAGTCTCGGTCGCTCCCAGGCTCCGACCCGGCGAGCGATGGCTCTGCACCAGCTCCCGATACACCTTGAGGACGTCGTCGAGCTCGTCCATCCGCCGTCCGAACTCACCCAGCTCGGCCCGCAGGACCCGGGCATGGGTCTGCTGGGAGACCAGATCCTGGCGTACCTCGAGCTCGTGCTCGAGCTCGCTCACCACCAGGGCGGTGCGCCAGGTCGAAGAGAGCTTCGAGGAGACCACGTCACCATAGATGTGATCCCCCACGTAGAGCACCTGCTCACCGTGCCCACCCAGCAGCTGCATCAGCCCTTCCCGCGAGCCGCCACGGTAGAGGCCTCCCCAGCCGGGTACCGTGACTTCCCCCTGGGGACGGCCCTCGTCGTCGAGCTCCTCGAAGGCCTGGGCCCGGCGAAAGAAGGCGGGCTTGCGGGCCTCGACGACCACGAGATCGAAGAGCTCGCGCCAGGCCGGCCCCAGCAGCTGAGCGCAGAGACCCTGGGTGTAGTACCACTCGGAATTGGTGATCAGCAGCAACCGTCGGCCCGAGGTCGCCAGTCGCTCGAGGGCCAGGGAGAGCTCGGGATCGATCGGGAGGTAGCGATCCAGGTCCCCGAGGATTCGGTGTTTGAGCGTGCCGTCGGCGTGGATCGAATCGATGGCCGTACGGATGTCCTTGAAGAGCTGGCCGTAGGGAGGAAGGTCGAGGGCCCGGTTGCGTTTGAGCTCCGAGAGCTCGGAGAAGATGTTGACCTCCGGCAGCTCGAAGAGGGTATCGACGAAGTGGAATCGTTTGCTGTTGGGGTTGAGCGGCTCGCGGCGATAGAGCCGGGAGCGTTCCTCCGGGTCGAGGAAACGCCGGCCGTGGTAGGCGCGCCCGACATAGCGGTGCCGGTTCATCTTCAGAACCGTACCGGCCTCGGTGTCGAGGATCAATCCGCGGCGGCAGAAGGCGGTGCGAAAGTCGGCGCGAAGGATTCCCTTGGGATACCCGTGACGCTCGACCAGGCGCTCGAGGGTGAGCTCGAAGGCGAGCAACGACATGGTGTCGTGGTGATAGTCGGCGAGAGTCCAGTCGAGATCGAACCCCACGTGCCGGATCTTCTCCATCCGCAATGTCCGATTGGTGAAGATACGCCGGCTCTGGGGCAGGCGTTGCTCCGAGAGGGCGTGCAGGAGCAGCTCCTGGCGGCGGGAGGGCTCGAGCGCCTCGATTTCCTGGCGCAGGGTGTCGGACCACTCGGCCACGGTCAGCCTGCACCTTCGGTACGGTAGATCTCTTCGAGACTCTTGCCGAGCGACTTCTCGATGCGCTGGGAACGCCGCTGGAACTGGGTCATGGCGAAATCCGTGAATTCTTCGAGCCGGAGACCGAAGGGCATGGTCTCGTAGGCCTCGAACATCTCGTTGATCAGGCCGATCGCGAGCGGCAGCAGGTGCCCGAGACGGCGTTCGATGGCCTGCCATACCTCCTCCCCGTGCTCGGCCACGAGACGCGAGAGCAGAAAGACCCCGTAGGCCATATGGCGGGCCTCGTCGGCCTTGAGAAAACCCACCGCCTGGCGCATCCCGGGCATCCAGCCGTGGCGTTCGAGAATCGAGTAGTAGGCGTGGTACCCGGTCTCGGCCAGGACCCCTTCGACGATCATGTTGTAGGTCACCGAGGCCTCGGCCTGGGCGATGGGGGAGGTGTCGCGACGCAGCCGAGCCATGGCCGCAGGTAGCTCTTCGTAGA
>CAZMEL010000140.1:0-19518 GCA_964565225.1 uncultured Thermoanaerobaculia bacterium | reverse complement strand
GCTCACGATCGACCAGCCGCTACTCGATCCCGCACGCCTTTTCTACGGGACCCGGGCGGCGCGTCGGGAAGCGGCCGCCGTCGATCTGGACGCCCACCGGCTCCGCCAGCAGCTGGCGGCGCTGGCGGCCGACAGCTACTTGCGGGTGCTCGAGGTCGACGCCGCCATGGGAGCCACCGAGGCCTTCATCCGCAGTCTCGAAGGCCGCCTCGACGAAACCCGGGAGCGAGTGGAACGGGGCCGAGCCCTGGAGGCGGATGCCTTGAAAGTGCGCCTCGACCTGGAGTCGGCCCGGCTCGACCGCCTGGAGCTCCAGGAGCAGCGCCGGATCGCCCTGTGGGACCTGGGGAGGGCGGCGGGTCTGGACGGCGGGGTCGAGCCGGTGCTGCTCGATCGCCTTCCGGATCTGCCGCGGGAGAGTGAAGAAGACCTGCTGCGTACGGCGCGTTCTGTGCGCCCCGATCTCTCGGCGATCCGGGAGCGGATCCGCGCGCTCGAGCTGCGGGCGAGAGCCCTCGAGGCCGGGCGCCTGCCGCGCCTCTCTGCCCAGGCGAGCTACATCCGCTCCAGCGGTGATCCCTTTCGCCCCGACGACCAGCTCGAAGGCACGTTGAGCCTGCGCTGGAATCCCTTCGCCGCCGGCACGCGACGTCCCCGGATCACCGCCCTCGACGAAGAACGGCGGGCCCTGGCGGCCGATGCCGAGGAGCTCGAACGATCGATCGTCGACGAGATCCAGCGCGCCTTGATGCAGCTGCGGGTCGCCGAGGCGACCATCGAGGTTCGGCGCCGAGGGATGGAGCTGGCGAGTGAGACCCTGCGCGTGGAGCAGGAGAGATATCGCGCCGGCCGCTCGACCACCAACGACCTCCTCGAAGCCGAAGCCTCCCTGCGGCGACAGCGGACCGAGAGTGACCTGGCCTTGATCTCGGTGGTGCGCGCCTGGGCCACGATCGAGGTCGCCGCCGGCCGCGTTCCCTTCGTCAGTGGCTTCGAGGGTGCTTCCGACTCGACTCGTCCGGAAACACCTGGGAAGGATCTGAACTAGATCCCGTCCAGAAACGGTCTCGGCAAGAGGAATCCTGAAGTCCTGCGCGCGAGGCTCGAAACTCGCTTCAGTGTTGCCTTGCCGCGTAAGTTCATTGAGGAAAGCATTTAGGGCCGATTGACTTCTCATCTGCTCAGACAGTCTACGCTTCGTGCTCGGACTTCAGGATTCCTCAGGCACCGAAAATGGCTGTTTCTGGACGGGATCGAACTAAACTGCTCTTTCCTCGGCCGGACTTCGGTCGGGCGAGCCTTCCGCATTCGAAGATCCCGGAGCCGACGATGCCTGAAGTCCTGCGCGCGAGGCTCGAAACTCGCTTCAGTGTTGCCTTGCCGCGTAAGTTCATTGAGGAAAGCATTTAGGGCCGATTGACTTCTCATCTGCTCAGACAGTCTACGCTTCGTGCTCGGACTTCAGGATTCCTCAGGCACCGAAAATGGCTGTTTCTGGACGGGATCGAACTAAACTGCTCTTTCCTCGGCCGGACTTCGGTCGGGCGAGCCTTCCGCATTCGAAGATCCCGGAGCCGACGATGCCACTCCTCTCCTCTTCCCAGCGCCCGACGAATCTCGACAGCGGTGAGATCCGCAGGTACGGCCGCCATCTCGTGTTGCCGGAGATCGGCCTGGAAGGGCAGAAGCGCCTCAAGGCGGCCCGGGTGCTGCTGGTCGGCGTCGGAGGTCTGGGCTCGCCGAGCGCACAATACCTGGCCGCCGCCGGGGTCGGGACTCTGGGGCTGATCGACTTCGACCGGGTCGACGAATCCAACCTCCAGCGCCAGGTGCTGTTCGGCGAGGCCACGCTGGGGGCGGCCAAGGTCGAGGCGGCCCGGGAACGGCTGCTGGATCTCAATCCCCGGATCCGGATCCGGGCGATCGACGAACGCCTGGGAGCCGAAAATGTCCTGGACCTGGTGGCGGACCATGACCTCGTGGTCGACGGCAGCGACAACTTCGCCACCCGCTACCTGGTGAACGACGCCTGTGTGATCGCCGGTCGTCCGGTGGTCTGGGGAGCGGTGGCGAAGTTCGAGGGGCAGGTTTCGATCTTCGCCGCCGAGAAAGGCCCTTGTTACCGCTGCCTGTTTCCCGAGCCGCCGCCGCCGGGCTTGGTGCCTTCGTGTGCGGAGGGAGGTGTCCTGGGGGTCTTGCCGGGTATAATCGGCGCTCTCCAGGCGAGCGAGGCGTTGAAGCTGATCCTGGGGCTCGGCGAGCCCCTCGTCGGCCGCCTGGTGATCTTCGACGCTCTGGGCACCGGTTTCCGAGAAGTGTCGATCCAAGCCGCTCCCGATTGTCCGATGTGTGGCGTCGAGCCCGACCAGCGGGAGCTGGTGGAGATGACGTCCGGCTCCTGCTCCGGTGCCGAGCCGGGGCGCCGGAACGGTGGACGGGACGACCAGCCTTTCCCAAGAGAGGAGAACGATTTGGAAGACGAGACACTGCCGTTCGATATCGAGGTCCAGGAGCTGAAGCGCTGGCTCGACGAGGGCCGCGAGGTCCACATCCTCGACGTCCGGGAGCCCCAGGAGCTCGAGATCTGTCGGATCGAAGGGTCCAAGCACATTCCTCTCCGGGATCTTCCGGATCGCTTCGACGAGCTCGACGAGGACGTGGTAACGGTCGTGCACTGCCACCATGGTCCCAGGTCGTCCCACGCGGTCCAGTTCCTACGTGACCAGGGGCTCGAGAAAACCGTGAACCTGGCCGGAGGGATCGATGCCTGGAGCTTCGAGATCGACCGCAGCGTTCCGCGGTATTGAGCCCGGTATCGAGCTGGTTGGCGACCCGTGGCCGATTGGGCTGCCTGGCGATGGGGCGTGGTATCGTCGAAAGCTGAGACCTTGTAGCCGCCCGGAATCTCGCCGATGAACGGACAAGAGCCCCAAGCCCAGGCCAAGACGACCGCAGAAGAAGATCGCGAGCTGCTGCGGCGGATCGCTGCCGGTGACGCTTCGGCTCTTTCCGACCTCTATGATCGCTTCTCCGGGCTCCTCCTGGCGCTGGCACGAAGAATCCTCGGGGAAGAAGAAGGCGAAGAGATCCTCCAGGAGGTCTTTCTCCAGGTGTGGAACCAGGCGGGCCGCTACGACCCTTCGCGGTCGTCGGTGTCGACCTGGCTGGTGCTCATCACCCGATCGCGGGCGATCGACCGGCTGCGCAGCCGCCAGGTCAAGGATCGCACCCTGCAGAATCTGAAGCTCGAAAATCCCCACCAACATACATCTCCCGAAGGCCCTGGCTCCGTACTATGGAAGCAGCGCCGCAAACGACTGCGACAGGAGATGTTGGCCTTGCCGGTGGAGCAGCAACAGATTCTTCAACTCGCGTTTTTTCAGGGAATGACCCAGAGCGAAATTGCAAATTCGACGGGCATTCCCCTGGGAACGGTGAAGACGAGGACGCTCCTCGCCATGAAGAAGCTGCGGAAAGCACTGGCAGAGGATCTGCGGCAGCTGCTCTGATAGCGAGGATGGAGCTGGAGAATGTCCGAAGAGTTCGATTTGGAAAACTTGGACCGCGAGGAACAGGCGATCTTGACGGCGGTCGATCGCGTGGCGTCGGGTGGGGCCGATGCGCTGGACTTCGTGGACGGGGATCCGGTAGATGCTCAAATGGTGCGAGAGCACACCGAGGTGCTCGGCCTCTTGCCCTATGAGCTCGAGCCCGCTTTCCCGAACGTAGGAACGAAGGTGCGGCTGCTGGCAGCGATCAGCGGCGCCACCGGAGGTGAGAGCAGCGCCCAGGCGATGCTCGACGATCGGACCGTGGCAGAGATGACCTTCCGCAACCCGGTTGCGGACCGGGAGGCTTCGGAAGTCACCCTTCG
This sequence comes from uncultured Thermoanaerobaculia bacterium, assembly GCA_964565225.1. Classification (GTDB taxonomy): domain Bacteria; phylum Acidobacteriota; class Thermoanaerobaculia; order Multivoradales; family J023; genus CAZMEL01. Next base: position 15,644 of record CAZMEL010000140.1, on the reverse strand, counting down.
CCACGGAGCCGCGCGAGATTCCGTCGATGTGACCCTGGCCGGGCGTTCGGCCGAGCAGCCGATGCTCCTGCCCGTGGCAAAGCCGGCGTCTTCCGGGGGTAGCCAGTGGATGACCTGGGCGCTGGCGGCGATGCTCGGATTCTGTTTGCTCGGTCTGGGGTACCTGTACGGCAAGCTGGAAGAGCAGCAGGCCACCATCGTGGAGCTGCGCACAGAGCTGCTGAACGTGCCCGACCAGATGGCCACGCTACAGGAGATGGAGGGGCGTCTCACGACCCTGAATCGGCGGCACCAGATGATCACCCAGATTGCGACCCGGGCCTACCCGATGCGGGCGGTGAACACGGCTGCGCCGGGCCGGGGTGGCAGGGAATCCGATGGCATCATCTATGTCTGTGGGCAGCACCAGCGGTGGTACCTGAACGTCAAGGGATTGGCGCCACCGCCCTCGGGCATGGAGTACCACCTGTGGTTCATGACCGCAGAGGGGCCGGTGAACGGCGGGCCGATTCGTGTCGGAGAAGATTCGAGGGCCGAGATGGACGCCCTTACCATGCCGGCGGGAACCCAGGGATTCACCATCACCCTGGAGAAATCGGGACCTCACGACGAGCCCGAAGGCACCATGGTTCTGCTCGGCGAGGAGGCGGTTTCTCTCTGAGGAGCTGGTAGAACCCTGCCAGGAGCTGTATCCTGTCAGGTGCCGGAGTCGGATCTGAAAGACTTGGCGGCGCGCGGCTCGATCCGCGGCCGCCTTTTGATTTGAACGGGAATTCTGAATGTTCGTCGGGATGAACCTGTACGCCACGGTGATCCTGATCGCTCTGCTAGGAGAGTACCTGCTCTCGCTGGCAGCGGATCTCCTCAATCTGCGTTCCATGGCTCCGGAGGCTCCGGGCGAGGTCGCCGACGTGTTCGACCCGGAGACCTATCGCCGGTCGCAGCAGTACACTCGCGCCAAGACCCGGCTCTCCATGTTCGACAACACCTTCGGGCTCGTGGTGCTCCTGCTGTTCTGGGCCTGGGGTGGTTTCCAGCGTCTCGATCACTGGCTTCGAAGCTTCGAGCTCGGCGAGGTGGCGACGGGGGTCGCCTTCATCGTCGTGCTGGGCCTGGGTCGCGGGCTGCTGGACCTGCCGTCTCGTCTCTACTCGACCTTCGTGATCGAGGAACGTTTCGGCTTCAATCGCACGACTCCCAAGACCTTCGTGACCGACCTCACCAAGGGGCTCGCGCTCGGTGCCGTTCTCGGCATCCCGGTCCTGGCCCTGGTGCTCTGGTTCTTCGATCGAGCCGGAGAGTGGGCCTGGCTCTACTGCTGGGGATTCACCACCGTCGTCACCGTGGTGATGACCTTCGTCTTCCCGCTGTGGATCCTTCCTCTCTTCCATCGCTTCGAGCCGCTGGAAGATGGTGATCTGCGCCGGGCCCTGGCTCGTTATGCGCGGTCCGTGGGATTCGATCTCGAAGGGATCTTCGTGGTCGACGGCTCCCGCCGTTCGACCCGCTCCAACGCGTATTTCACCGGGATCGGCAAGACGAAACGAATCGCTCTCTACGACACCTTGGTGCAACAGCAGACGGTGGCGGAGATGGTTGCGATCCTGGCCCACGAGGTGGGGCATTCCAAGAAGCGCCATGTCATCAAAGGGCTGCTGATCTCCGTGGCCCACTCGGGAATGACGTTTTTCCTGCTCTCCGTGTTCCTGGGCCATCGTGGGCTCTTCGATGCGTTCGGGATGGAAGTCGTCTCGGTCCACGCCGGGCTGGTCTTCTTCGGCCTGCTCTTCGCTCCCATCGACATCGTTCTCTCCCTGTTGCTCTACGTCCTGATGCGGCGGCACGAATTCGAGGCCGATCGCTTCGCCGCGGAGACGGTCGAAGAACCTCTGGCTCTGGTCTCGGCCCTGAAGAAGCTGGCGGCGGAGAACCTCGTGAACCTCACACCGCACCCGCTCTATGTTTGTCTCCATGACTCCCACCCTCCGATCCTCGAACGGATTCGGGCGATCCGCGGGGCCGTTCCGGCGGCGTCATGAAGCTGGAACGGGAAATGGTGCCCGCCACCCTGGTGCGACGGTACAAACGTTTCCTGGCCGATGTGCGCCTCGAAGACGGCTCGGAGCTGACCGTGCACTGCCCGAACCCTGGAGCGATGACGAGCTGCAGCGAGCCGGGGCGACCGGTGCTGATCTCCGATTCCGGCAATCCGGCCCGCAAGCTCAGATTCACCCTCGAGATGATTCGCATGGGCCGCACCTGGGTGGGCGTGAACACCGGGTTGCCCAACCGGGTTGTCGCCGACCTGGTGCGCCGCGGCCGGATTCCCGAGCTGCGGGGATATCCGGAGGTACGCCCGGAGGTGAGATACGGGGAGGCAGGCCGGAGCCGGATCGACCTTCGGCTCTCCGATCCCGAGGGGCGGCAGCCGGTCTGCTGGGTCGAGATCAAGAACACCACGTTGCGAGTCGGCCGTGCCGCGGCCTTTCCCGACGCCGTCACCGAACGCGGCCGCAAACACCTGCACGATCTCGCCGGGGTGGTGGCCAGGGGAGACCGCGGGGTGATCTTCTTCTTCGTCGGCCGTGCCGACTGCCACCGCTTCCGCCCGGCCGACGAAGTGGATCCGGCCTATGGTGAGACGTTGCGCGAGGTGCGAGCGGCTGGCGTCGAGGTTCTGGCCTACCGCATGCGTTTCAGCCCCCGCCGGGTGACCCTGGCCGATCGCCTGCCCGCCGATTTCTGATCGGCGATTCGAATCCCCCGATTCGCCATTTCGGCATACCGCGTATAATCCGGCCACGAGGCTCCGGTACATTCGTAGCTCGGTGGATCTACCGCCGGGGGCAAGCGGGAACGTTCCACAGCAGGAGGCGAGGCATGGCCAAAGACATATCCGATCCAGCACCTTCCACACCCGGCGGCGAAGAGCCCGGCGGCTGGCTGGCGCGGACTCTCGACGGCATCGAGCGCGTTGGCAACCGACTGCCCGACCCGGCGGTGCTCTTCCTGATCCTGATGGTGTTGACCTGGGTGGTGTCGGCTCTCCTGGCCCCGGTGCAGTTCTCCGAGGTCAATCCCAGCAGCGGCGAGCCCATCCGTGTGGCGAACCAGCTCAGCGGGGAGGCCCTGACCCAGTTCATGACCGACATGGTCAAGACCTTCACCGGTTTCCATCCTCTCGGAGTCGTGTTGGTGGCACTGCTCGGCGTGGGTGTCGCCGAGAGCTCGGGCTTCATCAACGCGGTGCTGAAATGGATGCTCGGGTTCACCCCGCGCTCGCTCCTGACACCGATGTTGATCCTGGTGGCGATCGTCAGCCACACCGCCGCGGATGCCGGTTACGTGTTGGTGATTCCTCTCGGTGGCGTGATCTTCTACGCTGCCGGTCGGCATCCGCTGGCCGGTATCTCCGCCGCATTCGCCGGGGTCTCGGGAGGCTTCTCGGCGAATTTCATCCCGTCGAGCATCGATCCCCTGCTCCAGGGGCTCACCCAGGCCGGTGGCCAGATCATCGATCCCGATCTCTCGGTCAACCCGCTCTGCAATCTCATGTTCACCGGCGCCTCGAGTCTGCTGGTGGTTCTGGTCGGTTGGTTCCTCACCGATCGGGTGGTCGAGCCGCGCCTGGCCAAGGTCGAGATCGACGGCGATCCCGACCAGATGCCGAAGATGGAGCAGCTCACGGACGCCGAGCGTCGGGGCCTGGTGGCAGGTATGGCGAGCATCGTGGTGTGCTCGGTCCTGCTCTTTCTGGCGGTGGCTCCCCAGGATTCGCCGCTGCGGGCCGCCAGTGGCAGCATCACCCAGGGCTCGCCGCTGATGGCCTCGATCGTGCCCCTGATCTTCCTCTTCTTCCTCATTCCCGGCATCGTGCACGGCTATGTCTCGAAGTCGGTCGAAAACCATCGCGACATCGTCAAGGGTATGAGCACCACCATGAGCACCATGGGGTACTACCTGGTGATGGCCTTCTTCGCCGCGCTGTTCATCTACTCCTTCGGCAAGTCCAATGTCGGTGTGCTGCTGGCGATCAAGGGAGCCAACTTTCTCCAGAGTCTGGGAATGCCGGGGCAGGTCACGATCGTCGGCATCATCGGGCTCAGTGCCTGCGTCAATCTGCTGGTGGGCTCGGCGTCGGCGAAATGGGCCCTCCTGAGCCCGATCTTCGTCCCGATGTTGATGCAGCTCGGCCTGTCGCCAGAGCTCACCCAGGCGGCGTATCGCGTGGGTGATTCCACCACCAACATCATCACGCCGCTGATGCCCTACTTCCCGCTGGTGGTGGTTTTCTGCCAGAGATATGTCAAGTCCACCGGCATCGGCACCGTGGTTTCGTTGATGCTCCCGTACTCGGTGACCCTGTTGGTCACCTGGACCCTCTTCCTCCTCGGCTTCTGGGTCCTCGGCATTCCCCTCGGTTTCGAGGCCAGCTACACCTACCCGTGAGACGCGTCTCGATCGCTCTCGCGCTCGGCGCCATCCTTCTCGCGGTGGCGCTTCTGGCGGCCGGTTGTGGAGCGCAGCCCGGGAATCGACTGCTGGTCCTGGGGATCGACGGCCTCGATCCCCAGGTGGTGCAGACTCTGATCGCCGAGGGCAAAGCTCCCAACTTCGCTCGGCTGGTCGAAGGCGGTGCCTTCGGCGTGATGGACAGTCCGCCGCCGCTGCTCAGCCCGGTGGTCTGGACCACGATCGCCACCGGTCGCCGGCCGGGCACCCACGGGATCGGTCATTTCACGACCGTCGACCCGGTGAGTGGTGAGAAGCTGCCGGTCACGAGCACCCTGCGTAAGGTCGAGGCGATCTGGAATCTCTTCTCCGCGCAGGAGCGGGACGTGGGAGTGGTCGGCTGGTGGGCCACCTGGCCGGCGGAAGCGGTACGCGGAGTGATGGTGAGTGATCACACCTGCTACCACTTCTTGATGGGGGATCGCCTCGGCGAGACGATGGAAGAAGGAGTGGTCTGGCCGGCGCAGGCCTTGCCCGAGGTCGAAGCGCGGATTACTCGAACCGAAGATTTGAGCGAGGAGGATCTGCGCCCCTACGTCGCGGTGCTCGAGGAAGCCGGTGCCGAAAGCTTTCGGTTCGACGACGACCTCAGCCATTTCAAATGGGCCCTGGCTGCGGCCCGCAGCTACCGCGACATCGGGCTCGATCTCTGGCGCCGAACCTCGCCCGACCTGCTGATGGTCTACATCGAAGGGGTCGATTCTTCCTCCCACCTCTTCGGCCACCTGTTTCGCCAGGCCGACCTGGCCGGCGAGCTCGAAGCCCAGCAGAGCCGTTTCGGCAACACGGTCGAACAGATGTACCTCTTCGCCGATCAGCTGGTGGGCGAGTACCTGAAAGTTCTGGACGAACGGACCACGCTCATGGTGGTCTCGGATCACGGTTTCCAGCTCGGCGAGCTGCCAGAGGATCCCAGCAAGCTCCGGGACATGCGCCGGGTCAGCGAGGCGTTCCACCGGCGGGAGGCCAGCCTGTTCCTGTACGGGGCCGGGGTTCGGCCCGGCGCTCGCTGGGAGCGGGCCGAAACCCTCGACATCACGCCGACTCTGCTGGCTCTGGCCGGGCTGCCGGTGGCCGACGACATGCCGGGCCGGGTGCTGGAAGAAGTCTTCGATCCGCCGCTCTCGGTGCGGCGAATCGCCACTTACGAGACCGGCGAGCCCAGGTCGCGCGACCGATCGGTAGACGAGACCCGGTCGGCGGAGGTCGACGATGCGGTGCTGGAGCGGCTCAAGAGCCTCGGGTACCTCGGCGACTCGGAGGCGGCCGCCCCTTCGACCAACGACCGCAATCTGGCCAACATCCTGCTGCGAGAGGGTCGGTACCGCGAGGCGGCGGAGATATTCGTCGAGCAGCTGATCGTCGAGCCCGACGACCCGGCCCTGCGCAGCGGCCTGGCGACGGCCCTGCTGCAGCTCGGCAGAGTCGATCAGGCGTTGAAGGAATTCGATCGGGCCATCGAGTCGGATCCCTTGTTCCTGCCGGCCTACTTCAATCGCGGCCTCGCCCATGAGCGAGGGGGCGATCTGGACGCCGCGATCGCCGACTATCGCAGCGCTCTGCGGTACGACTCCGACTACCCGCCGGCGCGCGAAGCCCTGGCGAGGCTCGGCCAGCCGGCGACCACCAGAGTGGCTTCGACGCCCGAGCAGATCGAGGCGGCCCGGCTGCTGGCCGAGGCGCGGGAGCTGATCCGCCGCGGAGAGTACGATCAGGCCGAGGGGATTCTCGATCGGGCGGAGAATCTGGCGCCGGGTGAGGTAGTCATGCTACAGTACCGGTCGAACCTCGCGTATCTCCAGGGGAACTGGCTCGAAGCCGAAAGGATTCTGGTCGAAGCGTTGGCACGAGAGCCCGACAACGCTCTTTTCGAGAAGAATCTGGAGCGAGTGCGCGTAAAAATCGAAGAATCGGTCGCGGGCGGAAAGTCACAATGATGGAAGGCATGAAAGCGAGCGCTGGAGCACTTGCTCAGCCATATCTCATTGTGGTAAGTTTTTGGCCGCTTCAGATCTCTTACGATAAAAAAACTCAAAAAGCTGAGCCTGAGGTTGCAACGGCTTGGAATTTTCGTAAACGGGATTAGAGAAAACGACCAACAGGAGGAAGGACTGAATGGTTTCTCGCAACGTATTTTTCCTAGCCGTGATCGGCTGCCTGCTCGCGACCGTCGCGGTGGCGCAGACGCCGGTAAAGGAAGCCAACGCTACTGGTATTGTTGACATCACCGCTCCCGAGGGCGGCGCCATCGTTCTGTACGACCAGACCGATATGGCTTCTGGCAACGGTGCCCCCGACCAGGACTTCGAGGCTGGCTACGACCAGTACGACTCCGAAGCTTCCGACGATTTCGACGTCACGTTCCCCACTGGTTGGACCATCGAGCAGATCAACACCATCGGTACCACCGGAACCCCGGGTGCCGCCACGGTGCGGGTCGAGATGTACGAGGACAACGGTGGCACCCCGCTCGGCGGCGCCGTCGTCTGCTCCTTCCCCGGCATCACGCCGACGGTGGACAACCTCGGTTCCTTCCAGCTCGACCTGCCCGGTGGCTGCGCGCTGCCTTCCGGTCTGCACTGGGTCGCCATCCAGACCAGCCAGAACTTCGCGGCCAATGGCCAGCACTTCTGGAGCAACCGTACGGTCGACACCAACGCCCCGGGTCACTGGCGGAATCCCGGTGACGGCTTCGGCAGCGGTTGCATCGACTGGCAGCCGGCCGGTACCAACTGCGCGGTTGGTGGTGGCTTCAACGACTTCCTCTTCAACCTCGTAGGTACCGAAGGTGGAGAGGAGGAGCCGCCGGTTCCGCCGACCGAGATCCCGACCCTCGGACAGTTCGGCATTCTCGCCCTTCTGCTGTCCCTCCTCGGTGCCGGCATCTTCCGGCTCCGCCGCCGCTCCTGATTTTTTCGGAGCGTCGAATCCGAAGAGCCGTGTCGCTTCGTGCGACACGGCTCTTTCCCGTTGTGTGGAATCATGCGGCCCGCAGTAGGAAATGAGATCGGCTTCGTGCGGAGCCGGGCCGGTGCAGCTCTGTTTCTGGGGTGGATCTCGTTGGCGGCTTGTGCCGTCGCGAGCGAGCCGGTTTCGACCGATGGAGTCGAGGAGGCTCTGCGGACCCTCGAGGTGGGTGAGCTCTCGACGGCTGAGGTTCGTGAGCTCTTACAGGAGGTGCTTTCCCCCGAACGCCTGGCGAGTCATCTCGTCGCCACCCGGAAACGGCTGCCCGCCGTCTTCGGGCGCCTCTTCTCCGAAGAGTGGGGACAAGGGGAGATGGCCACCTACCTCCGGGCGTTGGGTCGGGCCCAAGCGCTGGAGTTGAGCCAGTTTGAGCAGCCCTGGGCCGAGGAAGAGGTCTTCGGTCTGCTCACGACCTTCCTTGTCGACCCGGATCGCTTCGTGGCCGAGAAGGAGCTCCGGCAGCACGTCTTGTCGGCTCTTCCCGAGCTGTGGCCGGAGAAGGCTTCACCCGCCCTGCGAGACCGATTGTTGGAGGATCTGCACCGGCTTCGGCGGGTCGGCTTCGACGATGTCGAGGCGATCGAGGTCGCCTGGGGAGCGGTTCCACGGAGCAGCCGGGAGCGCCGGATCGAAGCTGGAGAGGTGCCGTGCGGTGAGGTCCGAGCCGAAGGGGCCATCGAGGCCTCGATCTTCTCCCTGCCCTCGAGCTTCTTTTCGCCAGCGGAAGCAGAGGCATTCCTGCGGGGAGTCGAGGAGCGGGCACCGGGACGCCTGCTCCTGGTGTTGAGTGACGGTCCGGTTCGCCGGAGGCTGGTGGAGAGCTCGAGAAGCCCCGGCACCTTCCTGCTCGAAACCCACGGGCGCCCCTACACACCCTGGGTACGGGACCCGCTCCTCCCACTGGCGACCGAGGAAGGATGGGTTTTCGTCGAGAGGCCCAACCGGCAGACGGGGCGAGAGGCCGACGGGGATCTTGGGAGAGAGCTACTCCAGGGGTTGCCCGCGGTGATCGATCAGCGCTTGAGCCACCCTCGGCTCGTGCAGTCTGCGGTTCCCTTCCACAACGGGCAGGTGCTACTGACCGAAGAGGAGGTCTGGATCGGTCTGCACACCGTGGAGCTCCGGGCTCTCGAGATCCTGGGTCTCGAACGGGTTCCGGTCGCTTCGTTTGCAACTGTCGAAGGTATCGATCGCTACCTCTCGGCGGCGGAAGAGGCGGCCGAGGAGCTCACGACCCTCTACCGGCGCCCGGTTCGATGGGTGCACGATCTCCCTCGGAGCGGAGCCCCGGAGCAGCGGTTCCGAAAAATGCGCGCCATCGGCGGAGGAGCCGGTTTCGACCTCGATTCTCTGTTGACCATCCTGCCGCGCGTCGGCGCCTCGGCGATGGCGCTGGTCGGGGATCTCGGAACGGGGAGTGATCTGCTCCGCAAGATCTCCGAAGAAGAGTGGGCTGCGTTTGCGGAGAGGTACGGCCTGGAGCCGGCCTCGCGGCAGGAGGTGCTCGAAGGCCAGCTCGCCGGGCGTTCCGGCAATCTCGAGGTCTATCTCGATCACGTCTCGACCCATCTCACAACCGAAGGTCTCGAGGTACGGCGAGTGCCTCTGCTCCTGGTGCCCGGATCTGCGAGCTCGGAGCTTGCGGCGAGCGCGGGCTTCCTGGTCACCTGGGTCAATGTGGTGCTGGAACGTACAGAAGGTCGGAGCCGCGCGGAAGGATTCGCCAGCGGGCTCCCGACCGGAGACACCATGGCGGAAGCGGCCTTTGGACGAGGTGGGTACGAGCTGGTGCTCTTCCCGCCACTGGTGGCCAGTGTTCTCGGCAATGGTGGCTACCGCTGTGCGTCCAACCACCTGCGGGCGAGCTCAGTCGCAGCTACCGGGTTGTTGCATCAGCTGCCGCAGGGCGGCGCAGGCGTCGACCACCCGTAAGCCGGGGTTGTCGTTCGCGCTTGCGTGGAGAACCGTCCGGATCTGCCCCGGGTCGAGGTCGGGTCGGTGTTCCAGCAGCAGCGCGGCAATACCCGAAACCTGTGCCGCGGCGAGAGAAGAACCGGAAATGAAGTCATAGGCGCCCTGGGGAAACGTGGTGAGAATCTCTTTGCCGGGAGCGCTGAGATCGTTTCCCCGGTTGGTGACGTCGCCGCCGGCTTCGTCTTCCACCGAGCGAACGCCCAGGACCCCGTCGAGAGAGGCGGGAAACGAGATGGCCGTGTGGTCGGACGTGGCGGCGACGACCAGGATTCCCCGTTCGAGGGCCCGTTCGATGAGAGCCGAGAGAATCGAGTCGTGGGGGCCCGCCAGAGACATGTTGAGTACCTGCGCCTCGTTGACGATGGCGAAGTCCAGGGCCTGGGCAATGGTGTAGCTGTCGCAGACCGCCGGAGCTGCCTCGGGATCTCGGGGCCAGCAGGCCTTGAGCGCCATGAGATTCGCCTCGGGGGCGACGCCGAGGATCCCCTGGCCGTTGTGGGCGGCCGCACCGATCACTCCCGCCACCGCCGTGCCGTGGATATCCGACGCGAATCGCTCGCCTTCGCTCTCCACGAAATTCTGGACGATGCTGATCCGGCCCCGAAGGTCGGGATGGGAGAAATCGATACCGGTATCGACCACCGCGATTCGGACCCCCTTGCCGGTAGCCATGCGGTGAGCGGCATCGAGGTGGAGGATTTCGAGGTTGCGCTGCAGATGCCGGTAGGTGTCCTCCGTTCCCTCGAGAGACTGCACCGTATATCTTCGAATCGGTTCGACCAGGTCGACCCGGTGGTCCGAGGAGAGGCGATCCAGAGTGCGGGGCATCGCGCGTGGGTGGGAGACTCGAAACACCGCACAACGGCTCTCCAGAGAGGCCATCTCCCAGACGGCGACCACGCTCAGCCCATAGTCGATCGCGAGATCCCGGACCACTCGTTCCACCATTCGGGGATGGGTCGTCTTCAGGGTCACCATCACCTGGTCGGAAGACTCCGAGCTGGCCGTGGCGGCCGACGTTCTGGGAGGAGGCGAGAGTGTGCTGGAGCAGCCGAGAACCAACAGGCAGAGCCCGGCGAGAGCCGAGCGGAGAGGGTGGAGGCGTGGTCTGGTCATGAAAGTCCCGGCATGTCTTCAGGGTCGAAAGGGTGTGGGCTCCACGAAAGTTACCTCTTCGCGAAGCCGTAAGGCGGTGATCTCTTCGTCGAGCCCGTCCTTCGCGGGCACACGCACCACGTAGGCTCCGAGCGACGAGGGGCCGGAAACGACAGTCGCCTCGAGCTCGAGGAGCAGGTCCCTGAGCTCGGCCGCCGGAGTGGAGTCTTCGAAGATCAAGCGCAGATAGTGCACCGACTCCGCCGCGGGGGCCGCCTGGGAGAGGGTCTGGAATGCCGGCTCCGGCCGGGTCCACCACATACCGCCGACCAGGAGCACGATCAGAGCCGCCTGGGCGAGCAGGAAGGGCAACCCTTCGCCCGACATGGCTCGGCGGCGCAGCGTCTCGCTCGTCTTGTGGATCCAGGGCCGCCGATCTTGCTCGTGGGCTTCGATCCGCGAGCTGAGCTTCTGTGAGACGGTGCTCGAAGGTGGCGCCTCCGGGCGCACCTGGTCGGAGACGAGGCGCAGCTCGGGCAGGAAGCGAAGCTCGTCGCGACAGGCGCCGCAGCTCTTCAAGTGCTCCAGCACCGCGTGTAGCTCGTCGCCCTGCAACGAGTTGTTGGCGAGCCAGGGAAGGAGCTCCCAGGCGTCTTCGTGACTCATGGCAACGGTTGGAGTCGGCATCTCTCGGTTTCCTCGCAGGATCATCTCATGGCATGGCTGAATCCGAGCCGGGGCAGGATCTCACGCAGCTTCTTGCGGGCGTGGAACATCCGCGTCTTGACCGTATTCACCGGGCAGCGGACGATCTCGGCGATCTCCTGGTACGAGCAGTCTTCGAAGTACGTCAGCTCGACCACGGTGCGGTGCTCCGGAGAGAGGCTGGCGAACGCCTTTTCGAGACTGAGCTGGAGCTCCCGCTGCAGCTGCCCCGGGGCGGTATCGAACGTGTGGTCCGTCAGCTCCTCACCGCCGGTCGAGGGCTGGCGCGAGCGCTGCTCGAGGGCACGCATGGCCTTGCGGAAGGCGATCCCGAAGATCCATGTCGAGACCCGGGAGCGGCCGCCGAACTTGGCGGCATCCGTCCACACCACGAAGAGCACGTCGTCGAGCACTTCCTCCACCAGATCGGGCTGGTCGATCCAGCGCAGCAGATAGCCGTAGAGGCGCCGGTGGTATCGCCGGTACATCTGCTCGAAGGCGTCGCGATCTCTGTTCGCAACCGCCTGTAGCAGCTCGTGGTCGCTGGGTAGCAGGCGTTCCGGTGAGATGTGTTTCTTGCTCATGCTTCGGGTCACTTCGGCGAGTAGGTTCCCGAAGAGCTGGCGAAGGTTCAACGAAGGCTCAAAGATTTTTCCTCGATCTTCGAATTGAACCACAGGCCCGCCCAGGCCCACTCACGGAGCAGAGAACCGTGAAGCGTTCACAAGCTGGAGGACCCCGCGATGCGAAAGACGATCCAGATGCTTTGGCTGGCTTTCGGCCTGCTCGGTATGTCAGTGACCCTACCCATCCTGGCAGCGGAGCATTTTGTCCAGGTGGGCCCGGGCCTCACCTTTTCACCCCAGAACCTCACCATCCAGGTGGGCGATACCGTCACCTGGACCAACGCTGGTGGCTTCCACAATGTCGAGGCCAACGACGGCAGCTTTCGTTGTGCCAACGGCTGCGACGGCATGGGCGGCAGCGGTGAGCCCGCCGCCAACGACTGGAGCTTCAGCCTGGTCTTCGACGAAGTGCGAACGATCAACTACGTCTGTATCGTGCACGTGGGCCAGGGGATGACCGGCACCCTGAATGTGCAGGGCGCTCAGCAGGAAGAGCCCGGCGATCTCCGCTTCGCCCAGGCGACCCGCCAGGTCGGCGAAGGGGGCGGTACGGTGAGCCTGACGGTGAATCGGGTCGGCGGAAACGACGGTGCGGTTACGGTGAGCTATGCCACCAGCAACGGCTCGGCGCAGGCGGGCACCGACTACACCCAGAGCGGCGGCACCCTCGCCTGGGCCGATGGGGACAGCGGCGCCCGGACGATCCTGGTGCCGATCCTCGACGACGGGGCCACGGAGAGCAACGAGACCTTCAATGTAACCCTGTCGAGCCCTACCGGCGGAGCCGGTTTGGGCTCCCCGAGCTCGGCGACGGTGACGATCACCGACAACGACGACGAAACTCCATCTCCCGGCACGCTCGCCTTCGTCAGCACCGAGTTCGAGGTAGGCGAAGACGCAGGCCCGGCGTTGATCAACGTCACCCGCAGCGGCGGCTCCGACGGTGCGGTGTCCGTGAGCTTCGCCACCGGCGACGGCTCCGCCACCGCGGGAGACGACTACCAGGCCAGCAGCGGAACCCTCGACTGGGCCGACGGCGACGCGGCGCCGAAGTCCTTCACCGTTCCGGTGCTCGACGATCTCGAGACGGAGGGTGACGAAACGGTCAATCTCACCCTGTCGAATCCGACCGGCGGCGCCACCCTGGGCCAGGCCAGTGCCGCCACTCTGACGATCGACGACGATGATGACCCGCCCGCCGGTGATTGTGTGCCCGGGGCGGAGACGCTGTGCCTGAACGAGAACGGGCGTTTCGAGGTTACGGTGCGGTACCGCGACTTCGACGGCAACGAAGGAGCCGGGCAGGCGGTAGATATCGGCAAGCGAGACTCCGGCCTGGTCTTTTTCTTCTCCGAAGACAACATCGAGATGTTGATCAAGGTGCTCAACGCCTGCGGACCGCCCTTCGATGCATATTGGGTCTTCCTGGCGGCCACCACCAACGTGGAATACACCGTGACGGTCACCGACACCCGGGAAGACGTGGTGAACGAGTACTCGAACGCGCTGGGCAATCCCGCCGAGCCGGTGCTCGATACCGCGGCGTTTCCGACCTGCCCCTGATCACCCTTCGTCGACATTGAAGATCCTCATGCGGTGGTGCGCCGGCTCTCCTGTTGCGGAGAGCCGGGTGAGCCGGCCCCGCCCGTTCTTCCTGGAGCAAGACGTCCATGTACGATTCCTTTCCTGCGTCCGTTTCCGGGGCTCCGTCCCGGTTCCTGGTATTCCTCTCTCTGCTCGTTTCCTCGGCGACCTGGCAAGCGACCCCGGTCGTGGCCCAGGAACCGCCGGTGTTCGAGATCGTGCAAGAGCTCGATTTCGACGAGCCGGAAGCCTGGGCGATGAAGTACTTCACCTCGGCCAGTCTCATGACCTCCCTGGGACCGGTGGAATCGCTCGAGCCCTGGACGGTCGACCTGGGGCTCGAGCTGCTACAGATCCCTCACCTCGACCAGGAGCAACGCACCGTGGGTTTCGGGGGCTTCAAAGAAGAAGACCTCAACCGTTCGCCGGTCTCCGCACGGCTCCGCCTGGCCCTGGGGCTCCCGGGGCGGCTCAACCTCGTCCTGGGCCTGACGCCGCCGGTCGAGGTCGATGGTATCGAGGCCAATCTATTCTCCCTTGCCCTGGAGCGAGCCCTGGTGGATCGCGATCGTTGGGGTCTCGGGCTGCGGGCCTATGGCCAGGTCGGTGAGGCCGAGGGAGACCTCACCTGCACCGCGGGAGGCGACGAGCAGTTTCCTCCGGGGTCGCCGGAGAATCCCTTCGGCTGCGAAGCCCCTTCCAACGACACGGTGACTCTCGAATACACCGGCGTCGAGCTCAATGCCCACTATCGGCCGCGAGGCTCTCGGGCGCCGGTGATCCACGCGGGTGTGGCGTTCAACCAGCTCGACATGGAATTCCAGGTCGATGCCCTGACGTTCGGTTTTCGCGATCGGACCCTGCAGCTGGCCGAGGGCGATACGGTCTCCTGGACCCTCGGTGCCACCTGGGGGCTGAGCACCAAGACCCGGCTCGGGCTCGAGCTCTTCTATTCGGCTCTCGATGTGCAGAGAATCGGCCAGGAAACGGAGAACGACCCACTCTTGCACCTCCGGGCAATGGTCCGGTACCGCCTCCGCTGACAGTTCTTCCGGGGCTGGTAGCTCTACTTTGCCAGATTCTCTCGCGGGGCCGAGTCGGCGTTCCTTCCACCAGGTCTCGAAGGGTCGCGCCGCCTCTTCCGGGAACGAGCTTCTGAATCTGACAAGGTAGAAGTAGGATCTTTCCCGGAAGGGAGGCTTCTTCATGAGCCAGCGAAACACGGAAGTCGATGAATATCTGAAATCTCTCCCGGCAGAGCGCCGAGAGATCCTGACCGTTCTGCGCGACCTCGTGCACGAGGTCGTCCCCGAGACCCGGGAGACCATGGGGTACCGCATGCCCACCTTCGAGCTCGATGGGCAGACCTTTCTCGCCATGGCTTCGCAGAAGCGCTATCTGGCGATCTACGCGGGCATACCCGTGCTCGACCGCTACCGGGACACCTTCTCCCATCTGGATCTGGGCAAGAGCTGCCTGCGGTTTCGTCGCCTGCAAGACCTCGATCTCGCCACCCTTCGCGAGCTGGTGGCCACGGCGGCGAGCACGGAAGGTTTTTGCTGAGCTCGATCGCGCCGGATCGTACGGAGCGAGATCGGTCCTGCCGTTGATAGGATGCCGCGTGAGGAGCCGAACGCAGGCGCCAACCCGCAAATTCCACCTCGTGAGGACCGATCTTGAGCCACGGAGATCTCTATCCCCAGCACCTCGCCACCCTGGACCGTGACCTCGGCAAGGCCTTGGAGCAAGCTGCCCGCGGTGGTGCTCCGGTCGAAGCCGTGGTGTTCCACTCGGGGCGCCAGCGGGTCTACCACGCCGACGACAAGCTGATTCCCTTCGAGGCCACACCTCATTTTCGGCGTTGGGTGCCGCTGGCCGGACCCGAGCACCTGGTGCTGGCCCGGCCCGGACACAAACCACGGGTCGTTCGGGTGGCTCCCAAGGACTTCTGGTACGACACCGAGCCGGCTCCGATCTCCTATTGGGAGCAGTCGGTGGATCTGCTCGAGGTGGCGACCTTTGCCCAGGCCGTGGATGCCATCGGCTCCCTGACCGGCGCCGCCTATGTCGGCGGAGCGCCCGAGGCTGCCGCAGAGCTCGGGATCGAAGCCGACCGAGTAGAGCCCCCGGCGTTGATGGCACCGCTCGACTGGTACCGTGCCTACAAGACCGAGCACGAGG